>CAMCWM010000272.1 GCA_945882215.1 Akkermansia muciniphila | reverse complement strand
TGCACGACGAGTTCGATCTCGTAGCCTTCGGGGAGGTGGAAGAGCTTTTGCTGCTCTTCGGCGGTTTTGGACGTGCCTTGGACGTTGTTGTAGGAGATGTCGCGTTTAGGGGTGGGTTTGACTGGATTGACGTGATTGACCTTTTTGACGGTTTGCCAAGTGGGCGCACCCGGCGTGGCGGGGAGTTCTTCGATCGTGACATCTTTGACCTGCACGAGGCAAACGCCGCCGCTGTGGACCTGGGGGGCGATGTGGCCGTCGAGAGCGATGTTCGGATCGGTCTCGGTGTAGTCCATGCAGTGGACGCCGTTGATCCAGGTCTGGATGCGCGAGCCTTCGGCGCGGATGCGGTATTCGTTCCAGCCGAAGACATCGATGGCCTTGTCGAGCGCGACCTGCTGCTCGGGCGTGGGTGCCCAGATGACCTTGTTGCGGCGGTGCTCGTCGTAGATTTTGCCGAACCACCCCGCGCCGCAGTCCACCTGGTAGCCACTCATGGCACTGCCCTCACGCACGCTGCGGATCTGGATGCCGCTATTCAGCATGCCGGTCTTCGGATCGCCACTGACTTTGATTTTGAGCTTCAGCTCAAAGTTTTGATACGACTTCTTGGTGCTGATGAAGTCGTTCTTCTTGATCTTCTCCGTGGTGGAGCCGCCGGTGATGACGCCGTCCTCCACGCGCCACATGGCGGGATCAAAGTCCCAGCCGTCGAGGGTTTTGCCGTCGAAGAGAGAAACCGGCTGTGCGAAAGCCGATGTGGTGAGCAGGAATGCGAGGAGAGGTAGATGGCGCATGGTGGGAATACGAGGTTGATCATGCAGGCTAGCAGGATGGCATGCACGCTGTCATGCCTGAAATGCACCTGTGCGTGACATCATTGAGGAACCGCGATTAAATGAGCCCTGCATGAACGACGAACTCCACGAAACCACCATCGACGGCCCGCGCACGCGGCGCTGGGTGGTTGAGGCGCGGGAGTGTGTGGAGATGACGACGCATCGCATTGCACGGCTGGGGATGGATGAGGCGCTGCCGCCGTATCGACGTGTGCGGATGATGCCGGAGGGGAGTTTTGTGCTGGCCTGTGTGAGTGGGGAAGGGGAGATCATGCTGGATGGACGCTGGCAGCGGGTGAAGCCGGGCATGGTGTGCCTGGCTCCGCCGCGAGTGCTGAATGCGTTTTATGCCAAGAGCCGTGAGCGCTGGTGTTTTGCGTGGGTGCGCTATGACGAGCCGAGTTTTGTCACGCCAGTGGTCGGTGCGGCCTCGCCGGTGATGCCGACGGCGCATGCGGATGAGATCGTGCGCATCATGACCGGTCTGCGGGCCGAATGGGAAGGCGAGCGTGAGGCGCGATTGATTCATCACTGGCTGGAACTGCTGCATGGCACGATCCGCCGCATCGCCCAGCCTTGGCGCAGCAACGAGCCGCGGGTGGCGAAGCTGTGGGCGGATGTGGAGCAGGAACTGATGCGCGACTGGACACTGGCGGAGCTGGCGCATCGCAGTCATTGCAGCCCGGAGCACCTGCGGCGCCTGTGCTTGAAGGAACTGGGCCGCAGCCCGATGCAGCACCTGACCTGCCTGCGCATGGAGCAAGCGCGTCGCTTCCTGGAAACGGAGAACGACAAGCTGGAAGTCGTCGCTGCGAATGTGGGTTATGCGAACGCGGCGATTTTCTCGCGTGTGTTCAAGCGCTGGGTCGGCGTGGCGCCGGGAGAGTATCGCGGCAGGGCGTGATGCCGCGAGAGCGTTTTGGAGTGCGCCGGTCCTCCGGCGCTTTCGATTGTTCAACGGCTCACGAAAAGCTCCAGAGGGCTGGAGCAGTCCATGACGCTGGCGCGAATGAGTCGATGCCAGAACCAATCAACCCGTCGTGCGCAGGCCGGAGGCGATGGCGTTGATGGAGATCAACAAGTCGGAGACCATGGCATCGGCAGCTTCAGTTTTACCGGCGGCGGCGAGCGCACGCCAGTCACGGAGCAAGGCGATCTGCTGGTGGTGCAGCACTTTGAGCGGTTCTTCGCGAATGTTGAGCGTGTAGGCGAGGCGCGGGCGGCGTTCTTCGAAGGTGCCTTGGAAGAGGTCGTCGATGATGCTGCGCGTGGCTTCGTATTCGCTGAGGATGGTGCTGAGGAAGCGGTCACGCACGGCGGTGTCTTCGACGAGGCCGGCGTAGGCGCGCATGAGGTCGGTGTTGGCGCTGACGAGGGAGCTTTCGATGTTCGTGAGTACGTAGCGCAGGAAGGCGGAACCCGGGAGCGCGGCGGCGAGAGTGGCGTAGCCTGCCGGGTCGTCGGTCTTGAGTTTTTGCAGCGCGCTGCCAGCGCCAAACCAGCCGGGGAGGTAGAAGCGTGATTGCGTCCACGAAAACACCCACGGGATGGCACGCAGATCGTCGAGCGAGGCCTGGCCGGTGCGGCGGGCGGGGCGTGAGCCGATGCGTGAGTTTTCCAGCGCATCGATCGGCGTGGACTGACGGTAGAACTTCATGAAGTCCGGCGCATGCAGGAAGGCGCGATACGCATCGCGGCTGGTGGAGGCCAGTGTGTCGAAGAGCGCTTCGAGCGCGGGATGCGCGCGGGATTCGGTGCTGCGATGGCGTGCCGTCGCAGCGGTGGCGGAGGCGATGAGCAGCTCGGCGTTGTACACAGCGGAGCCGATGTGCGCGTATTTTTGCGCGATGGTCTCGCCCTGCTCGGTCATGCGCATGCCACCGCTGAGGGAACCGTGCGGCAGCGCTTCCATGAACCAATGCGTGGGGCCAGCGCCGCGTCCGACGGTGCCACCGCGGCCGTGGAAGAAGATGGGACGCGCGCCGTGCTTGTGAATGGTCGCGGACAATTCGCGCTGCGCACGATGCAGGGCGCATTGGCTGGCGACGATGCCGCAGTCCTTGTTCGAGTCGGAGTAGCCGACCATCATCTGAAACACGGGCGTGCCTCCGTTGCTTTGCGCCTTGAGGCTGCGCTGCGTGACGGGATGCGCGAGGAAGGACTCGACGATGCCGGGCCCGGCTTCGAGATCGCCCATCGTTTCAAACAAGGGCACGACAGGCAGCGGACAGACGAGACCTTCAGTGCTCCATTCCATGAGTCCGGCCTCGCGGGCGAGGAGAAAGACGATGAGCAGGTCTTCGACGCGACGTGTCATCGACACGATGAGCGAGCCGAGGCCAGCATTGCCAAACTGGGCGCGATGTTCGGCCAGCACGCGGTAGCAATCGAGCACGGTGTCGGCTTCAGGACCGGCGGAGATACCGGGGGAGAGGAAGGGACGCGGCGAGGCGAGTTCGCGGTCGAGCAGCGCGCGTTTTTGCTCAATGGTCCAGTCGATGAAGGAACTGGAATCGAGCAGACCGGCGGCGCGCAGCAGTTGATCGAGCGCCTTCTCGTGGAAGGCGGAGTTCTGGCGCACATCGAGCGCGGCGGAGTGGAAGCCGAAGGCGGCGAGGTTGCGGCGCAGCGGCACGAGTTGCTCTTCCACCACGGATTTGGCTCCCACATCGAGCAGGGTTTGCGACAGCGCGTCGAGATCGGCGCGGAGTTCTTCAGGCTGGGTGTAAGCGGCGGGCGAGGCGGGTTTCTCGATGGCGAGGAGGACCTTCGCCCGCATGAGGTACACAGCGGCGCGCCAGGGCTCCTCCTTGTTGCGTTCCAAAATATAGGTCGTGTCGATCTGTGGTTCGTTTTGCAGTTTCGCGGCGAGCAGTTTGATCAAATTCGTGAGCCGGTGTGGCGTGGTCTGAAACAGCGAGCTGAGCGTCAGATGGTGCGCGAGGGATTCCAGCGCGCGGCGTTGCACACGCAGGGCATTCTTGCGCAGGGCCTGCAAAGCGTGGCGCGTGACCTCGGCGGTGACGAAGGGGTGGCCATCGCGGTCACCGCCAATCCAGGAGCCGAAGCGCAGCAGCGGCGGGAGCTTGTCGATCTGCGCAGGATCGTATCCTGCGGCCTGCCAGGCCTCACGCAGATGCACGTGGGCACGGGCGAGCGCCTCGGGAAAGACCTCGCGCAGGTAATGCAGCGCGTTTTGCAGCTCAGCCTCGATGCTGGGGCGGGTGACGTGGATCTCGCCGGTGCGCCAGAGATTTTCGAGCTGGGTCTGAAGCTGTTTTTGCAGGCGGGCCTGCTCGCGCGGCGTGTAGGCCGGGTTCTCATGGCGGTTCATGAGGCTGTAGATCTCGCGGTGCAGGTCGCGCACGGTTTCACGCTTTGCCTCGGTGGGATGCGCGGTAAGCACGGGCTCCACGCACACATCTTTGAGAGCGGCGAGGATGTCGGCCTGATTGAGGCCGAGGGTGCGCAGTTGCTTCAAGTTGTCGGCCCACAGGCCCTTCTCGGCCTCGGGTCCATGCTTTTTCTCGCGCAGACGGCGGATCTGCGAGGCGGCGCGTTCCTCGACGACATTGAGAAGCTGAAAGGCGATGGAGTAAGCCTGACCCAGGGAGCGATTGGTCTTTTGCGGCACCCCCGTGCCGACCCAGGGCAGGCAGTCCGCCAGTTCCGGCTCCCCCAATTGCTGCAGCACGGCGGCGAAGGCATTCATGAGGAAATGCAGGTCGTCTTCGAGGAGCTGGAAGCCGTGGTGGCGGAGAGTGGGCGGGGGCGTTTCGGACATGGCGGGTCAGTGAGGCAGGAGCAAAGCAGGATTGGTGCCTGATTGGGCAAGGACCTGCCCGCATTGCTACACGAAGCGTTGCAGGCGGGCGAATGTCGAATGCCGAAGGATGAGGGAAAGATCAAGTGGCAATGCTCTCACGGTGAATCGTTTCGGTGCGCCACGCCGCACTCCGAACCCCAAGGGCCTGCCATGCGAGTGGCAGGCCATTTTTCAAGCTGTCCCTGTTGCAAATAACAAGCCGCTTGCGCACAAACCGACACTTTGGTTACCTTTGCGCAATATGGCAACAAAACCGTCGGCTATAAAGGCGTTGGGACAAATCCAACCAATCTGTTCACCATCCACCTGTTAGCCGTCATTACGCGTATGGCACAAATTTGGTCAGAGCCTTTTGACTGGAGGAAGCATCAGGACCAGATGGACGGCGTTGTGTCGTCCACAGCCGACCATCATCGCGCCCCGATGTTGCTTCAGAGGCAGGTGTATTTTGTGCGCGTGTGTTCGTTTACTTTTCAGTTCCACTCTATCCAGCAGATTCAGGCGTGCTTGGAGTTTTACGACCGGAAGATTCAGCCGAGTTCACGACGCGACATAGGTGCTGCCGACCATTGGGAGTGCGAGCGTTGGTTTGAGCGGCTGCCGCTGTTTCTCCGCGAGGAGTCCAAGCGTCAGAGAGTGGTCAAGGCGTTGAGTGACGCTTTGAAGAAGTTTGAGGTGGAGACATGACCATGACGGCTAACCATGCGCTGCAGCGAACGGCGGCGGGCCGGCGCGGTTCCAATCGGCGCGTCTCGTGGCCGCCGTCGCTGAGCTTGGGTCGTTAGGCCGCTTCATACGCCCATGAAGATTTTCCACCTCTCTGAGCCCAAGCACGGGTGGATTGACGTCACCTTTGGAGAGCCGCCAGACGCTTTTACACTGACAGTTTCGGACGTCCCGAATGATTGTCTTCGTGATTTGGCCGCAGCTACCGCTCGTCTGCTTCGGCACTCTACCCGCGAGACCGTCGAGTTCTCGCTTGAGCCGGCGTTCGCGAGTTGTGAGTTGCATCGCGAGGCGGATTCAGTTCGCATTATTGTCAGACATCCCGAGCACGATGACCCGGCTTTCGACGCCACATTTCCGCTCCACGCTTTCGCGCGGAGAGTGAGATTTGAGTTGCTGCGCATTCAGCCACGTTATTCAGTAGATGACGGATGGACGCAGCCGTTTCCAGAGCACGAGATTGCCAACCTCGCATGACAACGCGGCCTAACCATGCGCTGAAGCGAACCCGGTCATCGCGCTCCGGTTGCAATCCACGCGTCCCGTGGGCCGGGTCGCTGAGCTTGGGTCGTTAGGCCAACCCCCATGACCTACCTCGAATTCAAAACCCGCATTCAGCGACATCTGGAAGGCCATCCCAGCGGAGCTGCCTGGCAAGAACTGCGCGACACGCTCAAGCTGCCGTATGAGCGGCCGTGCCCGGAATGGACACGCCGATTGGAACAAGAGATTGGACTTGTCCGGCATCGAGGATATGGCCGGAGCCTTCGTTGGACGCTTCACTCCACCCCTCCTGCATCGCATGTTTGACCACATTGGCATTTTCGTTTCCGACCCTCATCGGAGCATCCAACTTCGGTTGGAGCGCACGCGTCCCGCGTGCTGCCTTCAGCGTCCCCGCTGAAGGCTGTTCCAGGACGTGGTTTGGTCGCAGGAGGAGCAAGTATGGACAAGCTTGTCTTGGGACGATTTCCCGCGAGGACGCGGGAAATGGCACACGAGACGCGCCTGCCCACAGTGCTTCGCGCAGCGATGCAGGCAGGTGTGCTCCTTTTAGTTCAGTCCCGCCTCGGCGAGGCGTTCCTTGAGGTCGCTGGCAAGGAGGGCCTGGGTGATGGGCTCGATGCGGCCTTCGACGAATTGATCGAGGTTGTAGAGGGTCAGTTCGATGCGGTGGTCGGTGACGCGGTTCTGTGGGTAGTTGTAGGTGCGGATCTTTTCCTCGCGGCCGCCGCTGCCGATGAGGGTGCGGCGGTTGGCGGAGTATTTGGCGGCTTCTTCCTGCTGCTTCTTTTCGAGCAGGCGTGA
>CAMCWM010000271.1 GCA_945882215.1 Akkermansia muciniphila | reverse complement strand
TGCCGCAGGTGAATTTCCTCCTCATGACCGCCTGCATCGCGCTGGTCATCGGCTTTGAGACCTCCAGCAATCTTGCCTCCGCCTACGGCCTCTCCGTCTCCATGGAGATGTTCCTCACCAGCATCCTGTTTTACTTCGTGGCACGCCGCATCTGGGGCTGGTCCTTCTGGAAGGCCTTCCCGCCCGTGCTCGTCTTCACCGTCATTGAGTTGGGCTACGTCTCCGGCAGCCTCGTCAAATTCATGCAGGGCGCATGGTTCCCGCTCGTCGTCGCCGCCGGCATCTGGATCGTCATGAAAACCTGGACCGATGGCCGCGCCATTCTGTTCCAGGCCATGCAACGCGGCCGCCTGCCCGTGCAGTTCCTCGTCGATGAGATCAAAAAGGACCGCATCATCCGCGTGCCCGGCACCGCCGTTTTCATGTCCGCCAGTGCCGACGGCCTGCCGTTGGCACTGCTGCATCATTTGAAGCACAACAAAGCCCTGCACCAGCAGGTCGTGCTGCTCACTGTGCGCTTCGAGGGCGTGCCCTACGTCCAGGACGAGACCCGTCACGAGATCAGCGAGTACCACAATGAGTTCTACCGCGTGCTCCTGCGCTACGGCTTCTCCGAGTCCCCGGATGTATTCAACGACCTCTGCCAGGCCATGAGCGAGAAGACCAAGGTCAAACGCAACGGCATCACCTTCTACCAGAGCCGCGAGGTGCTGCTGACCAACGGCCCCGGCAAGATGGCCGCATGGAGAAAGAAACTCTTCGTCATGCTCTCCCGCCTCTCCCGCCCCGCCACCGGCTACTTCGATCTTCCGCCGCGGCAGGTCATCGAACTGGGCATCCAGTTGGAAGTGTAAAAGAAGCGCGCCGCATGGTTTCATTCCGTCTCCCCCTCCTTTTCCTGTGCCTGTTGGCAGGAGGAAACGTCCAAGCCCAAACTTCCACCCACGCCAACGTGCCCTACGGCACGCATGAGCGGCAGGTGCTGGATTTTTACCAAGCGAAGGCCGAGAAGCCGACGCCACTGCTGTTTTTCGTCCACGGCGGTGGGTGGATGAGCGGGGACAAGGCCAATCCCGATTTTCTGGGGAAATGCCTCGAAAACAGCATCTCCGTGGCCTCAATCAACTACCGCCTCATCGCGGATGCCACGGCGGCAAAGATCGATCCACCGGTGAAGGCCTGTCTGGACGATGCGGCGCGAGCCTTGCAGTGCGTGCGCAGCAAGGCGGCTGAATGGCACATCGACAAGGAGCGCATCGGCGGCTGTGGCGGCTCGGCGGGTGGTTTCACCGCGCTGTGGCTGGCGTTTCACCCAGATATGGCCGACGCGAAGAGCGCGGACCCGATTTCCCGCGAATCTACCCGGCTGAGTTGTGTGCTGGCCTTCGTTCCACAGACCACGCTGGACCCAAAGCAGATGCAGGCATGGATTCCCAACAACCAATACGGCAACCACGCTTTCGCGCTGGGCAGCATGCAGGAGTTCCTCGACAAACGGGAAGCCTTGCTGCCGTGGATCGAGCGCTTCTCGCCTTATGCCCTCGCCAGCGCGGATGATCCGCCTGTACTGCTGTTTTACGACAACCCGCCCAACCTCGGCCAGCCCTACAAAGACCCGCCGCACTCCGCCAACTTCGGTGCAGGCATCGCCGAAAAGCTCAAAGCCGTCGGGATCGAGCACGTGATCAATTACAACAACGACTACGCCCACATGAGGTGGCCGGGCCTGTTCGGCTTCCTGCTGGAGAAATTGAAAGCCAAGTGACGGTTACTGGATCAACGCCTCCAAATCCGTCTCGCTCAAGCCTTCCATCATCGGGGCTTGGTCGTTCAAGGCAGCCTCGACCAGTCCGCGTTTCTGGGCCTGAAGTTTGAGGATACGCTCTTCGACGGTGCCACGAATGGCCAGGCGATAGGCGTTGACGACCTTCTGCTGGCCGATGCGGTGGGCACGGTCGATGGCCTGGGATTCGACGGCAGGATTCCACCACGGGTCGGCCAAGATGACATTGTCGGCGGCGGTCAGGTTCAAGCCGTAACCACCGGCCTTGAGGCTGATGAGGAAGATGCGGCAGTTCGGGTCTTTCTGGAAGCGCTCCACCTGGGCCGAGCGGTCCTGGCTGCTGCCATCCAAGTAGGCATGGTCGAGTTTCTCCGTCCTCAAATGGTCACGCATGAGTCGTAAGAACTGCACAAACTGACTGAATACGAGTAGTTTGCCGCCTGATTCGAGCGTGGACTCGATTTGACCAATGAGGGCCGGCCATTTGCCGGAAAGATCCTCCTGCACCAGCCCTTTGAGCGCCTCAGGTTGGACGCCGGTGAGGCGCAAATCGCAGCAAACTTGCCGCAGGCGCAGCAGGACGGTGAACATGGTCATCTTGGCCCCGTTCTGGCCGGAGCGGCGGCGGGCGGCTTTGATCTCCTCCCGGCCCTCCTCCAGAATCCTACGGTAGAACTCGGTCTGAGCCGCGCTGGGGACGCACCAGAGCACCTGCTCGATCTTCTCGGGCAGATCCTTGAGTACCTGCCGTTTCGTCCGGCGCAGAAAGAACGGCTGCGTCAGTTTCTGAAGCCGCAGTGCGGCCGACTTGCCGGCTGGAAGGTCCAAACCGGACTGGATCGGGCTTTCAAAGCGCTCTTTGAAGGAACTCTGGTCCCCGAGGTAACCCGGCAGCGCGAACTGGAAGATGGACCACAAATCCCTCACTCCGTTTTCCAACGGCGTCCCCGTCAGGGCGATCCGGCCGTTCGATTTGAGGCTGCGGAGCGTTTTGGCGGCGTCCGTGTCGGGATTGCGAATGAAGCTGGCCTCATCGAGCAGTAGGAGGCCGAATTGAATACTTTGGTAATGTTGAATATCTCTGATGATCAACTGATAGGATGTCAATATCACGTCATGAACGTTGATCGAGGCTAGGGCCTTTTCCCGGCCCGAACCCTGCACTTGAAGCACCTTCAGGGTGGGCGCAAAGCGTTCAAACTCAGCCTGCCAGTTGCCCAACAGCGACTTGGGGCAAACCACCAGCACCGGACCACTTTGAGCGCCTTTCCGTTGCTTCAAGAACAGCGCCAACGCGATGCTCTGGACGGTTTTCCCGAGACCCATCTCATCGGCCAGGATGCCGCCCCTGCCCCGCAAGATGCGGGAAGTCATCCAGCAAACACCTTCCATTTGGTAAGGTCGCAGCAGGCCAGCCAAGTCGCCTATCTCGGCCCGCACTTCGTCATTTGTAACGCTAAAATCGTTGCTGTTTCCAGCAGCTTCATCGCCAAAATAGGCTGCATGTGCCCCATGAACCCGGGCACCTTTGGGCGTCAGTTCCAGCGGGACATCGCGCAGCGACTCCTCCAGATCGTCCACGGCAGCGATGTCGAGAATGTAGCGCTTTCCATTGGCCCCTTGAACCGAGCGCTGGCCGGATCGCACCAGACGCAGTACCTCAGCACGCGGCAGGCGGAAGCCGTCGGCCGATTCATAGGCCAGTTCCATGCTCAGCCAGTCCCCGCCGCCCGATTGGCCGCCCTGCGGCACAAACTTGGTTTTCGGGGCAATGCGCTGGATTCCCCGGGTCACGCCGCGCCAGCGTTCACCTTCCTGAATCGTCGCCAACTCTCGCAGCAACGGCAACTCGGAGGCATAAAGACGCAGAACGTTTTCGGTGCCTTGTAAGCGCCAAATTTGTCCCTCCAACGTGAAACCCAGCCCCTCCAAACGCCCCAAGAGGCGAGACTCAGCATCTCTGTTCCACACGTAAAATAAAAACTCGGATGACTGATCCTGAATGGGAAAGATGGATGTTGTAGTATTCTGTTTGGCGCCTTCTGCCATCACCGGCCAGCGATGGCTGCCGTAGTGGGCCGAAACCTTCGCCTCCACAGCTTGGAGCGAGCCGTCGAGCTGGATTTCGAACTCGCACGGCACCGGAGCGACATGGAAGTTTTCCAAGCCGCCCCGCAGTTCCATCTGGAAGCACTCACCCAAAGCCTCCCCCTGCTCTGCCAGCCAGCGCAACGGTCGGGTAATCGGCCCCCGGCGCAAATCGCTCGCCAAGACTGTGAGTTCGGGGCTGTCGGCCAGATGGCGGAACAGCGTGGCCGTTTCCTGGCAGAGCCACCAAGCACCCAACACATGACGATGCTGGCTGCCCTCCAGTTTGAGCCGGACGTTTTGTGCATCCGCTGATTCCACGACCAGCGGCAGCCTCACCAATTCGGGAGCCACTTGGAAGTGCCGCTCCTTGCCGTTCGGCTTGCCCACAAAAACCCGGGGATGCTCCGCCAGCGATTGAAGGAAGACGTTCAACCCTTCACCCTTGAGCGAGATCGGCAGGCTCTGCGGCTGTTTGATCCCCTGCCCGGCCAGCCAAGCCGCAAACAAGGACGACTCCGATTCGCCTCCGGCCTCGAACTTCACAAACACACCAAACGGCTCCCGCGCCTGCCCCTGGAGCAAGGTTTCCGGCAGGTAGAGCGAATAGCGCCCAGAAATCGTCAGTGGTGTAGTCGGTGCCGCTGGAGTTTTGTGTCGCTGCTCTGCTTGAGACGAACTTGAAGCCGGTTTCGCAGCCGGTCTGCCGCCACCGCTTTGCTCCCGCACATGGGCCAGAGCCACCGCCAACGCATGCTCGCACATCATGCCGCTGCGGCGTGCATGCGGGCAGGTACAGAGATTCTCCACATCCGATGCCGTGCGAATGCGCAGGCCGGTGGTGAACTTCATTTTGCCCGATCCGGCCGTGCCACGAATCATGCCGTCACTCGTGCTCGTGACCGCCGCCAGACCGGCATCCACCAGCGAACGCGCGGCCTTCATGACCGCCCAGCCGCCGATCTCGCCGAGCCATTTCTCCGTGATTTCCATTTCGTGCTGGCGTGTCTCATGGTTTATCTGCAAAGTCCAACGCCAAGTGCCTATGCGGATCGTTGCCATCTCAAATCAAAAAGGCGGAGTCGGAAAAACGACGACTGCTTTGAACCTCGCCGCATGCCTGACTCAACGTGGCGTGAGGGTTTTGCTGATCGATCTCGACCCCCAGGCCAATGCCACCAGCGGACTCGGACTGGCCCAAGAAGACGGCGGCAGCCTGTATTCAGCCCTTGTGGACGGCACCGACCCACGTCTCGCCATCCGCAGCACCCGGCTGCCGAACCTTTCGATCATCCGCTCGCACCAGGAACTCGCCGGTTGCGAAATCGAGCTCGCCCAGGCCGGCAACCACATGGCCCGCCTGCGCGAGGTGCTTTCCCCCCTTCGTGACTCCGGCCACTTCGACTACGCCATTCTCGACACCCCGCCCTCCCTCGGCGTCCTCATGACGGGGGCGCTGGCGGCGGCCGATGAGCTGATCGTGCCCATCCAGTGCGAGTACTTCGGCCTCGAAGGCCTTTCCAAGATCGTCAACGTCGTCCAGCAGATCCGCGACTGCGGGGCCAATCCCGAACTGCTGCTCGAAGGCATCGTCATGACCATGTACGACAGCCGCGCGAACCTGGCGAACCAGGTCGTCAACGACGTGCGCAACTACTTCGCCGAAACCTGCTACCAGACCCTCATCCCGCGCACCGTGCGCCTCGGTGAGGCCCCCAGTTTCGGCAAAAGCATCATCGAATACGAACCCTCCGGCCGGGGTGCCCAAGCCTACCGGGCGCTGGCAGATGAATTCCTCGCCCGCCGCGCCGTGGCACAGCCAGTGGCTGCTTGAGGCAACCCCCACGGTGTCATGCAGACGCCTCCTTCCGGCATTCGTGGACGCGGCGCGGGCTTCAATCCTGACCAGCGCTTCGCCGAACTGCATGTGGACTACGATCCCGGCGAGTCGCCGGAGAAGGTCGCAACGAAGTTCCTCCGCGATCACTCGTCCTCGATCATCTCGAAGAACAACAGCCCCGACCTTCCCTTCGAGGCCAGTTTCAACCCCTACCGTGGCTGCGAGCACGGCTGCGCCTACTGCTATGCCCGGCCCACGCACGAATACCTCGGCTTCTCCGCCGGGGTGGACTTCGAGTCCCGCATCATGGTCAAAGAGGACGCCCCTGCCCTGCTCCGTGCCGAATTGCTCAAACCGAGCTACAAACCCGTCACCCTCTCCCTCAGCGGTGTCACTGATCCGTACCAGCCCATCGAGAAAAAACTGCGCATCACCCGTGGCTGCCTCGAAGTCCTGGCCGAAGCACGGCATCCCGTCGTTTTGATCACGAAAAACCACCTCATCACACGGGATGTCGATCTCCTCGCCGAACTCGCCCGCCATCACGCCACCGCCGTTTACATCTCCGTCACCACGCTCGATCCCGAACTCGCCCACAAGCTCGAACCCCGCGCCTCCGCACCAAAGATGCGCCTCGAAGCCATCCGCATCTTGAACGAGGCCGGAGTTCCCGTCGGCGTCTCCACCGCACCGATCATCCCCGGCCTCAATGATTCCGAAATCCCCGCCCTCATCGACGCCGCCCGCACCGCCGGGGCGCAATTCGCCGGTTACACCGTCGTGCGCCTGCCCTTCGCCGTGGAAGATGTGTTCCGTGCCTGGCTGGACCAGCACTTCCCCGGCATGCGCGACAAAATCCTCAACCGCATAGAGGAAACCCAGGGCAAAACCCTCTCTCACGGCGAGTTCGGCAAGCGCCTCAAAGGCATCGGCATCTGGTCCGAGCAAATCGCCTCGCTCTTCCGCGTCTCCATCCAGCGCGCTGGCATGCTCCACCGCCGACCGCAG
>CAMCWM010000270.1 GCA_945882215.1 Akkermansia muciniphila | reverse complement strand
CGGGCATGGACCTGAGACGCCGGCCATCTGAGCGGGCACGGTCAGGGTTGTGCGGCAGAATCCGCATTGGAACTGGAGCATGTCCGGGTTCATTCCATTATAAAGTCATTATGGCCAATTTAGACAATTATCATACAGGGGATTGGTTTTGACAAATCGAAGTTCTAAAAGCTTGGCCTGCGAGAGATATTTTATAGCTGATTATCAGCCATACCGGATCATGCCGCCCCCTCCACCGGTGAAAGCGCCTCCAAGCCGGGGAACCGTTTCAGGTTCTGGCAAGATCCACACACGGTTTTGCCGCCTGAAACGCAAATGACGACCAAACTGGCGTCCCGCGAATACAGCCATCCCAAGCACGAGCAGTCCTCCAGAACCCCAACTGACTATGGAATGGACGCGGGCGCTGGTTTTAGCGGGTGCTTTTACTGTGGGAGTGACTTCGGCCAGAGAATGGTCTTGAGCAGCTTCCACCTTGGGATCCGCGCCCAGAGCTTTTTGGAGCCAGAACAGGCGAGTCGAAAGATGTACTGCGTAGCGATGGAGTTGATCATGCGCATCACTGACTTGCAGAGCTTCGTGCATGCAGGCCTGGATCGTCTCACTGAGAAATTCAGTGGAGGTCTGGTCATGAACCGACTTGCTGACAAACAAGCGTGCCCGCCAGGGCTCACCCAGCGGGTAAACAAGCAGGCAGGCATCCGTTTGTCGCAGGCTCCCAGAAGCGATGTTTCCCAGTTCGGTTCCCTCTGGGAGTTTGCTATCATGGGAGAGGATCAAAACGTGCAGCTTGATGCGGGCATCACGGGCATGGAACTCGAGAAAGCGCATCATGTTGTGATTCTGCATTTCAGGGACGAGCAGATCGGGGTCGATGAGATATTCCTGTGGCAAGGTTTGACCGCATGCGGATAGAAACTCAGGGGTCACCTCCCGCAGAGATGAGAGAGGGGTGGGAGTTCTCAGGCTGGTGGTCTTGTTTTGTGAGGGCAGGCCGAGGATGGACTCCGGTAGAAACAGCCGCATGTCCTCGGAACGCAGACGGGGAGAGAGTTCGATGTGCCGGTCATCGAAAAGATGATCCAGCCGGGGGCCGCTGGATATCGGTGAGAGGATCAGTTCGTTGATGTCTGTGACCGGCCCGCCGTTATCAGGGAGTAGCACACCAGGGTCGTTAGTCACAGGCAGATTATTGCGAAAAGTCCTGAGTTCTTGCTCGCTCCAACGTGGTAACGGCAACGCTCCTTCATCCGATTCCGGCTGAGGCGCATCGGCAGACGCACTTATCACGCAGAGCATCGAGAGCAATGTCAGGCTGAGAGACCGGTAAAGCCGAGTTGCACCGGCCATTTTGTTGAAGTGGGAGGTGGTCATGACTTCGTGGCGGAAAAATCCGCAAAGGGTCGTGAGGCAGGTTTGTGTCCACCCCGCAGTGGCTGCAACCCCATGTCGAGGGTTCCTCCCGCCGCCGTGATGGTGTCGGGTTTCCATGTCATGCCTTGCGCACGTTTGCGAAGTACTTCCTCACAACGGATGCATGCAGTCTGGATCGCCATGCCAAAAGCACCTTTGCTCAGGTGGTTTCCGGCAGTTTGCAAAATGCGAGTGATGGTGCCTTCGCCAAACCACTTTTCGATGGCATATCCTAATGTGATGCTGACAACTTGGGCAGAAGGGTCGAGTACCAGCACGATTCCAAAATCATTTCGTCGGGTGACGGAGTGCGTGTTGAAAGCCCCTTGGTTCAGCAGCCAGAAGCCCAATTCGGCGACGCTCAGACCACTGGGAAGTACGCCTAAGTAAGCGGCAAAAAAGGCCTGTGGAAAGCTTCGTTCAAAATTGTCCAAAACGATCTCTATTTTTCGCGACTCTTCCAATCGAAGGCAGTGCGCAGCATCTGTAAGACGTTCAAGTCTAACCCATTGATTTCCAAGGTAAGTATGAAGCAACGTGGCGGAAAAACCACAGGCAAGACAGGCGTTCTGGTCTGGGGAGACACATGCGCAGCAATGCGGACACTTCATCTGTATAGAATATATGGAATATACAATTAATCAAGCCTTATTTCCACGCTCGTGACACAGAAAAAATGTTTACATCGCCGGGCGTTTGTGATGTAACTGGTACTGTTCCAATAAAATAAAAAACGAACACGGATTCTTTCTCGCTTTCCAATCCCGGATTCAAGATGCCAAAGCCCATTTTACTGATCATGAAGCTCGCCCCCACAATCGTTATCCTCGGCAGTCTGCTGACAGCCGGTTCTATTCATGCCAAATGGTCACGCATTCCGATCGTCAAGGAGCGTCCGGTGGATATTGCGATCAATGGACCTCATAGCACCGCGTCTCTCGACAGTTCTTCTGGATTTGGGCAGGCTGATGCAGTTTTGTCCGATGACATCACCGCGCCTGCCACAGTGTCCGCTGGAAAGAGCTTTGTGGTCATTAACTTGGGCAAACCAGTGTTGATCTCGCAATCTTCCTTTGTGAATGATGGCATCGAAGGGCGTGCGACCCTTTCTGCGAGCGCCGACAAAAACGGTTGGGCAGTGCTCGAGGAAAAAGTTTTCTCGGCGGCAGATCGCACGGTGGAGTTCAAGTTTGCTGGCATGCAGGCCAAGTTCATTAAACTCGAACTGGCCCTCTCCAAAGGTGGCATGATCCGAGCTTTGCAATTTTTTGGTGGTCAGACGGACAAGGGCTATGCAGTGAAGCAGGATAAAGACGGCAAGCAGGGAAAGCCCATGGATCTTATCGGTGGTCTCGGTGGTGCCCGCATCATTTACGCAGCGCCCAAGCCCGCCAATGGACTCGACACAGCGGTCACCTACAACAAATTTGCCTTCCCCGAGTCCGATGAGAAGTATCGCACAGTCATCTACGACTTTGGTCAGCTTCGCATTCTGAATGAATTTGCTTCGGTCCACTCACCAAGACCAGTGCGCTTCGAGGTGTTTGCATTTGATAATCTGCCAGAAAAAGAAGACTGGCGGGGGCGTCTGGCCTTTGATCCCACAGAATTCAACGCCAAGTCTCCGGTGGCGGTAGCGGAGGACACTCGTGGTTTGGGTTCTCTGAAGGCCAAGCCTGCCAAACCTGTCAAAACCCGTTACTTGGCACTTCGCTGGGAGCCTGAGTTCAATCCACCTGACTTCCAATGCACAGGTTCATCCATAGGTAATGTCACGAACATCGTCACCACCAATACCGTGACAGTCACCAATGCTGATGGTTCAAAGACCACGGTGACCATCGAGGTTGGTGATGCTCACGGTGCCGGTGCTGCGACCAGTGACGTATCGCCTGATGGCGCTGCGCAGCAGATAGCTCAAGGCACCGCTGCTCAGAGTGACACGACCACGATCACGACAGTCAATGTATCTGCTGACGGTAAAACCACGACGACCACAGTTCAGCAAGGTACAACCACAATGAACTCGACAACGGACGCTAGTGGCACCACCACGACAACGACTGAGACTGAAAATGCGGATGGTACCAGTACCACCATCACTGAGACCAAAACAGCGGATGGAAGGACCACCACCGAGGTGACCAACACTGGCACCGACGGAACAACAACAACTGGCTCCGCCACCACCACCAGTACTGATGGGGGAACCACGCAGACTACCACGAATAGCGATGGTAATTTGGGGGCTGGCCAGTCACCCAGCCCCACAGGAGCTTCAATCCCTGGGCAGACCACCGTAACTACGGTCACTTCCCCTTGATCCAAGACAAGTTTTTCTCAACTCCCCGCGCTGGTGACACAGTTGCGGGGAGTTTTGTTTTCAGATCAGGAGAGTGGTCTTCCCGGCGTCCGATTCCCTCGGTTCACCCACACGCAGGACACAGTCCGTAGAACTCCAGCTCATGATAGAGCTTGCGGAAGCCGGTCTGCTTTTCGATCTGCTTCTCCAAGGCCTCGACCGGGCACGCGATGTCCAGCCGCTGGATGCGCCCACATTGCGTGCAGACGAGATAATCATCGTGATGCCCTGCATGAATCAGTGTGTAGTAGGTGCTTCGGTCATGCAGGCCCAGGCGGCGGATGAAGCCCAGCTCCTCTAGTTTGACCAGCACTCGATAGACCGTGGCTTTGTCAGCCCCGCTCGTGAGATCGGGAGATTCGGCAATATCCGCAAGTGACAGCGGCTGATGTGCGGAAACGAGGATGGAAAGAATGTTCTCCAGCGCTTTGGTGCGTCGCAAACCAGCCTCACGAGCCCGTTCCAGCATCGTGGCGGCGAGCTGCTGCGCCGAATCCGTGTCATGATGGTGACAGGTGGCGGAATGATGGTGGTGCAGCATCTTGGTTTGTGATTATCAGTTTGCAGCCGGTGCCATTTTTTTCTGCTGGAACAACCACTCGTGCAAATCCGTTCGCGGATAAACAAGCCCAGTGATGCCATGGCCGGCACCTTCCAGTTCGGTGTATTTCATGAGCTCACCTCCTGCCTTCTTCACCGCCTCCACAATTGCACGCGAACGCTCGACGGGCACCATGTCATCCTTGTCGCCGTGGAAGACCCAGAACGGTGTAGGCTTCAAAACCTCCGCGTTTTTGACATCGCCGCCGCCGCAGAGCGGCACGCAGGCGGCAAACACCTGCGGATATTTCGCCGCGATGCCGAACGTGCCGAAGCCACCCATCGAAGAGCCGGTGAGGTAAAGCCGGTTCTCGTCGATCGGCAGGTGATCCGTGAGATCGGCGATGAGCGCGAGCAGGTTGTCCGCCACTTGGTTCTTCCAGCCGATGTCGGCGGACGGGCACTGCGGTGCCAGCAGGAAGCACGGGCTCTCGGCTTGGTTGTCTTCGGTAGTCCAGATTTTTGGCGCGCCACCGAGCTGCGATTCATTGTCGGTGCCGCTCTGGCCCGAGCCATGCAACCAGATGACAATGGGGTGGCGCTTCGTGGCATCAAGCTTGGGATTGCCCCAAAGCTGATAGTTAAGGCCCTGCTTCGACACGCCCTTTACGAACTGCCCCGTCACCTTCTCCGCATAAACACCTTCCTTCAGCCCCACATCACGGCGTTTCTCACGCAGCAGGACGCGAATGTAGTCTTGATCCTCCTTTGACAGCCGGTCCAACGGCAGGCGGTACTGATTGAAGTTGCTCCGGTGGCGAATTTTGACCTCCTTGTCGGTGAACTCAATGAGGTCTCCCTGAAACTTTGATTTACCGTCGCTGGAGGTCCACTCACGCGGTTGATTGGCGGCCTGCGCGCTGGTGATCAGCAAGCCGAGGGCAAGGAGGCGAAGAAACGCGTTCATTCCGCATGCTAAGCCGCGCCTGCCCTCAGCGGCAAGAATTTTGCTCGCCCACTTTCACGGCGTGATGCGTGCTCCGGCCTTCTTCATCTCCTCGACGAGCTTTTTCGAGGCTTCGTCGATGGGATTGCCCTCAATGAAGATCTGGCAGTACGGCGCCCATTCACGTGCGCCGTCGTTGTCCTTCTTCCACATGCGGTGCAGCGGCGTGAGATCGGTGATCTTGTTGTTCTCCAAAAACAAAAACTGCAGCTCCGTCAACGGCTCCAGTGGTGTGATGTCCGTCACGCCATTGCCCTTGAGCGAAAGCATGGAAAGCCACTTCATGCCGCCGATGCCGGCGAGATTCGTGACTTGATTGCCCTCGAGATACAGCGTCCACACCTTAGGCAGCTTGAACAACGGCGTGGCATCTTTGATCTGGTTGCCCGCGAGATATAGCGAGGTCAGCGACACAATGCCCGAGAGCGCGCTCACATCAGCGACCTTGTTGCCGGTGAGTTCGATGTATTGCAGCGCCTTGCACGCTGCCAGCGGCGCGATGTCGCTGATCTGGTTGTGGGACACATCGAGGAACTGCAGGCGCTCCAGGCCTTTGATGGGTGCCAGGTTCGTGATCTGGTTCTCCGGCAGCGTCAGTGAGGCCAGCGCGGTGCATTTTTCGAGACCGGTAAGATCTTTGATTCCCGCTTTCTTGCCTTCGATGATCGAAACTGTCGCCACGTCTTCGGCAGTCAGCACCTCCTGGTTGTCACGCTTCGCGAACACCTGCTTCCGCACCGCAGCCTCGAGTGCTTTGTCGGAGAAAACCGCGACCGGTTTCGGTGGCGGTGGCTTGGCTGCGGCAGCGGGCGCGGGTGTGACCGGCTTCGGTGCTGGAGTTGCGGGCTTCGCAGGAGGGGTGGCCGGTTTCGCGGTCACAGGTGTGGGAACTGGCGCGGCCGGTTTGGCAGCCGCTGGAGGTGTGGCGGGTGCAGGAGCCGGTTTCACTTCCACCTTGGGTGGCGATGCTGGAGCAGGCTTGACCTCCGGCTTGGGTGCCGCAGCAGGTGCCGGGGGTGTTGTGGCGGGCTTTGCAGGAGCCGTCGCAGGCTTGGTGTCCTGGGCGTGAAGGCTGACGGCGATCAGCGCGGGAAGAACGAGACGGAGTTTCATGGCTGGGGAGATGCTACTGCCATCATACGCAGAACGCAGGTTGCATGTTTAGCAAAAATCGCCTCTCTCTTGCGCCATGGTCAACGTCATCGTCATCCTCGAGATCGATCCGCAGAAGATCGATGAATTCCTCGCCGTCATCTTCGAAAACGCCGCCGCCTCGCGCCAGGAACCCGGCTGTCTCCGCTTTGAAGTCAGCCGCGACAACACCCAGTCGAATCTCTTCGCCCTCAGCGAAAGCTACGTCGATCAAGCCGCCTTCGATCTACATTACACCACTCCCCATGTCGCCAAATGGCGCGAGAAAGGCCCCGGCTTCGTCCTCAAGCGC
>CAMCWM010000269.1 GCA_945882215.1 Akkermansia muciniphila | reverse complement strand
GATCAAAATTTGTGGCAGGAAGATGACCACGCCGCTGACGCCGGGCACCACGCCGTTGACGATGAGATCGCGGAAATCGCCAGGCGACATCAAACCTTCCACCCACGCGCCAAGCTGGCCGAAGCCGGCCTCGATCCAGCCCATGGGGCCTTCGGCGACCTTGAAGATGAGGAAGAACAGCAGCCCGAGTACGAGCAGCAGATTCACAAAACCAAGCACGGGATGCAGCAGGATGCGGTCGAGCTTGGTGGTGATCGTTTCGATCTCCTGATCAGGCCGTTTCAAGACCTGCGCGCAGAGTTCCTCGATGCGGCGGTAGCGTTCGGCCACGAGCGCATCTTCCCAGCCGGGGAAATCAGCCTCCATACGACTCCGCAGTTCGTGAATGCGGCCGATTTGCGTGTCGGCGATGCCGTAGTGCGTGGGATCGTGATCAGAGAGCAGGTAAAGCGGCTCAAGCAGGCTGGAGCGCGTGTGAATGGCTCCGGTTTGGCGCAAGGCATCGCGACTGTGCTCCAAGGCAGCCTTCACGCCCTCAGGCAGTGCGGCGTTCTGCCACTTGGGCGGCGAAATGTCCTCGCGACTGAGCGCGAGCTTGAGTTCGATGAGTCCCTGGCCGCTGATGGCGTTCGTTTTGACGACGGGAATGCCCAGAGTTTCGGACAGTTTGGCCGCGTCGATGCGCCATTCGCGCTGCTCGGCCACATCGACCATGTTCAGCACCAAAATCGTTGGCAGGCCGAGTTCGAGCACCTGGCTGACCATGTAGAGGTTGCGCTCGAAGTTCGCGGAATCGACCACGCAGACGACTCGGTCAGGCCGCGGCGTTTCGGGGCGGCGGCCGAGCAACACATCGCGCAGCACGGCTTCATCCGGCGAACGTGCATTCAAGCTGTAAGCGCCCGGCAGGTCGATCAGCCGCAGTTTTTTGCCGTGCTGGCTGTAGCACTCGCCGATCTTCTTTTCGACGGTGACGCCGGGGTAATTGGCCACCTTTTGCTTCAAACCCGTGAGCAGATTGAAGAGCGTGGTTTTCCCGGAGTTCGGGTTGCCCACGATGGCGATGAGAGGTGTCTCGGCAGCGGCAGCACTCATGCAGCGGAGATGGCGATAAAGGCCGCCTCGTGGTTGCGCATGGAAAGATGAGAGCCGCGCACGCAAATCTCAATCGGCTCACCCAGCGGCGCACGACGCGTCACACTGACGCGGGTGCCGGGCACGATGCCCATCTCACGCAGACGCGTGAGGCAGGAACGGCCGGTGGGCATGGCCTGAACGATGGCGCTGGAGCCAACGGGGAGTTCAGCAAGGGTGGCGGGCATGTGAAGGAAACGTTTCTGCAATTGAGACTCTGTCGCAAACTTTGAGATGAGATTAACAAGAACCGCGATTCTGGCAAATGCGGACTTGCAGCAGATTTTGCGCTGCCAGTTGCTGGAGACGGCCATATCTCGCACTTCGCCACGGCGGTTGCGCCTGGGGCGAAAGCCGCTAGTCTGCGCGCCCTCGAAATTATGTGGAAAGGCCGTTTTGCTCAGGAAACCAGTGCTCTCGTGCAGCGCTACGGAGAATCCGTGTCGTTTGACTGGCGGTTGTTCGCCCATGACATCGCCGGTTCCATCGCGCACTCGAAAGGGCTGCTCAAAGCGGGCATTTTGACCGCTGAGGAGCAGCAGAAGATCGAAACGGGGCTGCTGGAGATCCGCCACGAGATCGAGAAAGGGAACTTTGAGTTCAAGGAGTCGCTGGAAGACGTCCACATGAACATCGAGTCCGAGCTGACGAGGCGGATCGGTTCGGCAGGCGCGAAACTGCACACGGCGCGGAGCCGGAACGATCAAATCGCGACGGATGTGCGGTTGTACTGCCGCTCGACGATTGATACGATCATCAAGCACACCCGTGCCATGCAGGCGGCGCTCATTGAGTGCGCCGAACGTGGCAGCGATGCGGTGATGCCGGGCTACACGCATCTGCAACGTGGGCAGCCAGTGTTCTTCGCACATCACCTGCTTGCCTATGTCGAGATGCTGGATCGTGACGCAGCGCGTATCGCCGACTGCCGGAAGCGGCTGAATGTGATGCCGCTGGGCTCCGGGGCGCTCGCTGGCAGCACGATCATCATCGACCGCGAATTCGTGGCGCAGCAGCTTGGTTTTGACGGCGTGACGCAAAACTCGATGGATGCGGTCAGCGATCGTGATTTCGTCGCGGAGCTACTGTTCGCGATTTCCTTGCAGGGTGTCCATCTGTCACGCTTGAGCGAGGATGTGATCCTGTGGGCAAGCGCGGAGTTCGGTTTTGTAACTTTGAGCGATGCGCACACGACAGGTTCGTCATTGATGCCGCAGAAAAAGAATCCCGATGTGGCGGAACTCACGCGTGGCAAGTCGGCGCGGCTGATTGGCAACCTCATGAGCATCCTCACGCTGCTCAAGGGCCTGCCGATGACCTACAATCGCGATTTGCAGGAGGACAAGGAACCACTGTTTGATTCCATCGACACGATCTCGCTCGCCCTGGAAGTCTTCACCGAAATGATCAGCGGTATGGACGTGAACCGGGCAAAAACCACCGTCGCAGCAAGCGATCCGATGCTGCTGGCGACGGATCTGGCCGATTACCTCGTCAATCATGGCGTGCCGTTCCGTCAGGCACACGAAGTGATTGGAAAACTCGTCGCATACTCGATTGAGCAGAAGCGCAGCTTTGGTGAGATGAAGTTGGAGGAGTTCCAGAGGTTTTCACCAGCCTTTGAAGCCGATGTGACGGCCTGTTTGAACTTGGAAACTGCCATGGCGGCACGTAAGGGCATCGGTGCTCCGTCGCCCCAAAATGTAAAGGCCCAGCTCGCACGCTGGCGTACGGCTCTGAACGCGTGACTGGCATGCACATACCGGAATTTGACATCTACACTCCCGGAGCCGAGCCTGGCTGGCGGAAAACGCGCAGCGAAATGGCGTTTGAAAACTCGCATGTGAGCGTGGAGCGCGCCTGGTACACGACGCCGAATCGCAAAGACGAGGTGCCGTGGATGGTGGTGCAGCGCAAAGCCGCCGTGGCGGTGATTCCCGTGCTAGAGGACGGTCGCTTTGTGATGGTGCATCAGGAGCGCCTGCCGGTGATGCAGACCATGTGGGAGTTCCCAGCCGGGCAGATTGACACCGAAGTCACGCGTGAGTCGATCATTCACACTGTGCTGAACGAGCTGCGCGAGGAGTGCGGCTGCGTGCTGAACAACGACCACGGCGCCTTGGAGCCGCTGGGCTGGTATTTTCCCTCGCAAGGTTTCACCGATGAGGTCGTTTATCTTTTCACGGCGAAGCCCGTGTGTGTCGTCAGCCGTCCGGAACCGGATGGAAGCGAGCACATCAGCGACGTGCGGTTTGTCAGCGCGGGAGAACTGCGTGGGATGATTGCTGCCAATGCGATCACCAACGCCCTGACGCTGGCTCTCTACGCACGGATCGCGGCCCAAGGACTGCCGTAGTCCTATTGCATCCGCACCCCCTTCCCTTTTCACTCCCATGTGGTCCGGCATCCTTCAAAAAGTCTTCAAAGTTCGCGAAAAAGTCGCCCTCAATCTCGGCGGCAAAGGCGATGAGGAAAAACCGTTCCTCGAACACCTCGAGGACCTGCGCACGATGATCGTGCGCATCGTGATGACGCTGGTGGTTTCCACCATCATCACATTTGTCTTCTACAAGGAGCTGTTCAAAGGCATCCTCTATCCGCTGGTGCTCTCCGGTCTGGTCAAATCCCTGGAAGAAGCCCAGGGCTACCTCATCAACACCGGCGTGGCCGGGCCGTTCATGATGGCTATCAATGTGTCGCTCATCGCCGCGGTGATCATTTCCTTCCCGCTGCTGCTGATTTATTTGCTGCAGTTCATCCTGCCCGGACTGAAGCCGAAAGAGAAAAGACTGCTGTTTCCAGCCATTGGCATCGGCACGGGGCTGTTCCTCGGCGGAGCCGCGTTCGCCTACTGGGTGGTGCTGCCGAAGGCGCTGTTGTTCTTCGACCAGTTCGCCGAGAGCCTGGGCGCGAAGCAGATGTGGGAGTTGAGCGAGTACATCACCTTCTCAACACGGTTCATCCTGGTCTTCGGCATCTCGTTTGAGCTTCCAGTGGTCGTGATGGCGCTGGTGAAGCTCGACTTCCTGAACTTCAAGCTCATGAAGTCCACCTGGCGTCATGCGCTGGTGGCCATCACCCTCTTTGCTGCCATCATCACGCCGACACCGGACGTGCTGACCCTGATGCTGATGTCCGGCCCGCTCTATGTGCTCTACGCCATCTGTGTCTGGCTGGCTTACATCATGGAAAAGAAGGACCGCGCAGCCTTCCCCGAATACTACGCCGAGATTGAGAAGGACGAGAAGGAGCTGGAGAAGTCCGTCGGCGACGACTGGGACAATGAGAACTACAATCCGTGGTCGTCCGCCGATGACGATGACGATCTGAAGGACGATTACCAGGCTCCTGCCGCCACGCCGTCCGCGCCGCCGCCAGAGGTCGAAAAACCCGAGGAGGAATATCTGGGTGAAGATCAAAGCTCGCAGATGCCTGATGAAGATCCGGCCGAAATGCCGACCCGTGAAATGACTCTGGAAGAACTGGCCCGCGAGGATGAGAAGCGCTCCGGTGATGCGCCGAAGTAAGTCGGGTGATGAAGTGATGAGTTAGGCGTGATGGAGCACATCACGCTTAACTTCCAACTCTTTGACTCATTTCTCCTGCGCACCTTCGCAATCGATCACCAGCAGGCAGGGAGCATCGGCCTGCACATCGAGTTTGCGCACGAGCAATCGTGCCAGATAGGCCTTCCCCCATTCGGTCTCACGATCCAGAAATCGTCCGAGCGGCGTGTCGCGCTCCACGCAGGCGACGAAGTGCGGATCGCTGTTGGCAGAGACTTGAATGTCGAAGGTGATGTATTTGGGCCGCAGCTCAGCCGGAATGTCCAGACCGTGGCTGGGTCGCATGCCGACATGAAACCAGGCCGCCTCGGCGGTTTGCTGGTTCATGTAGGAGGCCAGCCTGGTCGCGTGTGTTTCAGCCAGCAGCGGCCAGTAAATGCGGCGCTTGCCATCAGCGCCAGTTTCGAGGCGGATGAGCGCCCCGTTGGGGCATTTCGAGGTCACCAGTTTGAACAGCGGCGCGGGCTGCCCCCCGGGCATGATCAGCGGCATGCCGGGCACACGTGCGAGCAGACGCAGCTCCACTTTTTCCGCCGCTTCAGTTCCAAACTGCGCCTCGATCTCGGTGCTGTATTTGCCGGAATCGTGAATGCATGCAGCGCGGCGTTCAGGTGTGTCGGCGGCGAAAAACTCCGTGGCCAGCGCTTTGACGTCAGCGGAAATGGCCGCCACATCCGGTGGTTGCACCACGACACGCGTGGTTTCCGTCCTGGCGGCGATCTGCGCCTTCCTCATTTCGACCTGCACTGGCGGTGGTGACGAGGCGGCTGATGGCGGAATGACCGCCGGAGCGTTGGCATGATCCCACCACATCCAGACTGCGGCTCCGCAGATAACCATGAACGCCAGCATGATGAAAGCACCGCGCCACGGCGAAGTGCGCAAATGCGGCGGGGTCGTGAAATCCCCCGAGTATGCAGGCGTCGGCGCACCCGTCGGCATCAGCGCCTGTGAGTGCTGCAACGTGGCGCGCGCGATTGAGGCCGTGGGAGTTTGCACCGGCATGGCCTGCCAGACGGCCGGTTGAGCGGGGGCAGAAGGAACGTGCGGTGGCGGCTGAAACACGGGAGCCGTCATGCCTGGCAGGGGCTGGGTCTGGGACACACGCCGCCGCACCTGCATCACCCCCGCCACCTGGGCCTGCGTGCCAAAGTGCCCGCGCGGCGCGTTGTGCGCGCAATGCGGGCACTGCGCCATGCCCTCCATGCTCTGCTGCATGGAGAGAAATGCCTGGCCGCAGGCCGGACAGATCACGCTGGCGGTGATGCCGGGATTCATCGTGCGCAAAACCTAACGCATGCGCCGGTTCTTGCGCCAGATGATTCATTCAATCCCGCCACAGGAGCTTTGCAGGAGAACTTTCTCGCATAGCGGACGTCCTGCGGTAGGTTTTCCCTCCGCATGAGTCGCCCAAACGATGATCTGAAGCCCGTTCCCCGCCATATCGCCATGATCATGGACGGCAACGGTCGCTGGGCCAAAGAGCGCGGCTTGCCGCGTACCGAGGGCCATCGCGCTGGCGCCGAAACCGTGCGGCGGGTGGTGGAATGCTGCGGGGAGATCGGGGTGGAATTCCTCACGCTTTACGCCTTTTCCGCAGAGAACTGGAAGCGCCCGAAGCGCGAGGTCGAGGCCCTGATGAAGCTGCTGGAGCTCTTTCTGCGTGGCGAACTGCCGCTGATGATGAAGCAAAACGTGCGCCTCCAGGCCATCGGCCGCCTGCACGACCTGCCCCAGTCCTGCCAGACGGAATTGCACCGCTGCATCGAGACCACCGCTCAAAACACCGGCCTCACGCTGATTCTCGCACTGAGCTACGGCGGCCGCGAGGAAATCGTCGATGGTGTGAAGAGCTTGTTGCAAAGCATCGAACGCGGCCACCTCGACAAGGCGATGATCGATTGCGAGGTCTTCAGCAAGCATCTCTACACGCGCTACTACCCCGATCCCGACCTGCTGATCCGCACCAGCGGCGAAATGCGACTGTCGAACTTCCTGCTCTGGCAGCTCAGCTACACGGAATTCTACATCACCGAAAAACTCTGGCCTGATTTCTCCAAGGAAGACCTGAAGGCCGCCATCCGCGCCTTTCACCAGCGCCACCGCCGGTTCGGGGGG
>CAMCWM010000268.1 GCA_945882215.1 Akkermansia muciniphila | reverse complement strand
CCGAGTTCTTGTTGGAAGGCACGTTCACCTTCCATGTTGCGATGTCCGGCGAGGACGAAGAGTTTTACTGAGCTGCCTTTGGCATACGGCCAGGCTTTGAGCGGCCTGTCGCGGCCGGTTTCGATGCCGAGCGTGCGCAGATACGCGTCCGCATGATTCACGCCGTGCTCGAGCTGCCCGAGCGTGCCGTAGTGATAGTGCAGCCCCGCCTCGCCGCCGATCTCCACCGCATCGTGATTGGTGGGCACGTAGTCCACGAGTGGATCCGCTTCTGCGACCGCCTTTTGCGCTGTGCGGATCGCGAGCATGTTGTCGCGGTTGTCCATGCCCCAGATCGTCTTCGTGCAAAGCTCGCCGAGGTAAAAGCGCAAGTTCGGCAGCTTCAAATCGCGACGCCAGCACGCGATGAAGTTCTTCAAGTTCGCCGCGTAGGCCGGCTTGAAGGCCTTGTCGAACATGTCGTTCTCCCCCTGATGCCACACGAAGCCCTCGATGCGATACGCGATCTTCTTTCGATCCAGCTCGGCCAGCGACGCACGCACATGCTCGAGCGCCAGCGGGTAAAGCTTGAAGCCGTCCGGCATGTCTGGATTCCAGTCCTTGCCCAACGTCGTGCCTCCTGAAGCCACCTTGATGACCGCGATGGGTGCCTCGATGCTCTGCGACACCTTTTTGGCAAAGCTCAGCTCCGGCCCGAAGTAATCACGCGTCGGCTGCATCGGAATCCAGCCCTGCGAAGTCTCCATGTTCTCACGCCCGAGCTTGTAGGAGAACAAAACGTCCTTCTGCGGCTGATCCAGCCCCGAAAACGGCGGAAAGCGATGGATGTCCTTCACCCGCGAATGCGTGCCCACCATGTTTGATTGGCCCGCGAAGATGAAAACGCGCAGCGTCTTGGTGTCGGTGTCGGCGCTGTGAGCTGTGGCAGCGAGGAAGATTGCGGCAAGGAGAGGTTTCACGCCCCGGAGCTTGGCACAGAAAGCCTTGCTGTCTTGAGCCAGATGGATGCTGGCAGAGTCAAAAGCCGCACAAGGACCGCGCTAGCTCCTGAGCGTGGCATCAGCCGGGAATCCATCGGCAGGATCAAAGGCGACTTCATCTGCCGATCATGGGCGAACCACTGGATACCAGCCCAACATACGCGGCTGTTCAATGGTTAAAGCAGTCTGCATTCACTGCCCTATTAACTTCCCTGTCACCGTTCCCCTTCCAAAACGTCATGGAACTGTGACAGCATAGCCCGCGAGTATGACCTCCAACCCGCAATCCAACCTCCGCGAGGCTCCGTTTCACAGCGCCTCCGCCGAATGCGGGATTTTGCCTTCACGTTGCTGGAACAACATTCCCACCTTGACCATCTCACAATGTCGGCGAGTCTTCCCGCCGCTTCCTGAATGAAACGTTTCTACCAAATCCTCACACTTCTGCTGCTGGCCTTGATGGTCCCGGCTTCGACGTGCTGTTATGGGGTGGATGGGTGCGTCACAATTGTGGATGGCGGTTCTCGCTCCCACGACGAGCATGAGCATCACGATGGAGGTGAGCACCACGCTCCCTCCTCCTGCCCAGGTGAGACACTGTCCCACAGCCAGGTTCCCATGCTGGTCATCCTTCCTGCGATGCAGATGGTGGAGTTGACGGAGTTGATTTTGGTGATTGCTCGTCTTCAAGACGATCTCGCCACCGCCACGGAGTTTTCCGGGCTGCCGATGACCACCGCGCCGCCGGAGTTGCGAGCGACGTGGCATTTCACGCAACGCACGGCGCTGCCTGTGCGTGCGCCCTCGATTCTGGCTTAAAGCTCCGTGCGCCGCACCGCCCATGAGGTGGTGAACTGGCTCACCGGAGTGCTGCAAACATCCTTCACGGATGTGTCGCGCCTATGCTGCCCCATGCCGGGGTTTGCCGTGATTCCTAATCCCCAACTACTCTTCTCATGCTTCGTTCCATTTCTCTCACTATCTCGTTGTTCCTGGCGGCTGTTTCATCTGCTCCGGCCCTCACCCTTTCCCTCTCCGACATCGGACCGCGTGTCCGTGCGGCTCATCCATCGCTGAAAGCCGCTCGCATGGCCGTGGAGGAAGCTCGCGGTCGCCAGCTCGGCGCGGGGCGTCTTTCCAATCCCACCGTGGGCCTGGACTCACGCAATGAAACCTACCTCTCGCCGGGTGAGGTCATGTTTTCGCTCGATCAATCGTTCCCCATCACCAAGCGCTTACGGCTGGAGAAGCAGCTCACCGCGCAGCTTGTCACCGCTGCGGAGCTGGAGGTGAAAGATGCCGAGCGGCGTTTGATTTCTGAGGCGCAGACCTTGGCGGTGCAGATTCTCGCCATCGAGCAGCAGAGGAGTTTGCGCCAGCAGCAGACGGAGCTGGCCACGAAGCTATCCGAGTTCGTCACTGGACGTGCCAAGGCAGGTGAACTCTCCGCGCTGGATGCCGCGCAGGCCCAGGTGGACGCTCAGCGCCTCATCGTTGAGGCCCGCAAGCTGGAAGGCGAGAGCCGCAGCCTGCTGGGCACGCTCAAGCCCATGCTGAATCTCGATCCTGATGATGCGTTGTCACTCTCCGGCAAGCTCCCTGAAATGAACGTGCCAGGCAAAGGAGCGAACTGGGTGCTGCGGGCCGACTACCAGCTCGCCGAGGCCAAGGTCATCGCCTCGCAGACGGACATCGGCCTCGCCAAAGCCAATAAATGGCAGGACGTGAGCGCGGGCATCTTCGCCGGGCCAGAGACTCAGAATGCACCCGGCGATGATCGCAGGACCAATGGGGTGATTGGCTTCCGCATCTCGCTTCCATTGCCGTTCTGGAATAAGAACGAGGGGCAAGTAGCCGAGAAGACCGCCGCCGCAGAGCGTGTGCGCCTGGAGCAAGCAGCCCTCGGCAAGCAAATCCGCAGCGATGCTGAGAATGCGCGGAAAGACATGCAGATGAGCCATGATCTCGCCCGCGAAACCCGCGACAAGCTGCTGCCGCTCGTCATCGAGCAAACAGGCAAGCTGGAGAAAGCCTACGAGAGCGGCCAGGCCGACCTGCTCACCATCCTCCGCGCTCGTGAGCAGCGCCTGGCACTCGAAGCCGCCGCGCTGGATGCCGTGCGTGATTTTCATCTCGCCCGCATCCGCTACGAGACCGCCATCGGCAAGCACGCCCCGGCCACACCTGCACCCAAACCCGTCCGCTAATCTTCCATCTTCTATCTCATCATGAAACGACCCCTGGCTCATTTATTCCTCTGTCTGTCTTTGACCGGCATCACCGCTGCCGCCGCAGATGCCAAACGCGCGGCCAACACCGTCGTGCTGGATGAAACCGGCGTGAAAAATCTCCGCATCGAGACCGTCGAGGTCGAGGAGACCGACTTCGAGGCCACGATCTTCTCGCTGGGCCGCATCGAGGCCATTCCCAGCAAAGTCGCCGCTGTCAGCAGCCGCATTCCAGGCCGCATCATTGAGTTGAAACTCACGCCTGGAGACACGGTGAAGCTGGGCGACGAAGTGGCGAAAGTGGAGAGTCGCCAGCCCGGCGATCCGCCACCCGTGATCTCGCTCAAGGCACCACTCAGCGGACTCGTCACTCATGTGGATGCACGGCTTGGCGACCCCATTGATCCTGAGAAGGCCATGCTGGAAATCACCGACCTGAGTGAGGTCTATGCCGTGGCCCGAGTGCCGGAGCATCAGGCCGGGCGCATGAAGACGGGCACGGTGGCGCACATCAAAGTCGCGGCGCTGCCGAATGAAAAATTCGATGGCGAGCTGCTGCGCTTTGGCACCAGCGCGGACAAGGCCAGTGGCACCATTGACGCCATCTTCCGCCTGCCCAACAGCGGCGGCCAGCTCCGCGCCGACATGCGGGCGGAGTTCAGCATCGTCATGAGCAAGCGCAGCAACGTGGTCAGCGTGCCGCGTGCTGCTTTGCAGGGCGAAGGCGGGAACCGTTTCGTCTATGTGAAGGATTTCGATCTGGCGAATGCCTTTGTGAAAACGGCTGTCACCGTGGGTGAAATCAATGACCGCTTTGTCGAGATCACCAACGGCCTGCTGCCTGCGGATGAGGTTGTGACTCGCGGTGCTTACTCACTCTCCTTCGCCGGAGCCAGCAGTGTCTCTCTCAAAGAAGCGCTGGATGCCGCACACGGACACGAACATGCCGCCGATGGCTCTGAACTCACGCCGGAGAAGAAAGCCGAGATGGACGCTTCCAAAAAGGGCGGCGGCGATGGGCATGGACACGGCGAGGAAGAAGTTGGCAGCCCGCTGTGGAAGTATGGTTGCGGTGTTTTGTTCGTGCTGCTGCTGCTTTCCATCTTCACCAAAAAAAGCTGCCCCGACACGGATGAAGTCTCCGCCCCGAAACCCACCGAAAAGGAGGCTGCGTAACCCATGCTCAACAAAATGATTCATTGGGCGCTCGCCAGCCGAGCGCTCATTATCGGCGTCTCGCTCATCCTCATGGTGATGGGCTTGAAGACCGCCACCGAACTGCCCGTGGAGGTGCTGCCAGACCTCACCAAGCCCACCGTCATCATCTTGACGGAATCCCCCGGCCTCGCGCCGGAGGAAGTCGAAATGCGTGTCACCCAGCCCATCGAAAGCGCCCTCATGGGCGTGGCTGGCCTCACCCGCCTGCGCTCGAACTCCGACGTGGCGCTCTCTCTCGTCTATGCCGAGTTCGGCTGGGACATGGACATCTACAAGGCACGCATGCTCGTGCAGGAGCGCCTGCAAGGCGTGCGTGAGCAGTTGCCCGAGGGCGTGCAGCCCTTCATGACACCGGTCGCATCTCTCATGGGCGAGATTTTGCTCGTCGGCGTGCGCTCAACGATCAAGGAAGGCGAGGCTGGCTATCTGCCTCCGCGTGAGGTGCGTTCGCTGGCGGATTGGACGGTGAAGCGCCGTCTGCAAAGCGTCTCCGGCATCGCTGAAATCCTCAACATGGGCGGCGGCGTGAAGCGCATCGAGATCCAGCCCGATCCCTCCAAGATGCAGGCCAATGGCATCACCTTTGATGAACTGGAACAAGCCGCTACTGAGGCGGCGAACACCACCACAGGCGGCTTCATCAACACCGGTCCCACTGAAATCATGGTGCGCAATCTCGCCATGACGGTGGAGCTGGACGACATCGCCCGCACCGTCATCAAGAAGATCAACGACCGCCCCATTTCCATCGGCGACGTGGCGAATGTGGTCTGGGGCATTGAGCCGATGCGCGGTGACGCCACCGTGAGCGTCGCCCCAGAAAAATCGCCAACCTACGGCGTCATCATGTCTATCACCAAGGCCCCCGGCTTTGATACCAGAAAGCTCACCGAGCAAATCAAGGCCGCGCTGGACGAACTCAAGCCCACCTTCCCGCAGGGCGTCGAGACCACGCTGCTGTTCCAGCAAAAGGACTTCATTGATAACGCCATCGGCAATCTCACCGAAGCCATTCGTGACGGGGCCATCATGGTCACGATCATCCTGTTTCTGTTCCTGCTAAACTTCCGCACCACCTTCATCACGCTGATGGCCATGCCGCTCTCCTTCGGTATCACGATGCTGGTCTTCAAGTGGCTCGACATCAGCGTGAACAGCATGACCCTCGGCGGCCTCGCCGTCGCCATCGGCATGGTCGTGGATGATGCCATCGTGGATGTGGAAAACGTCTTCCGCCGACTGCGCGAAAACGCCGGACTGCCCCATCCTCATCCGCGCCTGCAAGTCATCGCCAAGGCGTCCGGCGAGGTGCGAAACTCCATCCTCTACGCCACGGTTCTCATCATCTTGGTGTTTCTGCCGTTGCTCGGCCTCACTGGTGTCGAGGGCAAGCTGTTCGCGCCCATCGCCATCGCCACGATCATCTCGATGATGGCCTCCTTCATCGTTTCCCTCACTGCCATTCCTGTGTTGTGCTCCTTTTTGCTGAATCCCAAAGCAGGCCATGAGCATAAGGACGGCTTTGTCGCACGCATGATGAAAGGCATCCTTGAGCACACCTTACTGCGCCTAGCCCTCAGTCAGCCGCTCATGGTTCTCACAATCGCGCTCGCTCTTCTCATTGGTGCCTTCTCGTTGTATCCAAAGATGAACAAGGACTTCCTGCCGAAGTTCCAGGAAGAAACGGCCCTCGTCGCTGCCACCGCCGCGCCCGGCACCTCGCTGGAGGAGATGAATAAAATCTCCGATGTCATCGAGCAGCAAATCCTCTCCGTGCCCGAGGTGCGCAAAGTCGGGCGGCGTCTTGGCCGTGCCGAGCGTGGTGATCACGTCGTTCCCGTGAGCACCGCCGAGTTTGACGTGGACTTCCGCGATCCTGCTGAAGAAGGCTCGCACGGAGGAGGCAAAGGCCGCAATCGCAAAGACATCCTCGCTGACATCTCTGCCAAGCTCAAAACGGTGCCGGGCGTCTTCGCCGTCGTCAGTGGCCCGCTGGCCGACCGCATCGGCCACATGATGAGCGGCGTGTCCGCGCCCGTAGCCATCAAGGTCTTCGGACCTGATCTCGATAAACTGCGCCAGATCGGCATTGAGATTCAAACCATCGCCAAGACCATCCCTGGCTGTGAGGATTGCAAACTCGACCAAACTTCATCCATCCCGCAGCTCCGCATCGAGGCCGACCGCGACCGCGCCAAGGCCTACGGCATCGCCCCTGGCAAGTTGAATGACCAGCTCTCCGCCATGATCGGTGGCAAAGAAGTCGCCGAACTGCGTGAAGGCCAGCGAGCCGTGAATCTCGTCATGCGTCTGCCCAGCGAGTGGCGTGATTCGCCAGACAAGATCGCCGAGTTGCCCATCGAGGCCGGTGACGGCCAGCGCATCCCCCTTTCCCTCGTCGCCGATGTGCGAGAGGCCAAGGGCCCAAACGTCATCTTCCGCGAGGCATCACAGCGCCGCTTTGCCATCGCCATCAACCCCACCGTGCAGGAC
>CAMCWM010000267.1 GCA_945882215.1 Akkermansia muciniphila | reverse complement strand
CCTCACGATGGAGGCGGAACCAGGCGAAGAGTGTGGCAAAGACCACGAGTGCCGCTGGAATGGACTGGATCGCCCAAAAGCGAGCGCTGGTGGTGAGCGGTGCGCTGACGGTGGCGGTGTTCAGCCAGTTCGACTTCGCGGGGACGGTCATGAGGATGTCGCTGATGTTGGGCTTCGGCTGCTGCACGGGCGGCGGCTTGGGCGCCTCGGAGCCACTGCTGCCCGTCGTGCCAGTGGCAGCGGCGATCGCCGCGCCGGGCGTGACGCGCAGCGGAATCGGCGCGGTGCGGGCAGCGACGTATTTTTTTTCCGTGGGACTGAAGAAGCTGAGTTCAAACGGCGGCAGCTCGGCATGCACCTTTTCCGGCACAAACACCATCGAATAGCCGATGCGGCGCTGCGCGGTGGGGGTGATGTTCGGATCGACCGGCCCATCGACATTGTAGCGGCGCGGCGGATAGGCCTTCCAGCCGTCGGGCGGCATGAGGCTGGGTGGATTGAGCGCATCGAAATTGCCGCTGCCATCAATCGTGATGTCCACGGCCAGCGGATCGCCCACGGCGAGTTCGTTCGGCGTGGCGGTGGCGCTGATGCTGAAATCACCGACGGCACCGCTGAAGTTCGCGGGTTTGCCCTCGGCAGGCAGCGGCAGCACCTTGACCTTCACCTCCTGGCTTTTGACCACCTGTTTGCGCGTCTCGGCGTTGCCCATGATCATGCCAAAGGGCAGGCTGCGGCGCATCTGACGCGGGTCATCCTGGTCATACACTTCGTACAACAGCTCGCAGTTGGCGGGGCCTACTTTCAACTCGCCCGCGTGCAGGGCGGACAGCGTGCTGCGGTAGGTGATGACGATGTAGCCGACGCCGTTGATGACGGTCTCCGCCTGGTCGGCCTGCTGCGGGAAGCGGGCGATGGCGAAGTCGTTCTTGGTCACCTCGATGAGGCCGACGCGGCGCAGCATCACGCTGCGTGGCACGAACAGGCTGGCGCTGATGGGCACGACCTCGCCCTGATAGACCTCCGTTTTGCCGACTTCGATCTGGAACAGCGGTACGTTGGCGTCATCGGCTGAATTCGGCGGCGTGGCGGGAGTGGGAGACTCGGAAACGATGAGGCGGACCTCGTTGGTCTTGAGAATTTCCCCGTTCACCTGCACTTCCTGCGGCGGAATGACAAATTCACCCGGTTCCGTGCCGGCGACGCCCCAGGAGAGCTGGGTGGAGAAAATCCGCTGATTGCCACGGATCTCGATGTTCTGCGCGGAGGAGAGACCGGAGTTCATGCCGATCTGCACCGGCAGCCGCAACTGCGGCACGCTTTGCACGGTGCCGTTCTGCACGGTGATGACATAAGTGACCACCTGGCCGGTGTGGGCGCGGTCGGGCTGCAAATATGCGCGCACCGTCGCCGCAGTCGCACGCGTTGCCATGCACGCGATGATCAGGACGGCGAAATGACGAAACCAGAATGGCGAATGACGAATGCCTGGAAATTTTTTCCTGGCGGGAAGCAAAGGCATTCCAGCTTGCTGTTGGGGGCTTTGAGTCATTCGAGCTTGGGATTTCATTCGTCATTCTGGCTTCGTCATTCGTCATTGCCGCGAACGCGGCCTCACCAGTCTTTTTTGTTCACGGGCGGGGTGTGGTAGCGATTGGTAAGCGGCGCGGTGATCTCATCCATGTACTGACGGATGATGCCTTCGGCCTCGCCGGGTGTGTAACCGGTGCGCGGGTTGCGCTGGTCGGTGGGAAGAGCGCCTTTGGCCGTTTGTTTCTTTTCATCGCCGCCATCGCCGGGTTTCTGGCCTTGTTTGCCCTGCTGACCGTCTTTTTCACCTTCCTTGTCACCACCAGCGGCTTGCAGGCGGCCTTCGGGGAGTTCTTTGGCGTCTTTGCCGCCAATGCCGTCGTCGGTCTCCTTCTTCTCGCCTTTGCCTTCCTGTTCTTTTTTCTCGCCTTCGCCGTTGGGGTCGCTGCCTTGCTTGCCAGCGCCTTCCTCGTCGCCTTCTTCACCTTCCTGGCCTTCACCTTTCTGACCTTGCTGGCCCTTTTGTCCTTTTTGACCCTTCTGACCTTTGTTGCCCTGCTGCTCTTCCATCTGCTTCATGATCTTGCGCAGTTCATCGAGCATTTTGGCCACGTGATCGCGGTTCTCGCGCAGTTCGGCGTTTTCGGGGTCGAGTTCGAGCGCGGCGTCGAGGTGGCGGAGTGAGTCCGTCCAGCGCTGGATGGTGATCTTCGGCTGCTGCTGCAGGCCGCGCGCGCCCTGATCGTAAAGGGTGTGGCCGATGCCGCGGTGGGCGCGTGCGCGCAGGGATTGGTCCTGTGTGTGCAGCACCTCGCTGAAGTTCTTCACACTGCCGTCGTAGTTGGTGAGCTCATGCTCGGCGGCGGCGAGGCCGTACAGCAGTTCCTGGCGCGCGGCACTGCCGTAGCCCTTTTGTTTGAGCAGCTTCTCGTAAAGATCGCGGGCACGGGCGAAATCACGGCTCTTGAGGGCTTCACTGGCATCTTCCGGCGTCGGGCCGTTCGTTTTGAAAATGGGGGCGAGCGTCTCGCGGACATTCAAAGCCTGCGCGGATGGCGAAGGAGCGAAAGTCATGACGGCCAGGGCCAGCACGACCGGGCGTGCGGAGGGGCGGGGCAGGGAGCTGATGATCCAGGCAAGCATGAGGAAGAATATACCCAGACCCAGGGGCCAGGCAAAGCGCTCAATCGGCCGCGAAGTCTGGCGGTTGGCGGACTGCTGCTCAGTCAGGCGGTCGAGCACGGGCAGGATGGAATTGCGATTGAGCGGCTGGGAGCCGAGTTTGAGATAACGTCCGCCCGTGGCCGCGGCCACCTGTTGCAGCACGCCGCTTTCAAGGCGCGAACGCACCACGTTGCCAGCCTCGTCGCGGATGTAATCACCATCGATCTCGGGATTGGGGATGAGCGTGCCGCCTTCCGTGCCAACGCCGACAGTGACGACGATGACGCCCGCCGCCGTGAGACGTTGAATGTAGGATACGAGGTTTGCATCCGCATCGCCGCCGTCGCTGAAGAGAACCAGCGCGTAATTGCTCTTGGGCAGAGTTTTGATCGCCCGCAGCGTGACATCCAGCAGGTCACCGATGTTGCTGCCGCCCCACTCGATGATGGTGTGGTCGAAGGCCAGCAGCGATTCGATGATGGCATCGTGATCGGTCGTCAACGGTGCCTGGAGATAGGCGCGACCGGCGAAGGCCAGCAGGCCGACGCGCTCGCCAGCGAGTTCGATCACGAGGTCGTGCGCGGCCAGGCGAGCGCGGGTGAGGCGGTCCGGTGGCACATCGCGCGCGAGCATGGAGCGCGAGGTGTCGATGGCGATGAAGACATTGCGGCCTTTGTCAGGGATTTCGAGCCGCTCCTCGCCCCAGCGCGGCTGGGCGGTGGCGACGATGATGCAGGCCATGGCCAGCGCGTAGAGCGCGTAAATGAGCCATGAGCGCCAGAGCGACCTGCCGATGACGAGCGCGGGCCGCAGCCTCGCCGCAGTGAACAGGCGCTCTGCCTGCGAACCGTGCGCATCCACCCACAGCTTCAATCCCACGAGCGCGGGAATGATCAGCAGGAACCAGAGCAGATGTTCGTGGGCGAAGGTCATGAAATCAGGTGGCGACCGGCTCGGGGGCCGAATGCAGGACGGTCAGCGACAGCAGCAGGGCCAGAAACAACGCGACGGCGGAAACCGCGAGCGGCCAGGGGAACAGCTCCTCCGTTTCAGTGATCTTGCGCCGCTCGATCTTGGTTTTTTCAAGCTTGTCGATGGTGGCGAACACATCGCCGAGAGAGCTGAGGTTCTGCGCCATGTAGAACTGGCCGCTGCCGATGGCGGCGACTTCTTTGAGCGTGCCTTCATCAAACAACTGCTGGCCCACCGGCGTGAAGGTGCCGCGTTTTGGATCGGGAATGCTGTGGACGCCCGGCGTGCCGATGGCGATGGTGTAGATCTTGATGCCGAGCGTGGCGGCCAGCTTCGCGGCATCCTGCGGGCTCAGGCGGCCGGAATTGTTCGCCCCGTCGGTCAGCAGCACGATGACCTTGCTGGGTGATTTTTCACGACGCATGCGGTTGGCGGCGGAGGCAATGCCAGAACCAATGGCGGTGCCGTCGCCCACGCGCTGTGTTTGTACACGGTCGAGATTGTTGATCAGCCAGTCACGGTCGAGCGTGAGCGGGCAGGGGAGGTAGGTCTCGCCTGCAAAGGCCACGATGCCGATGCGGTCGCTTTTGCGGCCCTTGATGAAGTCCGCCATGACGCGCTTGGCGGCGGTGAGCCGGTTCACCGGCTGTCCGCCGATGTAGAAATCCTCAATCAGCATCGAAAGCGAAACATCCACAGTCAGCATGATCGCGATGCCCTCGGCCTTTTCCTCATCAAACGACAGCACCTTCTGCGGACGTGACAGCGCCCCGATGCCAAAGGTGAGGCTGATCAGGACCAGGCCAAAGATGAAACCGCCGAGACCGTTGCGTGCCGGCCGGCCGAGATCATGCAGCAGCGAGGTGGTGGGAAACTTGATCGCCGCGCGTCTGCCGCGCGCTCCGCGCAGCATGGCCAGCAAAGGCACGAGCAGCAGCAGGAGCAGCCACAGCGGATGCAAAATTTGAAAATTGGGGATGCCGGGGATGGTCATGGCTTCTCCTCCTGCATGCGCGCGAGTGCTTGATCGATGAGCACGGCTGATTCCTCATGGGTGCGGGGGGCGGGCATGAAGGAAATGTCGTCACACAGATGAGCGACGGTCTCAAACCGTTCGCGCCACAACCCTTGGGCGCGTGGAATTGGCACTCCCGGCAGTCGTTCCGGCGTGCCGTCGAAAATTTCGTGCGTCGTGCGGGCGGGCGCGGGCACGGCGTAGCGCTCCTGTAGATAGCGTCGCAGGATTTGGGAGACCCGGTGGCCCATGTCCTGGGGTGGAACGGATTCAATGCGCGTGCGCAAATCGTTCAGCGCACGAAACGCCGCGCCCCATGGCTGGCGCAGCGGTGCCTGTGGCAGATGCTTCGGACGGAGCAGCAGCCAGACGATGAGCGCGATTAACAGCACCAGCAAAAGAGCCGCGGCCCACGGGATCCACCACGGTGGCGGGAGTTCCACGCTTTCAGGCGGCGGAAGCTGCGGATGGGGCAGCGGTGCCGGGCCCGGAAACTGCGCCAGCAGTGTGTTCACTAGAAGCAGCGTGGTTTTCATCTGCGCCTCCTCTTTTTGCGTGAGCGGAAATACGCCTTCAAGGCCGGCACGTAATCCTCATCGGTGCGTACGGTGACGCGCTCCACACCGCTGCGGCGCAGCAGATGCACCAGCGCGTTCTGCCTTTCGGTCACGCGTTGCTCATAGCGTTCACGCACGGCCGGATGGGAAGTGTTGACGAGGATTTGTTCCCCGGTCTCCGGGTCTTCGAGGCAGACGCGGCCCGCATCCGGCAGGGTGATTTCGCGCGGGTCCATGATCTGCGCCGCCACCACGTCGTGTTTGGCCGCCACGGCACGCAGGCTCTTCTCCCAGGCGTGATCTGGGGTGATGAAATCCGAAATCACGATCACCAGCGCCCGGTGCGCGATGCGTTCGAGGGCGAGATCGAGCGCAGGCTTGATGTCCGTGCCCTGCCGCTTCGGCTCGTTGTTCAAAATGTCGCGCAGGATGCGCAAAGCGTGCGGCGCGCCTTTACGCGCGGGCAGGTACTGCTCGATGCCATCGGAAAACAACATGAGACCGACTTTGTCCTGATTCTGCACGGCGCTGAACGCGAAAACCGCCGCGATCTCCGCCGCGCGCTCGCGTTTGGAGTCCTCCTGGCTGCCGTAGTCGCCGGAACCGCTCACATCGACGCACAGCATCACCGTCAGCTCGCGTTCTTCGACGTACTTGCGCACAAACGGATCATTCATGCGCGCGGTGACGTTCCAGTCGATGAAACGCACATCATCGCCGGGCTGGTACTCGCGAAAGTCGTCGAACTCGATGCCCTGGCCTTTGAAACGCGAATGGTACTGCCCGCCGAGCATTTCCTTCACCATGCCGCGTGTGAGCAGCTCGATGCGCCGCACGCGCTTGAGAATGCGCGTGAGTCTGGCGTCGTTGTCGTTCTGCGCAATTTCCCGGTTCACGGTGAGGGCGGTTTAAGGAACCGGCAGCTTGTCGAGCAGCGTTTTGACCACGTCTTCCGCAGTCACACCCTCGGCCTCGGCTTCATACGAAAGCAGAATGCGGTGGCGCAGGATGTCGGGGGCGAGATCCTTGATGTCCTGCGGGATGACGTAGTTGCGGCCGTTGAGGAAGGCCAGCGCCTTGGCGGCGAGGGCGAGATTGATGGTGCCGCGTGGCGAGGCGCCGCAGCGGATGAGCAGCTTCAGGTGCGGTGCCAGCGTCTCGGGATGACGCGTGGAATGAATGAGGGCGACGATGTAATCGCGGATCTTTTCGTCCATGAACAAATCGTTCACCACCATGCGGCTGGCGCTGATGGTGGCGACATCCGTCACCTGGCTCACATCTAGCTTTGGCGCGGAAGTGGCCATCGCATCGAGCACCTGGCGTTCTTCGACCGGCGTCGGATAAGTGACGCGGACTTTGAGCAGGAAACGGTCGAGCTGGGCTTCGGGCAGCGTGTAGGTGCCCTCCTGGTCGATGGGGTTCTGCGTGGCCAGCACCATGAAGGGATCGGGCAGCTTGTGCGTGTGCTCGCCGATGGTGACCTGGCGTTCCTGCATGGATTCGAGCAGGGCGCTCTGCACCTTCGCCGGAGCGCGGTTGATTTCGTCCGCCAGCACCAGATTGGCAAAAATGGGGCCGAGGCGTGGCGTGAACGTGCCGTCCTTTGGATGATACACCATTGTGCCGATGACATCCGCTGGCAGCAAGTCGGGCGTGAACTGGATGCGCTGGAACTTCGCACGC
>CAMCWM010000266.1 GCA_945882215.1 Akkermansia muciniphila | reverse complement strand
AGTTTACGGCAGAGTTCCATGCCGAGGTGGCCGCCCGGCTCGTTGTAATGGACGTGCAGATGCGGATGGCGGCGCTCCTCCTCGCGCAGTTCTTCCTCGCGCAGTTTTTGCAGCGATGCCGTGGCCTCAGGTATGCGCACGGTGTGGATCGGGCGGCCAAACTTGCGTGCGAACAGCCCGGCGCCGATGTCGTAGTTGCCGGAATGCACGGTGAAGACCAACGCTCCCCCGGTCGTCTTTTGCAGCGCCTCGAAGTCCTCCTTGCCGATGATCTCCCAGCTCACCTCACGCTGGAAATGCAGGTGCCACAGCCGGTCCAGGTAGGTCAGCGCGAACTGGAGGAACACCTGGAAGCCGGCGAAGGCGCTGGACCCCCGGCCCGGCATGAGAGCATTGAGATTCCCACGCACCGCCTCACGCTGCGGCACCGCCAGCAGATAAGTCACCGCCGTCACCGGATAAACGAGCGCCGTGATCACAAAAGCGGGCAGCCAGCGCATCATAAACAGCATCAGCCGCGTCCAGAACGCCGCATGCAGGCCCATGCGTGCAGGGGTGGCGTGCGTCTGCGGCTGGTGGCTTGCAGTTTCGGCGGATGGCATTATTTAGACGCGGACAAGGGTAGGCGGGAGGCGTTCTGTTTCGACCGTCACACCGCCTCCGACAACTGACTTTTTCACCTCTCACACCCATGATGACACCTGCAGCCGATTATGACGTGGTCATCATGGGCGGGGCGTTTTCGGGCGCGGCGGCGGGCATGATGCTGAAACGCGACCACCCCGACATGCGCGTGCTCATCGTCGAACGCACCGTGCATTTCGACCGCAAGGTGGGCGAAAGCACCTCCGAGGTCGCCGGTTGTTTCCTCACGCGCGTCCTGCACCAGTCCAGCCACTTGAGCGCCAAACACTATCAGAAGCACGGCCTGCGCATGTGGTTCTGCAAAACGCCGCAGGATTCCGTGGACGACCTCACGGAGATCGGCCCGCGCTTCCAGGCACGATTGGCGACGTTTCAGCTCGACCGCTCGATTCTCGACGAGCACCTGATCAAAGAAGCCTGCGATTTCGGCTGCGAGCTGATGCGGCCTGCCACGATCAAAACCATCACGCTTTCTGAGAACGAGGCGCCTCACACGCTCGAAATCATGCCGCAGGAAGGGCAGATGCGCACGGTGACCACGAAGTGGGTCATCGACGCCTCCGGCAAGGCCGCCGTGCTCGCCAAAAAGCTCGGCATTCACCACTCCATCGGCGACGAGCATCCCACCTCTTCGGTGTGGTGCCGTTTTCGCAACGTCAACGACCTCGACAGCTTCAAGAGCCGCAAGATGTTCCCGAAGCTCGCGGCAGAGGCCAAATGCATCCGCACCACGGCCACCAATCACCTCATGGGCCGGGGCTGGTGGTGCTGGATCATTCCGCTCTCCGACGGCAGCTTCAGCGCTGGCGTCACCTGGGATCGCCGTTTGTACACGCTGCCGGAGGGTCCATCCCTCGCCGCCCGGCTCCAGGCGCATCTGCTGACTCATCCCGTGGGCAGGCTGATGTTTGAAAATGCCGTGCCGGATGCGGACGATACGTTCTATTACAAGAATCTCGGCTACCACGCCGAATACATCGCAGGCAACCGCTGGGTGATGGTGGGAGACGCCGCCGGGTTCATGGACCCGCTCTACAGCCAGGGCCTCGATTTCTGCGGATTCACCGTTTCGGCGGCCACGGAACTCGTGTGCAAAAACCTCGCGGGCGAGGACACCCAGATGATCACCGATTACCTGAACACAGCCTACCCGCGCAGCTACCGCACCTGGTTCGAAGCGCTCTACAAGGACAAGTACACTTACCTCGGCGATGCCGAACTGATGCACGCCGCCTTCTTGATGGACCTCTCGACCTATTTTCTTGGTCCGGTGCGCGGTGTTTACACCAATCCGGCCCATGAATGGAAGCTGATGCCCTACGACGGCCCGATCGGCCGCTTCTTCGGCAGGTTCATGGCCTTCTACAATCGTCGCCTCGTCAGCATCGCCCAGGAGCGTGTGCGCAAAGGCATCTACGGTCGCAAAAATCACGGCCATTTCCTGGCGCCGCGCATGAGCATGTCCCCCGACACCTCGGCGGGCCGCCTGCTCTTCGATGGCATCATGGTCTGGCTCAAAGCCGAGATCAGCACCTGGATGGCCCCGGTTTCCTCGGTCGAAGCGATGTCGATGCAGGAAAAGCCGGCGGTGGCGTGAATCATCGGTGTGCGCGAGCACGAGGAATTTGCAGCATGTTCATCCCCGGGCCATGATGCGGTCTCATGTCCAGCAGTCTCGGCACACTTTTCCGCATCAGCACCTGGGGCGAATCCCATGGCCCCGGCGTCGGCGTCGTCATCGACGGCTGCCCGCCGAGCATTCCGCTCACGGCAGAGGACATTCAGGCCGAGCTCGATCGCCGCCGCCCCGGCCAGAGCAAGATCGTGACGCCACGCAAGGAGGACGACAAAGCTGAAATCCTCTCCGGCGTGCTTGATGGTCTCACACTCGGCACGCCCATCGGCATTTTCGTGCGGAACACCGACCAGCGGCCTTCGGCCTACACCGAAATGCAGCAGGCGTATCGCCCCAGCCACGCCGATTACACCTACGATGCCAAGTACGGCATCCGCGCCGTCTCAGGCGGCGGCAGATCGAGCGCACGTGAAACGATTGGCCGCGTCGCGGCCGGTGCCATCGCCCGCAAGGTGCTGCAGCACTCGATTTCCGGCTACGAATGCCTCGCCTACGTCAAAACGGTGCAACACATCGAGGCACAGGTCCCCACGGGAGCTGAACTGAACTCCGCAGTCATCGAATCCAACATCGTCCGCACCTGCGATCCTGTGGCGGCGGAAAGAATGATCGAACTCATCGAAAAAATCCGCAGCGAAGGCAACAGCGTCGGCGGTGTGATCGAATGCGTCGTGCGCGGCGTGCCGCCGGGTCTTGGTGAGCCTGTGTTCGACCGTCTGGAGGCCGATCTGGCCAAGGCGATGCTCAGCCTGCCTGCCACGAAGGGTTTTGAAATTGGCAGCGGTTTTGCAGGTTCGAAAATGACCGGCCTGGAGCACAACGACGAGTTCTTCATGGACGGTCAGAATGTCCGCACTCGCACCAACCGCAGCGGTGGTGTTCAGGGCGGCATCAGCAATGGCGAGGAGATCGTCTTCCGCGTTGCCTTCAAACCCACCGCGACCGTGTTGCGCGAGCAAAAGACCGTCACCAACACCGGCGAGGACACCACGCTCTCCGCGCGAGGCCGCCACGCCCCGTGCGTGCTGCCACGCGCCGTGCCGATGGTCGAAGCGATGGTGCATCTGGTGCTGGCGGATCACTTTCTGCGCCAACGGGCGCTGCGAGGGTGATGTCATGCGCTGGCTTGCCTTGCTGCTGATGGTTCCGTTGGGAGCCACCTCCAAGGAGGTGGAGATTCCGTGCACGACTTGGTATGAGGGCCACATCACGACGACGGATGCCATTGTCATCGGCGAAGTTGTGCAGGCTGAGTCGGAGGTGATCCAATCACCGGGCAAGGCACTACTGAAGGAGTCGTGCGTTTTGCGCATTCAGGAGGTGATCGGGGAGAGTCCGAAGCTCCATGCGGCCACGACGGTTCGATTGAGCAAAGAGCATCCTCACGATCTTTATGAGCAGATCGATCCAGGCTGGGGAGATTACCGTCACATGCGTGCGGGCCAGAAGGCGGTGCTGCTGGTTCACTTCTATGAAAACGATGTGGCCATCGGCTGTGATGCCGTGATCGTGTTGAACGCAGAAACCCAGTCGTTGCCCGGGATCTTGAGGCGCACGGGTTTGGACTGCTCTCGTTACACCAATGCGGATCTCGCCGTTTGGAAAACGGCAAGCCCGAGGATGTATCTGGAACTGGCCGCACGCGTGGCCTACGAGCGAAGAAAGGCCGGGCTCACCTGGACCGAATGGCTGGCTCTTGGAAGCATCATCATCGTGATGATGTTCGCTGTCTCACGGGTGGTGAGACGGATCAAACGAGCATGAGGTTGTACTCCGTTTACAGCGCGAATTAAAACCCCACGACCCAGTACTCCTGCTGGGAGATCAGCTCGGCTTCGGGAATGGTGATCCAGCGCTCCTTGTAGCGCTCGCCCCAACTGTCGCTGAAGGCAATTTCGTTGGTCTCCTTGTTGTAGCCGATGATGAGGACGACGTGGCCCTGGTCTTTCTCTTTGCGAAGCGTTGCCGCGCCATTGGTTTCGGCCAGTTTGGCCTTCCAGGCGGTCACATCGGTCATGCCCTGGCGGTCTTTGGTGCGCTTGTTGGCAAGATCGTTGAAGGCATCCGTACTGTAGAGTCCCCAGATGACGGGGACGCCTTTGTCGATGTACTTTTGGAGATCCTTGAGCTTGAACTCGCTCTGCCAGGAGTCGAACGAGCGGCCTTTGCGGCGGATGTCCATGCGCACTCCTCCAGCAGCATCTGCACGCTGGTGCCGCCGCCAATGTTCGTCTCGCCAGCCATCGCCAGCACATACATGTCCGCCGGAACGCTGAGATAACGCATGGCACGTTCCGCCGTGGCGGGAACGCAGTAGCCCTTTGGTCCTTGATCGACCATCGGGATCTCATTGATGACGACATCGCCGTTCGTACGCTTCTCCACATTTGCCAAGGCACGGTCGCGGATGATCTTGTCTCCGGTCATTTTCACCTTGCCGCCAGCGTCGGCCACCTCGGTGGTCACCAGCTCCACGCCAACATACTCGCCCTCCTGCTCACGCAACAGGATCGAGTGACCACACCAGTCCCAGCGGAGCATGGTGTCGCGTGCCTCGCCGTCGCCAAAACGCTGCTTCACCGGTTCGCCCAGCTTCTCAGAGAGCTTCGCGCTGATCGCCGCCACATCCGTCTTCATGGCTTTTTCCAAGATCGCCAGCGCCTGGGCTTTGGGCGTGTTGCGGTCCACACGATTGTTGTTTTCGCCGTCCATGCCGAACAGGTCGCCCTTGTTGGCAAAGACCAGCGAGAGGTTGGTGGCCAGCCCCTCGGCCGCATACAACGCCACCGAGTAGGGGCGTGCTCCAAACATGCGGAAGGTGTCCTTCGGATAGGAACGAAAGCTGCTGGAGGTCTTCGTCTCTGATTCTTTCTTCAGTTCCAGTTTGCCTGCAACCTCGTCCGCTTTGGTCTGCCACAGCATCGCGTCTGCGAACAACGGCAGGCCAACAACTTCGTTCACGACTGCCGGGTCCAGCTTGTCGTTGGGTCCCGGTTTGGGCTTGAAGCCACCAACCACGGGTGGGGAAGTAGACCCGCTGCCCGCAGCGGGCGTTGAGGCGGCCGCTTGTTTGATGTAAGCCTGATCCGTGGCCGATAAAGTGCTGATTCCCAGCGTGAACCGCTGTCCTCCGGCCATCTCGATGGTCACCTGGTCACCAGCCGTCCCAACGAGTTTTGCCTGGATCGCCTTGCCCTGCGCATTGGTGAAGGTGCGGAGTTCAGGCGATTGGGCACCCGCTGTGGTGAGGGCAAGGCCCAGAGCGAGGAAGACGTAAGATGAGTGCTTCATGGCGGTGACTTTAAACGCGGTGAAAGCTGGAACATTAGAACGGCGGGTCAGATCCACGTGCCCGCCGGAATGATGGCATCCTTGGGAATGCAGACGATGCCATCGCGGATGTAGAAGTTTTCACCATCCATCTCGTCGGGCTTGCCTTCGGGCGTGATGACCACGCTGTCGCCGATGTGGACGTTTTTGTCGATGATGGCACGCTCGATCCGGCAGTTGCGGCCGATGCCGGGCGGCGGACGGTCCGGGTCCGTGCCGGCGGCTCCAGCATAGAAATCGGCGCCCATGATGATGGTGTCGCGGATCGTCGCGCCGGGTTCAATTTTGGAACGGACGCCGATGACGGCGGTTTCGATGTGGGCATCGGTGACGATGCAGCCGTCGGCGATGAGCGCGTGATGAATGGTGGCGCCGTTGATCTTCGTGGCGGGCAGCGCGCGCGAGTGGGAGAAGATCGGAGCGGTGGAATCAAAGAAATCGAACTGCGGGACCAGTTTGCAGAGGTCGAGATTGGCCTGGAAGAAGGAACGGATCGTTCCGATGTCCTCCCAGTAGCCCTGGAAGTTGTAGGTATGCACGCGGCGGTCTTTGATCGCCGTGGGGATGATGTGCTTGCCGAAGTCGTTGTGCGTGTTGTCGAGGCACTCCTCAAGCACCCGGCGGTTGAAGAGGTAGATGCCCATGGAGGCCTCAAACCGTGGCTCGTCGGTGGGCAGCCCCATTTTGCGCAGGGTCTCCACCGGCATGCTGAGTTTCTTTAGCACGGCGGGATCCTTGGGCTTCTCGACGAACTCATAGACGCGGCCGTTCTCATCCGAGTGCATGATGCCGAAACCGGTCGCGTCCTTGGCGTTCACCGGCAGCGTGGCGATGGTGAGGTCCGCCTCGTGTGCGAGGTGCTCGCGCATCAGTTTGCGGAAATCCATGCGGTAGAGCTGGTCGCCGCTGAGGATGAGGAAGTAGTCGTGCCCACCATCGAGGAAGTAGCGCAGGTTTTGCCGCACGGCGTCGGCGGTGCCTTGATACCAGCGCTCGCCTTCCGGCGTCTGCTGCGCGGCGAGCACCTCGACGAAACCGCGGGTGAACTGGTCGAAGCGGTAGGTGCGCGAGAGGTGGCGGTTGAGCGAGGCGCTGTTGTACTGTGTGAGCACATAGACCTGGCGCAGACCGGAGTTGATGCAGTTGCTGATGGGAATATCGACGAGGCGGTACTTGCCGGCCAGCGGTACGGCGGGCTTCGCACGATCCTTGGTCAGCGGAAAGAGACGCGTCCCGGCGCCACCTCCCATGACAATGGCCAGAGTGCTGCGGCGGAGGACCGAATCAGCTTCGATTTGGGCGGAGGTGGGCGTGCTCATGATCAGTGGTTGGGTTGCTCATCATTT
>CAMCWM010000265.1 GCA_945882215.1 Akkermansia muciniphila | reverse complement strand
AGCCGCATGATCCTCGCCATGTGCTTTGGTCAGAACTGATCCTGCTTGCTTAAGCAGAGGCTCAGCCTCGGCACTTCTTCTTACGATCATGAGAGCCAGTCCGGTTCGGCGGTCCACCTCGGCCAGCAGCAGTGGATCGGCCTGTGGCTTGGACCCGATGGTGTTGATGGTAAGATTGCCGCTCCCGCCCCAGGCCAGCACGCCGTGCTCCAACGCTTCCCGCCATTCACGCAGTGCCGCGATTTCCTGCTCCGGCAGTGCTGCGGCATGGCAGGCGTCCGCCAGCACATGGAGCAACTCGGGAAGCATAGGATTTTTTCGATAGACGGGAGAGCCGCCCATCAGGCGCACGGCATCCTGTAGCAGCGGCACCGCTTCCTGCGGTTGTGCGGTCTGCTCCAGCACCACGCCGAGCATGCCGCCGAGCAGGGCCACAGCGGGGTGCTTGGGATCACGCAGCTCTGCTTTGACCAGCGCCAGACGCTCGCGCATCAGCGGCTCGGCCTTGGGATGCACCCGCGTTGGCGCCAGATTGATCAGCGGCGTCGTCTGTGCTGCCAGTGCCAAGGAATGACGTGCTTTTGTCACATCACGACCCTGCTCCAGGGCATACAGACGCTCCGCCAGTTGCTTGTGTCCGCGCTGTTCCGCCACCTGGGCTGCGGTCATGCCGCCATGATTGAAATGGCCGGGATCAGCCTTCGCCTTGAGCAGCAGATTCACCAACTCGTCGCGGCCGGTCATGGCGGCCTGCTCCAGGGCGGTGGTGCCAAAAGCATCCTCCGCATGCACATTCGCGCCATGCTCCAGCAGCCAGCGCAGGGTGGCAGGCTGGCTGAAACCGGCGGCTAGATGCAGCGGTGTCGCGCCTTTTTCATCATGCGCATTCAAATCCGCCCCCGCGTCGGCAAAAACCTGCGCCACCTCGACATGACCGAACTGCGCCGCGTAATGCAGCGCGGTCATGCCCACGCCGGGCACCTGTTGTTTCGCACCCTGCTGCAGCAGCAGTCGTACCGCTTTGTCCGATCCCTCAAAGGCCGCCCACAGCAGCGGCGTGCGTGCATCCTTGTCCGCCGCCTCAATGTCAGCACCGCGTTCCAGCAGCAGTTTCATGATCTCTGGCACATTGCCTTTCGCCGCGACATGCAGCGGGGTGATACCCTTTGTGTTGCGGGCGTTCACATCGGCCCCCGCGTCAAGAAGCGACCGGACGCAGGTCAAAAAATTCTCCGTGCTCCCGGAGATTGGAGCCGGGCCACCAGTGCCCACCGTCACGGGAAGCGCAGATCTGGCCTTCATGACCCGGTCGCGCATCTCCTTGCCCCAACTCGCCTGATGGAGGGCGGTGGTGCCGTCGTTGTCATCTCCCGGCTTGTTCAGTCGCGCATTCATCCTGGCTCCATGCTGCAGAAAGAGCGCGACCATGTCAGCTTTGCCCAGCGCGGCCGCCAGCATCAGCGGCGTCTCAGGTCGCGTTCCGCCAACTTCCACAGACATGCCTTTTTCCAGGAGAAGGCTTGCGACGCGTGGATCATCCTTGTCAGCGCCAATGCCGAGCGCGTTGGCACCGCGTGACTCCAGTGCTTTGATGCTGGCGCCGCGCTCCAGCAGCAGTTTCACGACCTCGTAACGGTTTTGTTCCACCCCACATAACAGGGGGGTGAATCCAGCCTTGTCCGTCGTTTCGATTTTAGCGCCTCGATCCAGCAGCGCTTTGACCGCGTTCAGCCGCCCCTCCCATGCCGCCAGATTCAGCGGAGAGGAGCCGAGACTGTTTGTCTTTGCCTCCAGATCAAGCCCTCGTTGAAGCAGGAGGTCCAGCACGGGTGCTGCATCCCGCTGATTCACGATGGCGGCGGTTGCCTCCATGTTTTGAAACCACCTCTGCCATCGCGGTGATCGTTTTGCCTGCTCCGGCAATGCCTCCCACAGTTTTTGATTGGCGCTGGTGGTTTCGTTGCCACCCGCTCCGCCCAAGGCGTGGAGCAGTGACAAACCTTCGGGGTTTTTGATGTGAATCTCAGCACCATGATCCAGCAGCAACTTCACCAGTTCCACATCCAGAACCCGGACGGCGCCGGTGACCGGGTGCCAGGCGGTGCTGCCCATGAGTTTTTGCCGGACTTTCTCCAACGGTGCGGATAACAAGGGGGCTGTACTTCCAGGGTTGTCCATCTCGCCCCGGATGTTCGCGCCATGCTCCAGCAATGCCGTGACGATGCGTCGTCCTTCCCTCTGGTGAACGGCTGCGGAGTTCATCGCCAATGTCAGCGCTGGTAAAATGCCGTTGCTGTTTGGATTGGCCTTCTGTTCAAGCAGCAGTTCCACCAACTCGGCTTTTCCGCCCATGATGGCATATTCCAGCGGTGTCATGAACTCGCCGTCCCTTCCGTTCACATCAGCACCGTTCGCGATGAAGCGTTCCGCCGCCCGGACTTCGCCAAGCAGTGCCGCCTCGTGCAGATCATGTGCCACCGAACGCAGGTTGAACCAGGCGATGACCAGAAGTCCTGCCGTCAATAACGCGCCTGCAACCACCCAATCCCGGGTTCGTGGTTTTTTGGTCTTTCTGGACCGGCTTTTCACGTCTGCATCTGGCTCTGAGATCGTGCTGATGCGGTCCACCGCGCTGCGCAGCTCGCTGGCGCGCTGGTAGCGACGTGCGGGTTCGTTTTCCAGCGCCCGCAGCACCGGTTCATCCACCTCGGGGCTCAGTCCACGTTCCGATGGCTTCGGGAAATTGCCCTTCGGCAGTTCGCCCGTGAGCATTTCATAAAACACCACGCCAAGCGAATACAAGTCCGCACGCTGATCCACTCCCTCGGGCTGATCACGCTGTTCCGGGGCCATGTACAGCGGAGTGCCCAGCGCATCGCCCTCCATCGTCAAACGCATGTCTGCTGTGGCCGGACCCAGCAGCTTCGCCACACCGAAGTCGGCGATTTTGACGCGGCCGTCCGTGCTCACGAGAATGTTCGAGGGTTTGATGTCTCGATGCACCACGCCCGCACCTTGCGCATAATCCAGCGCATCACACACCTGCCTCACAATGTTCACCGCTTCATCCGGCATGACGCGCTCTGCGCGGATGCGCTGCGCCAGGTCCACACCCTCCACGAATTCCATCAGCAGATGGCACATTCCTTCGCGCATGCCGAAGTCATAAACGCGCACGATGCCTGGATGGTTCAGTTTGGCGAGAGCGCGGGCCTCTTGTGCGAAACGTTCGCGAAAGAGCGGGTCGGCATCGAGTTGCAGCGGGAGAATTTTCAACGCCACCAGCCGGTTAAGACGTGGCTGCTGCGCCTTGTAAACCACCCCCATGCCGCCGTGTCCGATGAGTTCGAGGATTTCGAGATCAGGGAACAATGGCGCGATTTCCTGTGGGTCGGGTGGCAGGAAATGTTCGTGACTGCCATGGGCCGTGCTCAGCACGCCTCGAATCAATAGGCAGCGCGGGCATAGGCCTGCAGCGGCCTGTGGTGTGATGGCAGCGTGGCAGAGAGGGCAGCGTGGAGTCGGATTCATCACAGTGTGGGAGGAATTCACCGGCTACATCCGGAACGACGCGGCAGAGGTTACACAGAAATTGAGAGCCATGTCACTCTGCATTTTACCCCGATTGCATCATGACAAATTGCTCGTCAGCAGCAGGGGAAAGACGGTGCCGAGTGCGAAGATGAGGATGCCTGCGGTTTCATGGGGGCAATGATCCTGATTGGAGAGCGGCAAATTCACCGGCTTGAGGTGCTGAGCTGTTTCGTGGTCGTTCCCCGGAGCTGTATTCCAGGATGCTGCGGGAGAGATCGACTCGAGCGAGGCCATAGTCGCGGATTCCAGGTGCATGGGCCGCCGACACCGAGGCGCGTCCGTTCAGGATGATCTCATTGGTCGCCGCCCGGTAGTGAATCTCATCGGCACGGCAATAATAGGAGCCAAAACGGTTGATCACGTCGATGCGGGCGTTTCCGCGCACACGGGCGATCTGGACATCCTTCCTGTTTTTCGAAGGAACGTAGCGGATTTCAGTTCCGGACAGCTTGATCCGACAATCAGGAGAAGGCAAGATCGTGCGTGACCTCAGGGACGGCTCAACGAAGAGTTCTGGCATGTTTGTCGGCCAGTGCATATCGGGTGGTCCCACACCTGCATAGATGCCGCCAGCCACTAAGAAGGACATGATGACGACCGCCCCAGTGGTTATCAGCGCGGCGTCCAAGGTTCTTGCGACCGAAAGAGACCGGTTCTTCGTGCGCAGGTTTTTGGAGTTCTGAAGCTCAGCGTCAGAAATCATGCGGAACGGGCTCACCCGGACGGACTGGAGCAAGAGAGCAGGATGGCGGGTTGTGGATGTAAGTTTGTGGCTTTCACGAGACGAGGAGCAGGAGGACAGAGCGAGGATGAGGCTCGCCGTGATCGAATACCGGGTGATCTTGGTGATGAGGCATGGTTTCATAGGATGATATGGGATGATTCATCGCGGTATGAGCACCGCTTGATCCCCTACCTCCGGAATGGCCGTCAAAGGTTACAGGGCATCCTTGATTTCCACACGACTGCCAAAAGCATCTTTCTGACGGATGGCTTGTTCGCGTGTCAGCACCTTGAATTTTGCCCAGGAAATCGAACCGTCCTCACCAAGCACGCCACACATGCTGGCAACGATGGCCGCAGATCACAGATCCTCGGGAGTTTCATTCTTGCTATTCCACCAAGATGGCCTTGGAAGGAATGAGCTGGGGGAAGTCCCAGTCGAGATTCAAGCGTGCCATTTCACGTCGGATGAACGCGATGTCCCACACGAACAGGTGTCCTTGGTTGTTGGTAGAGACGAGTTTGCAACCGTCGTTGCTGAAACACAAAGGCGACTGCGGCCCGCAGTCGGGGTCAATGAGTGTCGCGAGTGTGTCAGGAAGCACCAGACGCATCTGGTGCCGCGTGCAATCTATGGCGGCTGCGGTACCGCGTGGACTGACCACGATGAGCCCTCCCAAATCGTCACGGCGAGGCAGGTGCGTGCCTGGCTCCCATGAGATCGTATCCCAGCAACGAAACTCATCCGGACTGCCAGTAATAAGCCAGCGCTCGTCGGTAGTGAAAGCCACATGCGCGCTGCCCTGTACCGGCAGTTTCTTGATGACCTCACCGTCGTCAGTTCTCCAAACCCACACTTCATCGCCCTGCCATGTGCCTGTTGCGATGAGCGTGCCGTCCTTGTTCATGGCAATGTTGGCTGCTTTTTTATGCCCTTGAAGAAACTTGGGAGGCCGACCTGAATGAGACAGGTCAAACAAACCGATTTTCTGCGGACTGGCTGCGGCAAGTAATGCTCCATCTTGGGAAAGGGCGGCGAACTCCCAGTTCTTTTCCGGAGAAAGCATAATCGCCTCGCCCAAGACGAGCCGGTGCATATTGCCGCTGTCTTCCACCCGCAACGGCCATTTCCTGATGCCATCCTTGCCACTTACGATGAGGCCGTCTTTGTCAAACAGCACGCTTCGGGGCTCTGAAAAATTAAGCCGCCGCACCTCATATCCAGAGGCGTTCCAAAGACGCACCTTTCCACCTCCAGCAGTCGCCAGCAAGGCATCTTCAGGACTCCAGGCAGCGCTACGGATTTGTCCGAACGACGGGCCGTGCATTCGCCGGCATCCGTTCAGTGGGGCGGGCTCAAACAGACGTACAGAGGTGCCGTCTTGTCCAGTGAGCCGCGATCCATCGGCCGAAAACTGGAGAATTCCAGGTGGTTGGTCCACGGATACAAAAAGCTCACCCGTGCTGGCGTCCCAAAGCTTCAGAGTTCCGTCCCAGGAGCTTGATGCGAGCAAATCACCATCCGGGCTCCATGCTACCTCGACCGCTTTGTCCAAGTGTCCGGCATAGGTCTGCAGAAGAGTCTGCTCGGTGGCGTTCCAGGAGCGAATCAGCCCGTCGGCGCATGGAGCAGCCAGCCACTCGCGATGCGGATGCCAGGCTGGAATTCGCACAAAGCTGCCATTCTCCAAAAAGGCGGGCGCAATGTGCTCGGCTTTTACATTTACCAAGGCCACAAGGCCTTCGCCACGCGCTGAATTGATCAGGCTGGCGGCAACGAATCCTCCGCCGTTGGAAACACGCACGGCATGTGCGGCTGCTGGAAGCTCCACCGGCGGGCGTGACTCAAGCCCCTCCGGCAAGGTGAGGAAGCGCAGCTTCTGATCAACGCCAACGACCAATCCGGCGTTGTTCGCGAGAAAATCGCATGCGGCACGGGACACTTCGTCGATCTGCAGGACATTGCGGCGGAGACGCCACTCCCAGATGGTCACCGTCACCTTCAAGCCACCAACACCACAGGTGCCTGCGGCAAGCCATCGGGAATCGTTGCTGAAGCGCAAAGTCCAGTTTACCGGCACTCCTCGTCCGGGCAGCTCGGCCAGAGGTTTCATGGTGGCACGCTCGCATACAATAATGGTTCCGTCCTTCTTGGTGTAAGCATGGAGTTTGAAATCGGCTGATAGCGCGATCATGGGCTGTTTGTCGGGATTGCCCTCGTAAACCTCGGCGGGACGCAGATCCGAGAGTGCCAGAGCCGCGACCGCCTCGTTCTGCAATTCCTTGGAAGGGCGGATTTCAGCCGCCTTCCGTACCGCTTCGATTGCGGCAAAGCGCTGGCCAGTCTGGTGGCTCCAGCGTCGTGCCTTGGCTTCCGCCAGCAGAGAATGCCAAAGCTGCTCGGTCTGGTCTTTGCGTGCGGAGACTGCGGCTGCTGTTTCCCGACGTGCTAGGTCTCGTGCCTTTTTTGCTTCCACAGCCTGCCAAAGACTCAGTATCACTCCGGCAAGCAGCGCCAAGGTCACCGCACAGGCAGCGGCGATCAGGCCTTTATAGCGTCGAACCACTTTTTTGAGCCGGTATAAGCGCGATGGAGGGCCTGCGCCTACCTCCTCGTCCGCCAGATGGCGTCGGATGTCTTCGGCGAATGCGTTGGCAGTCTCGTAGCGGCGCACACGCTC
>CAMCWM010000264.1 GCA_945882215.1 Akkermansia muciniphila | reverse complement strand
AAAGCGACCGGAGGAGAGCAGCAGGTTCTGATGGACATTGTTGAATGATCCGCCACGCAACACCCGCCCTTCCTGTTTCACGTTCCACCAGTCCTGAACAAACTCCCACACATTCCCACCCAGGTCATAGAGACCCAGTTGGTTCGGCTTGAAGCTCATCACAGGCGCGGTGGTGGGAAAGCCATCCAAGAAACCCTCGATCCATGGTTTCGTGGCAGGGAAATTCTCGTGCCATGCAGTGTCGGCATAGTTGCCCGCGTCCTTCGCCACTGGAGGGTATTCACCACCCCAGGGAAAAACTGTCGCCAGTTTGCCATTCAACATCTCGGGAACGCTGCCTTGAGATGCCTGCTCGTGCTGGCCGATCTCCGCCGCCCAGCTCCACTCACGGTCTGTCGGAAGACGATAGCGCCTGCCTTCTTTTTGGCTCAACCACTCGCAGAACTTGCCGGCCTCCTCCCAGCTAACACCGACGACAGGGTGGTCATCCTTGGCGCCACACGCGACTCCATTTTCCTGCTGGTTCATCCATGATCTGTCCAACCCGGAGACAACCGCAGCATAGGAAGCGTAGTCCTGGCGGCGCGTCTCGTGAATGCAGAAGAGCACATCCGTGTTCGGCACCGGTACGAACTTCATGCCCAGTGCATTCGTGAAGGGCACGTCTTTCGTCGCCTTCGCGGGATCACCAGCGACGAACTTGTTCCGCAAGTCTTGCATTTGCTGCTGGTAGTCGCGTGCCAGCTTCTGACTCGCCTCGGACAATGTGTTCAGCGCCACGGGCTGCACCTTGCCCGCGATGTCCAGCAGCACATTGCCGCTGGCGACGGCTTTGAAAGTCGCCGTGACGCTGCGGCCCTTGATGTCCATCCAGGTCGTGGGGCCGGTGGGGAGCGTCAATGGCACCCGTTCCTGCACCACATTGGCAGGCTTCGCAGTCGTCATCGTCGGAACCTGCGTGGATTCCACTGCGGCGGCTTTTGCAGGAGTGCCGAGAGGAGTTGCCGCTGAAACCGTTTCATTGGCGGCAGCGCTGGAAGAGAGTTCGAGGACGACGCGGAAACCGAGGTCAGCACAACGCAGCATAAGGGATTGTCCACCATCTCCGGGGTTGGAAGACAATGCGGGTACATCAGGCCTGAAGGTTATCCAGGAGGAACTGCGAAGCTTACGCTGATCGCCATTGGAAGTGATGTCACCACACCATTCGTTGACATTGCCGCACAAATCATAGATCCCGATCTCGTTCGGCGGAAAACTCATGACTGGAGCCGTCGTGGCATAGCCATCCTGGTATCCCGCAATGATTCTTGCCGTTGGCTGCCTGGCCTTCAATGCTTCGTCGGCCATGTTGCCCGCACCCTTCGGCGGCGGCCATCCCCGTCCCCATGGATATATGCCCGCCACTTTGGCCTTCATCTCAGCAATTGTGGCACCTTCCTGCTCCAGCGGCCCGGTGCCCACGGCCCAGCCCCACTCCCGCCAACTCGGCAGGCGATAGCTACGACCTTCTTTCTTGCTCAGCCACTGGCAGAAGGCTTCCGCATCCAAGGAGTTTACACTTACCACGGGATGATCATCGCCTTCGCTGACTTTCATGCCTTCAAACGTGGGATTCACAAACGTGGGATTCACCCAAGAGCTGTCTGTGCCAGGGGTTTCCGCCGCGAAGGCGGCGTAGTCGCTCTTGCGCGTCTCATGCATGCACATCAGGACGTTCGTGCCGGGCACGGGCACGAACTTCATGCCGAGGGTGTTGGTGAAGGGGGCGTCCTTGGTGACAGAGGCAAGTTCACCGCTCGGGAACGGCGTGTTTGTAACTGCCAAGTTGGTGGTTGTTGCAGAGACTGCGGGCGGGGTTTTCGGTGATGGCAAATCGCCGCTCTTTGAATCCTTGAAGAATATCCACGCTGCGACACTGCACATGGCGATCAGCACCACCCACATCAGCGGCGAGCTTTTCTTCTCCGTGCGCACAATGACCTGCGGCTGCGGCGGGCGGTAGGGCTGGCCTCCCGGCCGCTGCGGGCGCGCCAGGGTTTCCAACGCTGCGGGAGCTTTCTCCGCCGCCGCCTCCACCTTCACCACCGGCTGGGTGAGGATGGCATCCAGGTCATGACGCATGTCCAGAACCCTCGGGTAGCGCAGCTCGCGGTCCTCGCGCAGCGCCTTGCCGATGATGCTGTCATAGCGCGGGTCGAGGCCGGGCACTTGCAACGAGGGCAGCTCAAACAGGCCCTGCGGCAGCTTGCCGGTGAGCATCTGGTAGAGCATGACGCCCACGGCGTAGATGTCCGCGCGGTGATCCACGGCGCTGCCGAGCATGAGCGCCTCGGGGGCCATGAAGTGCAGCGTGCCCATGGCCATGCCGCTCTGGGTGAGGGCGCTTTCGCCAGCCTTGCTCATCTTGGCGAGTCCGAAGTCCGCCACCTTCACCACGCCGTCGTAGCCGACCATGATGTTCGCCGGCTTGATGTCGCGGTGGATGATGCCGCGCTCATGGGCGTAGGCCAGGGCATCGCACACATGCGCGGTGATCGCCATCGCATGCTCCGTGTGCAGGCGGCCTTGCTTCGCGATCATGCGGGCCACGTCGGTGCCCTCGATGAACTCCATCACGATGTAGAGCATGCCGTCCGCCGTCTCCCCGGAGTCATACACGGCCACGATGCCGGGATGCGTCAGCTTCGCCATGGCCCGCGCCTCGTTCTTGAAGCGTTCGGCGAAGGTCGCATCCTGGTCATCCATCTCCGCAGGCAGGATCTTGATGGCCACGGGCCGGTCCAGGGACTTCTGCGTGCCCTGATACACCGCGCCCATGCCGCCCCGGCCCAGCATCCGCGTGATCTCATACTGTGGCAGGAGTTTGGCCAGCTCCTCCGCAGTGGGCGGTTCCCACCGCGTCTTGGGACCGGAGGGCTTCATCGCCTCGGCCATCAAGCAGGCCGGGCAGAGGCCGTTGGTGCCGCCAGCCGGCAATTCCGCGCCGCATTGGGTGCAGCTCTTCAAGTTGGGAGGCAAACTGTCGCTCATACCGGTGTCCTGACGTGTAGCAGCGAAAGAGTTGCCAAGGAAATCAGTTTCTCCGCAGCGCGGCGAACAGCACGTTCATCTCCTCGTCGATGGAGCCTCCCTCATCGAGCGTGGCGGCGATCTGCTCCTTCACCAGGGTGCGGAAGCGTGACTTCAGCCGGTGGATCTGGGATTTGAGCGAGTTGAGGTTCATACCGAGCGAGGCAGCCAGCTCCAACTGATCGCCATGCGCGGCATCGCCGGTGAGCCAGGGCTGCAACTTCTCAAACACGACGGCCTTTCCCTCGACCTCACACTCGCGCTGCAAATCGCTCAACGAGCGGCTCAGCAACGTGAGCGCCCATTGACGGTCAAAGGCAGTGTCGGGCGTGGGCTGTCGGACGTCCGCCACCACCTGCGCTTCGGTATCATCCAGCGAGGCGGTCTCCACCCCACCGCCACGCTTCTGCCGCAATGCGGCCTCGCGCTGATGCGAGAGGAAGTGCTTCACGGCACCGAGCAGGTAGGAGCGGAAGCGCCCATGCTCACGGTCCACCGTGCGGATGGTGCCACCCGCCAGCATCCCCGCAAAGAAGGCGTGGCTCATCTCGCGTGCGGCGTCCGCATCCCGCAGCTCGCAGCGGAGGAAGGCGACGACGGGCTCGTAATACGCATCACAAAGATCCGCGAGCGCACGGCGGCCATCGTCCGAATCAGCCTTCGCCTGCCGCACCTGCGTCCAGCGCGTGGTATGAAAGGAGGCGTGAGGACGGAAGTCTGGAGGCATCGACAGGCCGAGAGTCTGTCACGAGACTCGGCAATTGTGCAAGAGTTCGCTTCTCGTTATTTCACCTCTTCGCGCTTCACCACATCGCTGCCGTCCTTCACCGTGTCCGGCGGATGCATCAGCACCTCATCGCCCGCTTTGAGACCGTCCAGCACCTGCGTGAGCTTGCCATCCGTGCGTCCCGCTTTCACGGTCACGGACTTGGCGCTGCCGTCATCGAACACAAACGTCTTCCACTCGCTGCCCTCGCGAAACAGCGCCCCTGCGGGCACGAGCAGCGTCTCATCGCTGTGCCACACCGCCACGCGTACTTCCACGCGATAGCGGTCGCCCAGCGCCTTCAACGCGGGCGTCTGCTCCACGAAATCACTCAGCACCAGCACGCGCTGCTCCTCCACGCCCAGCGCTGACACCTTGGTGAATGCCGCTGGCTCGACACGCCGCACACGGGCTTTGGCAGGCTCGTCGCCTCCCCACTGCTCCACCGTGACCAATGCGCCCGGCTGGATCGTCACCGCGTCGCGCGAAAGAATCTCCGCCTCGATCTCCAGGTCCGTCGGATCACCGATTTCCAAAATGGGCGCGCCTGGAGCCACGATCGTCGCGCTTTCCTGCTGCACCCGCAGCACCACGCCGCTCACGGGCGCGCGCACGTCGATGGAAGCGCCACCCGATCCCGGCTTGTCGATCTGTTGCAAGGCCGCCCTGGCCTGCGCCAGTTCGAAATCGGCCACCTGCAACGCAAACTCCGCCGAGCGCACCTCCCGAATTTTCATTTCCGCCTCACGCTCGAACGTGTCGCGGTCTGTGTCGCTGATGGTTCCTTTGTCCGTGTTGTTTTTGACGCGGTCCCAGTTTGCCTGCGCGTATTTGAGACCCGTGCGTGACATCTCGATGGTTTCATTGGCACGGCTGCGTGCCGCCGCCGCCGCATCCACACGTGCCTGCGCCTGCGTGCGCGAGCGTGCATCCAGCAAGGGTGAGAGCGATGGCTCGATGCGGGTCAGCACCGTCTCGCCAGCCTTCACCGCATCGCCGGGCTTCAACGTCACGCGTTGCATGCTGCCCGCCACCGGCGCGGCCACGACATGGCGATTGCGAATGCGAGTCTTGCCCTCCTCGGAGACATAAACCGTCAGCGGCCCTTTTTGAACCACGCCAACCTCGATCTCAACCGGCCGCGGCTGCAAGGCATAGACCAGCACCAGCACCAGAGCACCTGCGATGGACCAGAACGCCACCTTTCTCGGCAAACTGCGTCGTGCGGGCAATTGTTTTGCTTCCCAGGGTGGGAGCGCGGCTTTCGGAGTTTCGGCTGGAGCTTCAGGCATGGCGTGCGCCCACTATGCGCGAACTTCGTGCCGCGACAGGTGATTTTTGCTTGTCGCCCCCTGTCATCCCTGTTCAAATCCGCCACCTCATCCCTCATAACCCTTAACTCATAACCGCACCCCGCCATGCCCCACGTCGAAACCAACGGAATCAAAATGTTTTATCAAGAACGCGGCAGCGGCGAACCGCTCGTCTGCATCATGGGTGTCACCGCCCCGGGCGGCGTGTGGGACGCGCATGCGCAGGCCTGGGAGAAGCACTTCCGCTGCATCCTCGGCGACAACCGCGGCGTGGGCGAGACCGACAAGCCCGCCGGCCCTTACACCACCGCCATGATGGCCGATGACTACGCCGGTCTCATGGACAAGCTCGGCATCAAGCAGGCCCGCGTCGTCGGCTGCTCGCTCGGTTCCGTCATTGCCCAGCAGCTTGCGTTGCGTCATCCGGAGAAGGTGAAAAGCATGATCCTCATGTGTACTTGGGCGCGGCAGGACCGCTTCGGCCTCTACACCTGGCAGCACCTCATGAAGGCCAAGGCAAACATGCGTCCCGAGGACTTCATGCAGTGGATTCAGATGCTCATCTTCACCAAGCCGTGGTTCGACAACGACGACTGCTGGAACAACATGCAGCAGGGCCTCAAGGACGCCGCCACCAATCCCGCGCCGCAGCCCCTGCACGCCACCGAGGCCCAAAGCGCCGCCGCCATGACGCACAACACGCTCAACGAACTCAAGAACGTGAAGTGCCCCACCCTCGTCATCGGTGGCAAGAATGACACCTTCACTCCGCAATGGATGAGCCAGGAAGTCGCCGCCGCCATCCCCGGTGCCGACCTCCACCTCTACGACAACGCCGGCCACGCCTTCCACTGGGAACAGATGGGCGACTTCAATCCGCGCACGACCGAGTGGTTGTTGAAGCATTGATCTGACGCGCATCGCGCAACACGAAGCAGGCACATGGCGTTTAGGCTGTGTGTCTGCTTTTCGTTTCACCCCACTCTTCTTCGCTGTCGCAGCCGCCCATGCCGCGCCGGTGGATTTCGTCCGTGACGTTCAGCCGCTGTTCGCCGAGCACTGCCTCGAATGCCACGGCCCGGATGATTCCAAAGGCGGTCTTGTGCTTACCAGCCGAGAACTCGCGCTCAAGGCGCTGAAAAGCGGCGCACATGGCATCGTGCCTGGAAAGCCGGACCAGAGCGAGATGATCGCCCGTCTCGCATCGGATGATCCCGAAGAGCAGATGCCGCCGCCGAAGCATCGCGCCAAACATCCGGTCAAAGCGCGAGACATCGAAGTGCTGCGCCAGTGGATCACCGAAGGCGCCAAGTTTGTGTCGCATTGGGCTTACACGCCCGTCACACGGCCCAAAGGCAGCGGCATCGACGAATTCATCCGCGCCAAGCTGGCCGAGAAGGGCATTGCCTCCTCGCCTGAAGCGGATCGCATCATGTTGATCCGCCGCGTTCACTACGATCTGCTCGGCCTTCCGCCCACACTGGAAGAAGTCGATGCGTTTGTGCAGAACCAGTCGCCCAAAGCTTACGAGGCGATGCTGGATCGTGCGTTTGCCTCCGAACGTTTCGGCGAGCGCTGGGGGCGCCACTGGCTCGACATGGCGCGCTACGCGGACAGTGACGGCTATGAGAAAGACCGTCCGCGTCCCGATGCCTGGCGCTTCCGCGACTGGGTGATCCGCGCCGTCAACGACGATCTGCCTTTCGATCAATTCACCATCGAACAACTCGCCGGCGATTTGCTGCCCGATGCCTCGCCCGAGCAAATCGTCGCCACTGCATTTAATCGTCAAACACTCACCAACACCGAAGGTGGCACCGACCAGGAGCAGTTCCGCATCGAGGCCTGCATGGACCGCACCGAGACACTCGGCACCGTCTG
>CAMCWM010000263.1 GCA_945882215.1 Akkermansia muciniphila | reverse complement strand
CCCAGCAGCTCGGCTACCTTTGGGGGCTCTGTGCCCGCCTCCAGGATGCCAAGCTCGAAACCGTCCTGACGGAATGCTTCAAGGGTCACGACATCTCCAAGGTCAAAAAGGCAGGAGCTGACCTCGCCGAAGCCACCTTGGCCCTCGGCAGGGCTCCCATCACTGTCTTCCTTGCCAAAGAACGTGACCGCCGCATCAGCGCCAGCGGCACCTTGCGCCGTGCCGTCGAGCGCATCGGCCGCAATGATCCCTGTCCTTGCGGCAGCGGCAAGAAATACAAACGCTGCTGCGAGGACAAGGACAAGGAGCGTCTCCGCCATTCCTCCACCGTCGCGGGCATGACGGTCGCCGAGGTCAAAGCCCGTCCCGAAGAGCAGCTCACCCAGGCACGCCTGGAGAAAATGTCCGGCCATGAACTGGCCCGTCTCAATCCCGCCCTCCTCAAAGACGACCTGCTCCCCACCTACATCCACCATCTCGCCGCCTCCAATCACCTCCCCGAGGTCTGCACCGCCTTCGAGATCCTCGGCTGCGAGAACGAGCTCATGATTGAGCTTTGGCATGATGCCTGTTTCTTCATGGTTCAGAAGCAGAGCCTCGACTGTGCCCGCCGCATGCTACACCTCCGCTGCCAGCATGGTCCCGTCGATGACGAATTTGAAGATGGCCTGCGTCTCCTGCTTTGCAGCGACGACCCGCCGCGTTTCCTCGACCTGGTCGAGCATATCAGTCACTCAGTCATCCTTCTTGATCGGGAACAACGGGCCGAACGGCTCGCATACGGCCTGCTCTGTTCTCCCTTCAAGTCCCTTGGCATCCTCGTCGCCCGCAGCTTCATCACCCTCGGCTCCAAAAAATGCGCCACCTTCCTGCTCGAAGAAATCCAGCGCACGCGCCACCGCCTCGATCTCCCGCCTGAAGAACCCTTCGCTGAAGTTCTCGAAAAACGTCTCCACGACACCAGCCGCGAAACCGGTGCCGAAGCCGCCGCTCTGCAAAAATCTCGCCGCCTCCTCGCTGCCAAAGCCGCCGAAATCCGTGACCGGAATGAAAAGCTCGCCCAGCTTCAGCGCGACATCCGCCGCCACGAAAAGCAGCTCGCCGCCGCCGCCACCAGCACGCCCAAGGCCGACGCCGAGCAGGAGACCCTCCGCGCCCTCCGTGAAAAACTCGCCGCCACCAGCGCCTCCCTGCGCGCTGCCAATGAGGAGCGCACCGCCCTCCGCCGTCAGGCCATGGAAGCCGTCAGCCAGATCGAGGCCGAACGCGCCAAACAACCGGCCCCCGCCGCCCGTCCCGCGGACGACGAAGAGCAGGATGATGACGCCGCGCTCACCCTCCCCGGCGGCATCGACAGCCACCAGCTCCCGCGTCCCATCGACTTCCCACGCCGCTTCCACGCCACCCTCTCCCAGCTCCCCACCCAGGTCGGGCGTGCGGCCATGATCCTAATCGGCCGCATCGCCGCCGGCGAATCCGCCGCCTTCACCGGCGTCGTCCGTCTTCGCGCCACTCCCGATGTCCTCCGCGTCCGCATCGGCCGCGATCACCGCCTCCTCTTCCGCCTCCACCCCGACCGCGTCGAAGTCGTCGATCTCATCAACCGCCGCGACCTCGACCGCCGCATCGAGAAAATGTGACCGCAGCCCCTGGCCATCCTCCGCGTGTCAGCGGCAGTCCGCACTTTCCACTGGTCAAACCACGCCGCATCCGCCTTCATGCGCAGGAATTTTTCCCGCTGACTCTTTCCTGCCATGAGTAAACGCTTTCGCATCGCCTTCTCCTTTGCAGGAGATCAACACCGGGGCTTTGTCGCGGAGGTCGCCACCCTTTTGGCAGCGCGGTTCCACCAGGATAACATCCTCTTCGACGAGTTTCACGAAGCTGAGTTCGCCCACCCGAATCTCGCTTTCGCTTTGCCCGCTCTCTACAAAAAGGAAGCCGATCTCGTTGTCGCCGTCTTCTGCCCCAACTACGAGCACAAGGATTGGTGCCGCTTGGAATGGCGTGCCATCTACTCCATCATCAAGGAAGGTGGCGAAAAGCAAATCATGCTCGGCCGTTTCGAGTTTACCGATGGCGAAGGGCTGCACGGCCTCGCCGGATTCATAGAACTCGACCACAAAACTCCCGAGCAATTCGCCACTCTCATCCTCGAACGTCTCGCCCTCAACGAAGGCAAGCCACGCGACCACTACCAGCTTGCCGCATCTTCTTCGTCATTCGACATTCGGCATTCCTCTCCGCCCGTTCCCTCCAACCTCCCCGGCGGTTACATCGGTCGTGTGTTCGTTGGGCGCGATGATTTTCTCGATCAACTCCGCGCCTCGCTCGAAAAGCAGAAGCACGCCACCGCCATCACGCAGGCGACGGCCGCCACGGGCATCTCCGGTCTCGGTGGCATGGGGAAGACGCACGCCGCCGTCGAATACGCCCATAGGCATCAGTCCGACTACACCGCACTGCTCTTTGTCTGCGGTCATTCGCCGGAGAGACTCAGTGCCAGTATCGCCGCGCTCTGCGATGTGCTTCAACTCAACACCCAATGTGATTTGCCATCGGATGAATCAGCCCGCGTCGCCTTCGCACTCGACTGGCTTGCCACCCATCGCGGCTGGCTCCTCATCGTCGATAACGTCGATGACGAGGATGCCGCCGTTGCGCTCAGCGGCTATTTCGGTCAGTTGACTCGGGGCCATGTCCTCATCACCTCCCGACTGCAAAACTGGACCGACAACGTCCAGGCGTTGAACATTGAAGTCCTCAGTCTCGACGATTCCATGGAACTGCTTTGCAAGCTTACCGACAAAAAACGCCGCCGTGCTGATGACGATGCCGCCCAAGTCCTTCGTCTGGCCCAACTGATGGAGGGACTGCCCCTCGCACTTCACCAAGCCGCAGGCTACATCAATGAGCAGCGACTTACCTTCGCCGAATACCACGTCCGCTATGATGAAGAGGCCGCTACGCTGCTCGATTGGTTCAACAAACTGACGATTCCTTATGCTGGACCTGACGAACTGGCTCGTCGGCCTGTCCTCGTCACCTGGAAGACCAGTTTCGATAAGCTTGATCGCATCACCCGATTCTGGCTCCTCGTCTTTTCGCACTTCGCGCCCGATCCCATTCCCGAGTTCTTGCTCGACTCAGCCCCCGACTCTACAGACGAAGTCAAAACCCGCCACCGTGCTGCTAAGCGCGCCCTGGCCCAGGCCGAAACCTACAGCCTCCTCACCCGACACGACGACCCACCCCGCTTCAAGCTCCACCGCCTCGTCCAGCACATCATCCTCCTCACCTCCTCGGAGCAAGACAAATCAGCAGCCTTGGATGTGGGTATTCAGCTTATCCGTGAATGCAATCCCGGTAACCCTTCGGATGTTCGTAGTTGGCCTTGCTGGAATCCCCTGCAAGCCCATGCCGCCGCTCTCGTAAATCATGCCTCGGATATCCCAGCGCCGAAAGACTTGTCTTGGTTGTTGAGTGCCTTGGCGCTGCTGCTCAATACCAAATCTATGCACGTCCAGGCAGAGCCGCACATCCGCCGGGCCTTGAAACTCGATGAGGCCCACTACGGCTCCGACAATCCCCATGTCGCCATTCGTCTCAACAACCTCGTTTCATTGCTCCAGGACACGAACCGACTGGCGGAGGCCGAGCCGCTTATGCGTCGCGCATTGCAGATTAATGAAGCAAGCTTCGGCCCCGATCATCCCAGCGTCGCAGGGTGCCTCAATAACCTCGCATCATTGCTCAAGATTACCTATCGGCTGGAAGAGGCCGAGCCGTTAATACGTAGGGCCTTGAAGATAGATGAGGCTGCATTTGGACCGAAACACCCTGATGTTGCTCGCGATCTGAGTAACCTAACAACATTGCTTCAGGCAACGAATCGCTTGACGGAGGCCGAGCCACTGATTCGGCGTGCATTGGACATTGATGAGGATAGCTACGGCCTAGACCATCCATTGGTTGCCGTTCGCCTCAACAACCTCGCTTCATTGCTCCAGGACATGAACCGGCTGGCCGAGGCCGAGCCGTTGTTGCGGCGTGCCTTGGGCATTGATGAGGCCAGCTACGGCTCAGGACATCCCACCCTCGCCACTGAACTAAACAACCTCGCGCAGATACTCCAGGCTACCAATCGACCGGAGGAGGCCGAGTCGCTAATGCGCCGTGTCCTGGATATTTTGGATAACGGCGGCGGGGATCCTCTACCAAATTATGCGTCAGCACTCAGCAACCTTGCGCGATTGATTCAATCTAGGCATCGGTTTGCGGAGGCCGAGCCACTGATGCGTCGCGCCTGGGAAATTGATGAGGCTAGCTTAGGTCCAGACCATCCCAATGTAGCTATTCGCCTCAACAACCTCGCGGCATTGCTTCATGTAACGAACCGTTGGGCGGAGGCATATCCGCTTCTGCACCGGGCCTTGGGCATCTTGGTGAGCCGCCTGGGGCTGGAGCATCCGAACTCACAGAAGGTTCTACGCAGCTTCATTACCCTCTTGCAGGACATGGAGGTGGCGGAGGCAGAGATCCAGCAGCGTGTGCAGGCCGCGATAGAGGGTAGGTAGGGCGCGTGGTCCCAACGCGTCGCCGCAGGGCGGTCAGAGGGCAGCTTGGGGACAAGCCGCCCTACCGGAGGGCGGTTCGGCAGGAGAGCGGGCCTCCGAGCCCGCAGCACGTCGTTGGGAGAAATCGGGCGATTCGGCCACCAGAACGCCGTGGGGCTGCGTGGCTGCTGCGGACTCGGAGGTCCGCGCCCCTCGATCAGCGGCGTCAGCGCCTTTTTTCGCTGCTGCAACACCCGCGAGCCATGCTGCAACGGCTTTTCGGGCCACTGCAACGCCCGGAGGGGATGCTGAAACGCCTGTTTCAGATGCTGCAACGTCCGGCGGAGCGACTACAACGGCTGTTGGGCCTGCTGCAGCGTCTTTTTCATGCGCTGCAACGGCTCAAGGGGCCTCTGCAACGGCTTTTTGCGTCGCTGCAACCGTGGCAGCGAGGTCGGCGGGCCTTGCAGGGGGCTAGATGGCTGATGCGGAATCACTTACGGACGTTGCAGAGGGTGCTGCGGACGCATGCACGTCATGTGAGGCGATGAACTAGGCTAAAGAAACATTCAAATGTAAAAATAGGCTTGAAAAGAAATAGGATTGATGATGTTTTGCTTACGCCAGACGTTCAGGTCAAAGCACCCGGAACGATCAGGCGACTGAGAGAGGCCCAACCACCATGTGCCGTTCCTTCCTTTCCCTCATCCGCCCCGGACCTGACCGCCGTCGATGCTTCCGGCGCGGTCCCGGTCGCCTCCTGGCTCAACCCCGATCCGCCGATGCCCAACCCTGCCGGAGCCCACTGGGATGATGGCCTGACCTTCTGGGACGACGGGTCCACCTGGGATTCCGCCGTCACGCCCGCACCTGCGGCACCTCTTTTGCCAAGCACACCGATCACCCTCAACACACACACGACCATGCAATTCTGGGAAATCACCAAGGAACGCGCGCAACTCTCCCTCACCGTCTGGACGCAACATGCGCCGACGCTCAAGATCGGCACGCAGGGCACGACGGAACTCACCGCGCTCATCGACGCGTTCGAGCCGCTGGTGCAAACACGCGCGGTGAAGCAGGACGATGCCGACGCGGCCTACCGCGCCGGGCAGGCGACGCTGCAAAAGCTCAAGCTGCTGGGCACCAAGATCCCGCAGATTCTCGAAGGCCAGCTCGGCGACAACGTGCTGCTGATGAAGGACCTCAAGGACGTGTATCAAATCTCGCCTCGTACCGAGGGCACGATCCTGGAGCGTGCCCGGGCGCTGTATCCGGTGTGGGTGCGGGCGAACACGGCGCTGGCGGCGCTGACCCCGGCGCAGCCGCCGATCACCCGCGTGGTGCAGGGCGTGGCGCAGACGGCGGCGATGTTCAAGGCGCTGCTGGACGGCTACACCACGCAGGTGCAGGCCACCAGCGACACGGACGGCCTGCTGGAGGCGACGCGCAAGGAACTCAAGGATTTGGATGACGAGACGGACCAGCTCATCAAGAGCTGGTACAAGGTGATGAAGGCCAGCTACGATCCCGGTTCACCGGAATACGAAGCCCTCAGCAGCATCCCGACGGAGGGCGGCACCGCCGCGCCGGAGACCATCGAGATCAACACCGTGGCGCAAGGCGGCACCGACGGCCTGCACGTGGAGGTGGAGTACGTCCCCGGCGGCGGCGCGCATGCCACGACGAAGCTGCTGAAGTGGATGGTCGTGGGCGTGGACTCGGACTTCACTCACAGCGTCCCGCTCACCGATGCCGGCGACGCCATCGGTCCCTTCACCGTGGCCCAGGTGGTCAAAGTGATCACCGAAGTGACCAACAGCGTCGGATCGAGAACCAGCGCCGAGCGAACCATCACCATCGAACCGCCGATTGTGTAGCGAGGAGGTGGGGAGTGAATGTCGAATGCCGAATGTCGAATGCAGAATGGGGCTGGATGCGCGGGCATCGGGGGCTGGCGGGGTTGCATTTGACGGTTTGAGCCGCATGTTTTGCCATCACTTGTCATGGTTGACCCACGCACTACTGAATTCCTTCAGGTCCTTGGTCCGTTCACGGAGCGGATGCAATGGCTGCTGCCGGAATCCCGACGTGGAGAGCCTGTGCCGGTGGAGGAGGTGAAGATCCTGCTGGCGGAGTGGGAGGAACTGGAGCGAAATCATCTGCCGCTGCCGGACTCCAAGCTGCAAGCGATCATCGACCCGATCCTGACACTGGCGAGAGGGTGGCGCGCGCGCATTCAGGGGGAGTTTCTACTCAAGGTTTTCCGCATGTTGGAGGCCTGGAGCCATTGCCGGTCGAGCGAGCAGATGATGAAACTGCCCGGCGTGATCAAGCAACGCCTGGCGGAAGGTCGAGCGGAGGAAGTGATGCCGCTGCTGGACAGCTATCGGGAGGCACGCGGAAGTGAGTTTGACGCGGAGGTGGCCTTCCGGGCGATGATGGCGACGGCAGACAAGAAGGAGGAACTCTGGCAGACGCAAGTGAAGGAGTTGCAGCGCGAATGGCCCGCGCA
>CAMCWM010000262.1 GCA_945882215.1 Akkermansia muciniphila | reverse complement strand
GCACGACGATGAAGCCGAGTTCAGCGATCACATGATGTCCCATCGACCGGCTGAACTCCTTCGGCGCGAACGAGCCATGTGGCCCGGCATAGATGTTCTCGACGACAGGATACTTCTTCGCCGGATCGAAGTTCGAGGGCTTCACGATCACGCCGTGGATGTCTGTTTTGCCATCGCGACCCTTCGCCACGAAGCGTTCTGGCATCGTCCAGCCCGTGGCGAGCAGCGCGGAAACCTCCGCCTTCTCCAATTCGCATACCAGCCCGCCATCGCGGCTGCGACGCAGTTCCATCACCGGCGGCAGGTCAGCACGTGACCAAGTGTCGATGAAAAACTCGCGATTCGGTGAGAACTCGACGCGGTGGTTGCCATCGCCTTCGGTGAGCTGCTTGAAGCCGCTGCCGTCGAAGTTCACGCGGCAGAGATGCTCATGATAGGGGTCTTCCTTTGCCCGCAAACCGCTCGCGAGGAACCAGATCTCCTTCCTCGCCTCATCCACATGCAAAACCTCGCGCACCGGCCACGCGCCCTTGGTGATTTGCAGCTTCGGCGTGCCTATTTTAGCGTCGTAGAGGTAGAGATGGCACCAGCCATCACGCTCGCTCATCCAGATCATCTCACCGCTGCTGTGCAGCCAGTGACGCCAGCTTTTGCCGGAGTAGTGGATGAAGGTTTTCGACGTTTCCTCGACGACGACACGCACCGCACCGGTCTTCGCATTCACCGCGAGAATGCGATAGAGCTGATGGCCGCGCTGGTTGTAGTTGAAGTAAAACTCGCTGCTGTCCGGTGCCCACACGGCATCCAGTTCGCCGCTTTCGGTGAATGGGTTCTCGTAGAGGTCACGCGCCACGCGGAGCTTCGTGCCATCGCTTTTTTCGATCACCCACTGCGGCTTCGGGAGCGGATCGCCGGGCTTGATGTAGTCGATGACTTTCAATTTCGGCTGCACGCTGTCGTTCGGCGTTGATTCGACGATCGTCACCTTCCTGCGCTCCACTTTGTCCGCCTCGGTGAAGACGACGCACGAACCATCCGGTGAGCGAAAGCCGCGCTCGGGCTTCTTTGGTGCCTCCGTTTTGGCCTTCGAGATGCCTTTTCCATCGATGATGAAGGTCTGCGGCTGCGACGCGCCCTCCACGACGGCGAGGTGCTCGCCCGTGCGGCTGGTGATGAGCCACACATGGCCGTCAAAGGTGTGCTGCTCGCGCTCCGTGCCTGCGCGAACGCCGCCATAACGCGTGTGCTCACCTTCCTGGTTGATCCAGTAGAGCTCCACGTCCTCGTCGAGTTGGTTGATGAACTTCAGGCCGGAGGACTCACCGGTGCGCCGTGTGCGTCGAAGCTCGATTTTCATCGTGGAGGTCTTCGCGGCCTCTTTCTCCGGCAAACCGAGCTCTTTGAGCGTCGCGGCCGTTTTGCGGCTGCCGTTGGTGGCGTCGATCAACACAAACTCGGACTTCCCCGGCGCTGTTTGCACACGATACCAGAACGTTTTGCCATCCGACAGCCAATTTGCCAGCACTCGGTCGCGAAAGACCTTGTTCTCCGTGCGCTTGGGAAAACTAAGCGCAGCTTCAAAGTCGGCGGCGAAGGCCGAAAGGCTCAAAGTGAGGAAAAGGAGTGATTTCATGCAATGCCGAATTGAAATGGGTCCGCCGGATCGAGGATCAATGTCGTCTCCGCCGTGATGAAGGCCTCTCCGGTGATCGTGGGGATGATTTCGCGTTCACCAGCTTCGTAGCTGCCTTCAAACACACTGCCGAGGATGCTTTCCTGCCGCCACACCTCGCCCGGAGCCAGTTTACCATCTGCCGCGAGGCACGCGAGCTTCGCGCTCGTGCCGGTGCCGCAGGGTGAGCGGTCGTATTCTCCACCAGGGCACAAAACGAAGTTCCGGCTGTGATTCGCGGCATCTTGCGGCGGACCAAATAGCTCGACGTGATCGACTTCCGGGTAGCCTGCGGCACGAACGGCCTCGCGCATCGCCAAACTGGCCTGCGTGAGCTGCGGGACATTTTTCAGCGTGAGTTCGAGTCCATGATCCGCGACGAGAAAGAACCAGTTTCCGCCCCACGCGACATCTCCGCTCACGCCACCAGCCTTCACGCTCTTCGCTTGGCGATACGACGGCACGTTGCGGATGCTCACGCGGCCACTCTCATCCAAAACGGCCGTCACCACGCCCACCGGTGTCTCCACGCGATGCTCGCCGGCCGAAATGCGTCCGAGATGCTTCAGCGTCGCGATGAGGCCGATCATGCCGTGTCCGCACATGCCGAGCAGGCCGACGTTGTTGAAGAAAATGACGCCCGTAGCACAATTCGCGTCTTTCGGCTCCACGAGCAAGGCACCGACGATCACCTCATGCCCTCGCGGCTCGCAAATGATCGCACGACGATACGTTTCGAGCTCCGCGGCGCTGATGCCGCTCAAAACGACGCGCGTGGGCTCGCCGCCGGTGTGAGAGTCGATGATGGGAATGCGCAGCATCTCGAAACATGGAATCAATCCCTTTGGCGTCTTGTGTGAATCAGGCGGCAGCAGCGCGAAAATGCTCAACTCTTTTCCGCTCATCTAGTGGACGGACTTCGCCACCTCGTCCAGCAGCGCGGCGTCCATTTCGGTGAGGTGGCAGCGCTCGGGGAAGCGGCCTTCCTTCACATCGGCGACGTATTCGCTGAAGGCGGCGACGCGTTCGTTTTGCAGGCGGCGGTTTTCTTCGGCGAAGTTGCGGTAGGACTTGGCGTGGCGTGGGATGCGCTCGTCGTAGTCGCCGAGGATGTCACAGGAGAAGAGGAACTGCGTGTCGCAGCCGGTGCCGGAGCCGAGGGACATGAGCAGCATGCTCGTTTGCTTGGAAAGCCACGTCGCGAGGTTGTGCGGCACGATCTCGATCTCAGCGGCATAGGCGCCGGCGTTTTCGAGGTCCTTCATCTTGCGGTAGATGGCTTTGGCTTCATCGACCGTCTTGCCGAGGCTGCGATAACCGGTCCAGGTCACATGGCGCGGCACCATGCCGATGTGGCCGACGACGGGAATGCCCTCGCGAGCCATCGCCTCGATCAAAAACGGGCTGCCGGAGCAATAGACGCTGCTGGCACCCATTTCGAGTGCGCGGAAGCCGGTGCGGATGGCTTCCTCCTGCGTGGCCATGCCATGCGGTGTGCTGCCGGAAAGAAAGGCTGTGGGAGCAGCCGCGACGAGCAGCGGCAGACGCGCCTGCGCCTCCGGCGAGTCAAAGCTGCAGCTCATGAGGTCGATGCCCGCCGCCTCGGCGGCCGTGGCCTCCTGCGGCGACTTCACATGGATGTGCGTGAGGACACGCTGACCCTTGAGTTTGCGGAGATCGTGGACGGTGTATTTTTTGCGCGGACGGACCATGCGCTTTCAATATCGGAAAGCGTCTCAGGATGCAATGCGGATCATCATGCCGGACGTTTCGCCAGCGCATCGCGGATGATTTTCAGCACCTGCTGGCGCTCAGTGCCTGCGATCGGCAGACGTGGCTCGCGCACCCATTCCTGGCCGAGGCCGGTCTCCTGGCAGAGGAGCTTGATGTATTGCACGAAGTGGAGGTGCGTATCGAGCTTCATCAGCGGCTGGCTCCAGCGATACAGCGTGCGGCACTCGTCCCATTGGCCAGCTTTGGCGAGGTCCCAGAGCTTTTGATTTTCCTTCGGGAAGGCGATGCCGCTGCCGCAAACCCAGCCGTCGATCCCGAGGATGGCAGACTCGAGGAAGAGATCGTCCACGCCGGTGAAGATGCGGTAGCGGTCGCCGGTTTGATTGCGCAGCTCCGTGATGCGGCGGGTGTTTGCGCTGCTTTCTTTGATGGCGTGTAGGTTTGGGATGTCGGCCAGTTCGACGAACATCTCCGGCGTGACATCGGTGTGGTAGCCGACGGGGTTGTTGTAGAGCATCCAGCTCAACGGTGTGGCTTTGGCCAGCGTGCGGAACCAGTGCTGCGTCTCACGCGGGTCGCTTTTATAGACCATGGGCGGCATGATCATGAAGCCGGACGCGCCGAGCTTTTCGCAGTCCTGCATGTAGCTGATGGCGCTGCGGGTATTCATCTCCGCCACACCGCTGATGACAGGCACGCGGCCAGCGGCCACTTCGACGGCGTGTTTTACGACAGCACGCTTTTCCTCTGGCTGGAGGCACTGGTTTTCACCCAGAGAGCCGCAAACGATCAAGCCGGAGACACCGACGTCGATCTGTGCCTGCCAATGCCGTGCGGAGGCTGCGAGATCGAGCGACTGATCCGCGTGCAACTGAGTGAGGACTGCCGGGAAGACACCGGACCATGTGGATGGGTTCATCATAGAATGATGAAACGGCGTGGCATGAGGGTCTTGATTGCTTTTTGGCCACCAAACTGTCATTTCAGTCAAAATATGGATTCCAAGGGCCAGTTCAGCCAGCATGCGGTGACGGAGGCGCTTTTCGATGCGCTGCCGGATGTGGTGTTTTTCATCAAGGACGCCGTGGGACGCTATGTGCGGGTGAATCAGACGCTGGCGAATCGTTGTGCGGGTGGTGACAAGGCCAGGCTGATTGGGAAACGGCCAGCGGAGGTGTTTCCGGCGGCACTGGCGGCGAGTTATGCACGTCAGGACGAAACGGTGCTCAAAACAGGCAAGCGCGTCGATCATCAGCTCGAACTTCACATCTATCCCGGCGGCAAGGCGGGCTGGTGTCTGACGACGAAGCATCCGTTGTGCGATACGAGTGGCCGCATCGTCGGCGTCACGGGAATCTCCCGCGATTTGAATGCGCCGAGTGACAAGGCGAGCGGCTTTGCAGAACTGGCGACGGCTTTGAAACTGATGCAGACGCGTTACACGGAGAGCCTGCGCATCGAGGACATCGCGAAGAGAGCGGGGCTGAGCGTGTATCAGTTTGAGCAGCGTGTGCAGCGCCTGTTTCAGATGAGCCCGCTGCAATTGCTGCACAAGTTGCGCCTCGACGAGGCCACGCGATTGCTGCGCGAGACGGACATGTCGCTGGCCGACATCGCCATCGAAACGGGCTGGTGTGATCAGAGTGCCTTCACACGTCACTTCAGCCGCTACACAGGGATGGCTCCGGGCAAGTTCCGCAGCATCCGTGCGTAGCGGGGCTGGAGCGCCTGCGGGACTTGAGGCCCGCTTGCAACAGACCAGCCTTTGCCGGCGTAGTGGCCTCGTGCGTCAGACTTGGACAATCGTCGTCTTCGGTGCCTTCAGCGTTCTTCTGCTGACTGGCAGCGCCTTGTCGGCGGATACGTTTGCTCAAAGGATCGACGCCTTGCTTTTTGCGAAGACGCCTTCGCAGGCCGATGATGCGGAGTTCCTGCGGCGGGTGTGGCTCGATTTTGATGGAGGGATTCCGACAGCGGACGAGGCGCGGGCGTTTTTGACGGACAAGACTGCGGACAAGCGCACGAAGCTGATCGACAAGCTGATCGCGGCCCCGCGATTCGCGGTGCGGATGGCGGACGCGTTTCATGTCATGCTCATTGAGCGCCGGGGCGACAATGAGGCGTGGAAAGCGTGGTTGGTGGAGAGTTTTAAAACCAACAAGCCGTGGGACGCAATGGTGCGCGAGATGCTGGCACCGGATTTCCTCGATGAGAAGCAACGCGGCGCGGGTTACTTCATCACGCGGCGGCTGGAGAAGGTGGGGCAGCAGGACACGGACTATCCAGGCCTCACCCGCGATGTCGGACGCATGTTCATGGGCATCGATTTGCAGTGCTGCCAGTGCCACCGGCATCTGAGTGTGAGTGATTACAAGCAGATCGACTTCAACGGCCTCTACGCCGTCTATCAGAACCTCAAGCTCCAGCCAGCCGACGACAAACACAAGAGCCCCTGGGTCAGCGAAGGCCTCATCGCGGCCAAATACGAGTTCGTTTCCGTTTTGACGGACAAGAAGGCCCAAACCGCGCCGCGCATCCCCTTTGGCGAGGAAGTCATGATTCCAGCCTTCACCGGCGACGAAGCCTGGCTGGTCAAACCCGATCGCAAAACCAAGGAAGTCGGCCAGCCGAAGTTCAGCCCGCTGCGCGAGATTGCGCAACGCGTGCCGGCGCCAGAGAACGCGCTGTTTGCCAAGAACATCGCCAACCGCGTTTGGTTCCTGCTCACCGGCAAAGGCATCGTCGAGCCGCTCGATCTGCATCACACCGAGAATCCGCCCGCGCATCCCGAACTGCTCGAATTGCTCGCCAAAGAACTCACCACGCATCAGTTCGATCTGCGCTGGCTCATTCGCGAAATCGCCCTCACGCAAACCTACCAGCGCTCCAGCGCTCATCAGCGCCATCTCACTGCCGAGCAGCAGCTCCGCGCCTTCCTCATCGCCACTGGCGAGCGCGAACGCCTCGAAAAGAACAGCAAGACTGATGTGACCGTCGATGTGCTCAAATACAGCCTCGCTGATTTTGAGAAGGCGTTTGCTGCCGCACTGGCGAATCCCGCCAAGGAACCCGAACTCGCTGCGAATCCGTCTTTGCGCAGCGCGTTGTTCTTCCGCAACAGCGATCACGTTCAGTGGGCGCTAAAACCACGCGCTGGCAATCTGATCGACCGCCTGGCCAAACAAGCCGATCCAGCCGAAGACCTGTTCCTTACCATCCTCACCCGCCTGCCTGACGCTGATGAAAAAGCACAGTTCAAGTCGTGGCTTGCTGCTCATGCTGACGACAAATCGAAGGCGCTCGGCGATTTCGCCTGGGCCTTGCTCAGCTCGACGGAGTTTTTTGTGAACCACTGACGCCATGAACCCTCTGTGCACTCCACGCGATCATGCTTTCTCCCGCCGCGCTTTTCTCGGTGGGGGACTTGGATTGCTGGCGTCGCCGTTATTCGCGGAAGCGATGAAGCAGCGGGACAAGCAGGTGCTGTTCGTGTGGCTGGATGGCGGGATGTCGCAGCTTGAAACGTGGGATCCGAAACCGAACACGGAGTTTGGCGGGCCGTTTCGCAGCATCAAGACGTCAGTGCCCGGCATCCATTTTGGTGAACTCATGCCAAAGCTGGCCAAGCAGATGCACAAGCTCTGTGTGGTGCGCAGCATGTGCACGAAGGACAATGCGC
>CAMCWM010000261.1 GCA_945882215.1 Akkermansia muciniphila | reverse complement strand
TCGGCCTCGGCCAGCAGCGCGGCTCCGATGCCCTGTGTGCGGGATTCGGGACTGACGGCCATGATCGAGATGCGCAGCCACGACAACTGTGTTTCCGCAAACAGACCGCCCACGATGCGCTCATCAGCCATGGCCAGCAGAACAAGCGGCTTCGCCTCATGCTCTGGCATCTGAAGCTTCTGCATGAAATCAGGGTTCACGGCCCAGTTGTGCTCGCGCAACCACTGGCGGACGAGATCGCAACCTGGAGCCGATGAATCAGCGGCCTGATGCAGCGTGATGGAAGCTTGTTGGTTCATTGATGATGCGGAGGCGTGTCGTTCTCCAGCCGTTTGCCGAGGCTCACCACGTCATCGATGGCGAAGCCGATGGACTCATAAAAGGCGATCACGGCTGTGTTGGCGCTGCGCACCTGCAAATTGATCTTCGGACAGCCGACGGCGCTCAGCAATGCCTCCGCGTGCTGCATCAACTCACGCGCCAAGCCCTGCCGCTGATGATCAGGATCCACGGCCAGATAGTTGATCCAGCCGCGATGGCCCTCGTAACCGGCCATGCAGGTGCCAACGATCTCGCCTTCCAGTTCACCGACGAGAAACCACTCTGGATTCACGCGGATTTTGCGGGCGATGTCGCGCACAGGGTTGTTCTGTGGCACGACAAGGCCGCAGGCCTTCCACAGCGCGATGACCGCTTCTTCGTCGGCGGATTGGAACGGCCGGATGTGCATCGTCTCCATGGCCTTTCTCACTTGATGTTTTGCTGCCGCAGCCTCTCCCACGCCATCTCCACCCAGAAGAACTGCGAGTAGTAGAGCTTCGTGTAGTCGTAGTGCGCGATCACCTTCTCCACCTCGGCGGCATGCGCTTTCAAAAGAGCCGCGTCAGGCAGCAGTGTGACGATCCACGCGGCGGCGGTCGGCTCGCGGATGAAGGCGGTTTCCTTGCCGCGACGTGGAGCCAGCTTCATGAAGTTCTTCAACTGCGCCTGGGCCAGTGCCACCGCTTCATGCTCATTCTGTTGAGGCTTCCAGTCCTTGTTCATCACGCGCCAGTCCATTTCAAAGTAGCTCGTGTCGGCATTGTCGAACTGCTGAGCGAGTGAAAGCCACTCCGCCGCCAGTTTCGCGCTTGCGACGAGGCCCTGGGCATAGTCGGCCTTGAGCGCCGCGTCGGTCTCCAGCTCCCACAAGCCGCGCAGGCCGCCCACTGCGGCGCAGGAGGTCCAGTTGTGATTCTTGGAATACCAGAAGACCATGCCGCCCGCGCAGAGTTCGCGCTTTGAGAGCTGCTTCTCGCCGCCGCGCTTCTCCAGCTCCGTCAGATACATCGATCGCCATTTTTCATTGCCGGTGACGCGATGCAGCATCTTCATGGTGAAGAGCATTCGCGCCGCCTCCTCAAAGTGGAAGCCGTTGAAGCTGCCGCGCACTTTGAAAGGCTCCTCGGCGGGCATTTGCCAGCCCAGGCGGACGATCTCCTCCGCCGTCTCGACGAGATGCTTTGCGATGCGCGTCTTCTCCTCCGGCGCAGCCAACTCAGACTCCCAGTAACGCCACAGGCCGAGAAACCACGGCATCGTCTGGTCGTTCGATCCCATCGGGTAATGCGACTTCCCATCCGTGCTCACACCGCGCCCCACGAAGCCCTTCACCTCGCTGATTGAGTTGAGCAACAACAGCCCTTCCATGAGTTTGCGGGCCTTGGTGGCGTCTTCATCGGATTTCGTGCGCTTCCAGCGATTCACCGCCGCGTCCATGTAGAGGCCGTTGAACATCGCCCCGTTCTCAATCGGCGCCCACCAGCCCAGCGCGTTCGGTTTGCCCGTCTTGCACTCTTCTGGTGTCGGCAGCGGCACGTTGCCGTCCATGTCGGCGAAGTCGATCATGATGCCGTACTTGTCGATGAACCGACGCCATAGCTCACGATGCGCGGATTCGGCGGCCTGGGAGGCATCAGCGGAGATGATTTGCACCGCGGAGATGAGGAGAACGCAAAGGAGAATGAATGAGAGGCGGGTCATGACGCTGAGTAGATTCGATTGGCAATCGAATCAAACTCGGGAACGGCTTGGAGTGCTGCTCGAAAGTCGCAAGGACGGAATAATCCCAAAACCTGAAAACCAGGCTCTTCCCATTTCGACGGTGATTGCCTATTTTCGGCCTGAAATAGACCTCCTCTCCTAGCAGCGCACGATTTTCGATTTCCACGGCTGCGACAAGGCAATCGCAGACGCTGTGCTGACGGGCGAGGGTATGTTGAGCGCGAGCGAGAACGCCTACGACTGGCTCGGTCGCGGCATTTACTTCTGAGAGCACGGTCTCATACGGGCCTTGGAATGGGCCATTCAGCAGGCGAAGCGCAAGAACAGCCGCATCAAAGAACCGGCGGTGTGCGTGGCATGCACCCGCAAATTCCGTGAGGAGTCCTTGTCAAAATATTCCCGAGGGGATGCCATGGGAGCCATCTGGATGGTCGATAAATCGAGTTCTACTTTGTGTCCTGTAGATTTGTCGACCACTAACGGAGTTGCGGCTTCACTGAAGCACCAAAATCGCTCAGAAAAAGCAAGGGGTATCACTGAGATGACATTCACTTCCCCGCAAACCACCCCTTCGCCAGCGGACTCGTGGCGAAGAACTCCAGCAGCAGCTTCGCCACCTTTTCACGTCCGCTGTTGCTGGGATGAACGCCGTCGTCAGTGAAGTCGTTTTTGACATACTTGAGGTCGTCGAGCTTGCGACCCTTCTCGCCTTCGGCCCAGAGGTAGGGGCCCCAGAGCAACAGAGGTGATTTGGCGGAAGCGAGAGCTTCATCACCGGCCATCTGCTTCTGAATGAGGTGGCGCACGGCGAAGGCGCCTTCATAGGCGTATGGTTCGGGGTTGAGGCCGCCGGTGGCGTTGCCGGCCCAGATGCGGCTGCCGAGGTAGGCGATGCGCAGATTGGGGAAACGCTTTTTCGCATTCTGCAGCACGAGGGTGGTGTCGGCTTCGAGTTTGGCGAGGTGCTCGGTCTTGGAACCGGTGGGAACGACGTTCGCGAGCTTCACCCATGCCACCTGCACCTGCTGCGGCGTGACTCCGGCGTTTTGAATGCGCTTCATCGCCTCCTGCCACGGTCGCGCATCCTCCGGCACCCATTGCGCCATGGCCTGGCCGCCCTGCGCGCAATCGACGATGGTGAGCTTGCCGGATTTACGCGAATCCTCGTCGGCGATCCGCTTGAAGAACGAGAACTCCTGCGTGGCGTTCGACATGCTGATGGAAACGAGCACGATTTTGCCGCTGTCGGACGGTTTGCCCTCGGCATCGAGCGGTTTGATCTGCGCGAGCGCATCGACGGCGGATTTCTGGAGTGCTTCGGGCGGTTCGTTGCTGCCTTTGCCGTAGAGGCCGCCGTCTTCGCCTTCGTAAGTCTCATCGGCAGTCATGTCACTGAGCGGCTTGAGCAATTCCGGTGCCTTGCGCTGGTTCGCGGTGCCACCGCCGCCTCCACCACGATTGCCGCCGCGTTTGCGGGCTTCCAAGGCTTTGTCGAGATACTTCTGGTCTTCCTCGCTGAGTTTCTCGCCACGTTGCGAACGCTGGAAAAGCTGCTGCGCCTTCGGCCAGTCGATGCCATCGGTCGCGGGACTGGTTGGCGCGCCTTGGGAGCCTGGCCCCTGGCCTTTGGCGAGCGCCGCACGCGCTTTGTCGAGGTAGGTCTTTTCGTCGGGTGTGAGGGTTTCACCGGCACCGTCGCGCTGGTGGAGTTTTTTGGCCTTGTCCCAGTCGATGGGCGCGTCCGTGGTCTGGCTGAAGGATGAAATCGCGCCGAGGAGCAACGCGGCGAATGCGGGGAGGAGGGCTGGAATCTTCATGGTAAGGCGTGGAAACACCGCCGCGCTGGTTTGGATGCGCCGCAGGTTTTGAACCGATGAAACAGGCGGCCCGTTGGAAGCTCATATGAAATATCGTTCATACTCGACCCACACGACCCATGACTTGCGCTGCAAGAGCCCTCTCCGGCTTTTCGTCTTGTGTTGCGCTTACCAAACCGTCAGCCTGCCAAACATGCACCGTCTCATCCTCTCTTTTCTGTTTGTCGCCTCCGCTCATGCCGAACTCACCGCCGAACAGCAGCATGTGCCGCTGGAACAGGCGCCCGCCGATGCCAAGGCTGCGAAGATCGTGCTCATCGCCGGGACGCCGAGTAATAAGCCTGGGCAGCACGAGTACTTCGCCGGTTGTGCGCTGCTGATGGATTGGCTGAAGGCCGCGCCCGGTGTCGCGCCGGTGATGGTGGCGGAAGGCTGGCCGAAAAACGAAGCGGTGCTCGATGGCGCGCGCAGCGTTCTGCTGTTCATGGACGGTGGCGACAAGCACTCCTTCCTCGAACCTGCCCGCTGGGCGAAGATGCAGGCGCTCACGAAGGCAGGCACGGGCTTCGTCATTCTGCATCAAGGCGTGGACTGCAAGCCCGACCGTGCCGCAGACTTCAAGGCAATGTTTGGTGCCGCGTTTCAAAGCGACATCGGCTGCCGCGGTCATTGGGACGTGGATTTCACCAGCATCCCCACGCATCCCATCAACAGCGGCGTGAAGCCCTTTCCGCTCCTTAAAGACGGCTGGCTCTATAACCTCCACTTTGCTGAAAAAGGCGTCACACATCTGCTGCAATGCGCGATGCCCGACAGCAGCCGCAAAAACGATGCCGCCAAAGCAAACGCAGGCCGTGCTGAAACCGTGGCATGGAGTTATGAACGCCCCGATGGCGGCCGCAGCTTCGGCTTCACCGGCTGCGATCTTCACGCGAACTGGGCCGAGGCCAATCAACGCCGCCTCCTGCTCAATGGCATCCTTTGGAGCGCCAAACTCGATGTGCCTGTGGGCGGTGTGCCATCCGAAGCCACGCCGGAGCAAATTGCGAAGAACTGGGATCGCAAAATCTTCGCGCCAAAGGTGAAGAAGGCCGCCATCACGAAGTAGCCGCCCATGTCTGATCCCAACAGCACCCGCCGCGTCGTCATCGCGAGCTTCATCGGCACCACCATCGAGTGGTACGACTTTTTCCTCTACGGCACGGCCTCGGCGCTGGTGTTTAACAAACTGTTCTTCCCGAACTTTGATCCGTTGGCCGGCACGATGGCGGCCTTCGCGACGTACGCGGTCGGATTCTTCGCGCGACCGGTCGGCGGCATTGTGTTCGGGCATTTTGGCGACAAGATCGGCCGCAAATCCATGCTGGTCACGACGCTCATGCTCATGGGCGTGGCGACGGTGTTGATCGGCCTGCTGCCGACGTATTCGCAGATCGGTGTGTGGGCTCCGATCCTGCTCGTGCTGCTGCGTTTTGTTCAGGGCTTCGGTGTCGGCGGCGAATGGGGCGGCGCGGTGCTGATGGCTGTGGAGCATGGCGCTCAGGGCCGCCGTGGCTTTTACGCGAGCTGGGTGCAGGCCGGCGTGCCGGTGGGATTGCTGCTGGCCAATGCGGTCTTCATGCTCGCCTCGTCGATGGATGAAGAGGCGTTCCTCTCCTGGGGCTGGCGCGTGCCGTTTCTGCTCGGCGTGCTGCTGCTCGGTGTCGGCATGTTCATTCGTTTGAAGATCATCGAGAGCCCGGTCTTCACGCAGGCCAAAGCGGAGGACGCTGGGCCGAAGGTGCCGATCCTCGCCGTGCTGCGCGATCATCCGCGCAACGTGCTGGTGGCGATGGGCGCACGCTTTGCGGAGAACGCGTTCTTCTACATCTTCACCGTGCTCGTGCTCAGCTACGGCTCGCAGCAGCTCGGCATGCCGAAGGCCACACTGCTCAATGCCGTGCTCATCGGCTCCGCGGTGCAATTGATCGCGATCCCGTGGTTTGGAGCGCTCTCAGATCGTCTCGGACGACGGCCGGTGTATCTCGGCGGCGCGTTCTTCCTGATGCTGTTCGCGTTTCCGTTCTTCTGGATGATCGAATCACGCCAAACCGTGCTCGTCATCCTTGCCGTGGTGATCGGCCTCATCGGTCATGCCGCGATGTATGGCCCGCAGGCGGCGTTCTTCTCGGAGTTGTTCGGCACTCGCGTGCGCTACAGCGGTGCATCGCTAGGTTATCAGCTCGCTTCTCCGCTCGCGGGTGGACTAGCACCGCTCATCGCCACCGCGTTGCTGGATCAAAGCGGTGGCAGGCCATGGTCCGTGGCGGTGTACCTCATCGGTATGGCCGTGATCACGCTGGTCTCGGTGTGGCTGGCGGAGGAGACGAGTCGCAAGTCGCTCCAATGACGAAACCCGAATGGCGAATGACGAATGCCAGATGACTTGGGGCATTCGAAGTTCATTCGTCATTCCGCGCCAGCGGCCGTCCATTTCGGCCCAAAAACTGTCCGCTGCCGTCCTGACGAACCAGTTGCGCGCCGCCCGGTTCCGTCTCCCTTGCACGCCCTACCATGAACGAAGCCTTCCCAGACATTCAGAAAATCCAGTTCGAAGGACCGAAGAGCCGCAACCCGCTCGCCTTCAAGCACTACAACGCCGACGAACTCGTGGGCGGCAAAAAGATGCGCGATCACCTGCGCTTCGGCGTCGCCTACTGGCATGCCATGCGCAACTCGCTCTCCGATCCCTTTGGCGGCGGCACCGCCCAGCGCCCGTGGGATGACGGCAGCAACTCCGTCGCCAACGCCCAGCGCCGCGTGTGGGCCTGCTTCGAGTTCATGGACAAGCTCGGCGTCGATTACTACTGCTGGCACGACCGCGATGTCGCTCCTGAGCTTGAAACACTCGCCGAAAGCAACGCCGCCTTCGACGCCGTCGCTGACGAGCTCGAAAAAGCGCAGAAGCAGACCGGCAAGAAGCTTCTGTGGGGCACCGCCTGCCTCTTCTCCCATGCTCGTTACTGCCAGGGCGCTTCCACCAGCCCGAACGCCGGTGTCTTCGCTTACGCTGCCGCGCAGGTGAAGAAGGCCATGGACGTCACGCATCGCCTCGGCGGTGAAGGTTACACCTTCTGGGGTGGCCGCGAAGGCTACGCCACGCTTTGGAACACCGACATGAAGCGCGAGATCGACCACCTCGCCCGCCTGCTGCACATGGCCGTCGATTACAAGAAGAAGATCGGCTTCAAAGGCCAGTTCTACATCGAGCCGAA
>CAMCWM010000260.1 GCA_945882215.1 Akkermansia muciniphila | reverse complement strand
TATCTCTTCAGCAACCTGCCCGAAGGCGACTACCAGGTCTTCATCCCGCCTTCAGAATTCGCTCCTGGAAAACCGCTTTCCGGCTGGCGTTCACTGCCCGGTGACGGTGGTGACAACGGCATCGACGACAATCTGGACGAAAACGGCGTTGATGTGATCGACCCGGCCACCACCGGCATTGCCTCGGCGGCCTTCCACTTGGCGCCTGACGAGGAGCCCATCAACTCGCTCGGTGAATTCGGTGTGAATGCATTCAGTGATGATGTGAACGATGACAACAATGACCTGACCATCGACTTCGGCTTCTTCCGCTCCGTCGCTGTCGGCAACCTTGTTTTCATCGATGCCAACTACAACGGGCGTGCGGATGCAGGTGAGGGAGTCGGTGATGTCACTCTCGAAATCTATCGTGAGGGCATGGTCATTCCGTTTGATGCGCCAGTTGCCACCACCACCAGCGCGCCCGATGGCACCTATTTGTTCGCCGATCTTCCGCCAGACCGTTACTTTGTGCGCGTGCCCGCATGGCAGTTTGACTTTGGTGCTCCTCTGTACAGCCAGGCGAGCATTCTCGGCACGCAGACAGGAGATGACCATCTTGGTGAAGATGGCGTTGACGATGGCAATCCGTCCTTCAACGGCATCCAGACGGCTGTGTTTGACCTGGGTGCCGTCACTTCACCCGTCGGCAGTCAGGAAGGCGGTCATCTCGGTTCCAGCGACGACATCGACGACGCGGCCACCGATTTGACCATCGACTTGGGCTTCGTGCCGCGCGTCTCCATCGGCAATCTGGTCTTCAACGACTCCAACAACGATGGCATCTTCGATCCGAACGTCGAATACGGCATTGATGGCGTTACCGTTGAGCTTTGGTCCAATCAAACCGGCGCGACGGCGGCTGTCGCCACCACGACCACCTTTGGCGGCGGTCTGTACAACTTCAATGTGGCTCCTGGTGGCTACTACATCCGCATTCCTGCCTCCAACTTTGCCGAAGGCGGTGCTCTGGCCAATCGGGTGCCGTCGAAGCCCGTTTCGGAGGGCTCAGGCATTCCCACCACCACCGCAGGTGATGACGACACCAAGCAGGATGGCTACACCACCAGTTCCGTGCTCGTCGAAGGCGCGCGCACGGCCCTCTTCACCCTTCTGCCTGGCAATGCACCGACCCTCGCCACCACAGAGACCGGTTATCTCTCTGAATCCGACGACTTTGACGATGCGAATGTCGATTTGACGGTCGATCTCGGCTTCTCGCCGAAGCCGCTGAGCGTGGGCAACCTCGTCTTCCGCGATTTGAATTCCAACGGTGCCTATGATGGCAGTGACTTCGGTGTGCCGGGCGTGAAAGTGCGTCTTTACAGGTTTGGGGATGATCCTTCCAACGCAGGCACCGCTCCCGTGATGGAGGCTACCACGAGCCTCGATGGAACGTTCCTGCTGAACGCTTATGAGGGCGGTCAGTACTTCATGCACATTCCAGCCTCCGAGTTTGCGGGCAGTTCACTCCTTGCCGGCACCACCTCCATTCCCGGCTTCGGAGAAGATGATGGCACGGATGATGACTTGAACGAAGACGGTCTGGACACGGCGAACCCGGATGTCACCGGCGTCAGTTCCATCGTCTTCGAACTCGCCTACGACACCGAGCCCCAGGATGATTCCGGCGAGACGGGTTTCCTGGCCGCCCAGGATGCCTTCAATGAGGCAGATGCTGATCTCACCATCGACTTTGGATTCACCGGCGGCGCACTGCCGGATCTGATGAGCATCGGCAACCTCGTCTTCAACGATGCCAACAACAACGGCCTCGCTGATGCTGGCGAAGGCGTGCCGGGCGTCTGGATGCTGCTGTATGCAGGCAATGGAACCGCAGGCTCCACCAGCTTCATCCGCAGCACCTACACGGATGAGAACGGCCGCTACATCTTCACCAACCTGAGCCCGGGTGATTACACCGTCCATGTCGCCGCAGACAACTTCAAGGAATCCATCAGCATCAATGGTGGTCCTATTGGACCGGGGCCGTTGAACCGCACGATCTCGCTGCGTGGTCATCAGGCAAGCATGGGCGATGACAACCTCGGTGAAGATGGCATCGACGTGCAGAATCCCGAGCAGGTCGGCATCACCGCACTTTGCGTCACACTCGTGGCCAATGCAGCTCCGACGGGAAGCCTTGAAGGCGGTTTCCAGGGAACCAGTGATGATGCCAGCGACGAACGCGTGGACCTCACCGTTGACTTCGGCTTCTCCACCCGTCTAGGGGTCGGCAATCTCGTGTTCCGTGACGAAAATGCCGACGGCAAATTCCAGACTGGCATCGACAGCGGCATGGCGGGCATCACAGTGGAACTCATCCACATCGACGGCACCACCAGCCAGGAAACCATCATTGGCACCACAACGACAGAAGCGGACGGCTCCTATGCTCTCTATGGACCGCCTGCCATCGCACCACACACCTACAAAGTCCGCATCCCGGCGTCTGAGTTCGCCACCACCGGTCCATTGAGCTTCCTTGTGCCCAGCGTCACGACCACCACCGGTTATGATGACAACCTCAACCAGAACGCCCTGCCTGCCACCAGCCCCGAGATCACGGGTGTTTCCACCGTCAGCTATTCCACCACCCTTGGCGCCATGCCCACCGATGCGGATGGCCGCGAGACCGGTTTCGACAAGACCAGTGACAATTCGGACGACGCCAACATCAACCTCACCTTCGACTTCGGCCTCAAACCGAAAGCCCTCATGGTCGGCAATCTTGTCTTCCGTGACGTCAACGCCAACGGCACGTTTGAGTCTGGCATCGATCTGCCGGTTCCTGGAGTGACGGTGCGCCTGTTCCAGGAAGCGCAGGCAGTCACCGACACGCCAGTTTCCGAAGCGGTGACGGCTTCCAACGGCACCTACATGCTTCAGGCCACCACTGCGGCAGCCTACTATGTGCATATTCCTGCCACGATGTTTGCCACCGGTGCGCCGCTTGATGGCCTGACGACCGTGACGGGCAATGGCAATACCGCCGCTGCGAACACTGCCGCCACCGACAAGGATGACCGCTTTGACGAAAACGGCATTGATGAAACCACGCCTGCCGCCACCGGCATTTCCTCCGGCCTCATCAATCTCACCTACGGCGGCATGCCGGTGAACAGCAGTCCGACCTCTAGTGTGGGTGAAAACGGCTTCGAATCCTTCATGGATGATGCGGCGGACGCTTCCGGCGTCATGACGATCGACTTCGGCTTCGAAGTGCTGGCCGGCCAGCCGGGCACCGTGCGCATGCAGCGCAATCTCGCTGGCAATGATGAGGAGTCCGCCCCTGCGTCCACCTTCACCGCCTGGCAGTCACAGAATGACTTGAACGGCCTCAACAATCCAAACGACGATCCCGATTCGGATGGTCTGACGAACCTGATGGAATACGCCCTCGGCTCCGCGCCGTACAACGGTCTCGGTGTCTCACGCTTCCGCCTGGAAAGCAACACGACCACTGGTGCCATCGACGCGCTGCTCACACGCCCGGCGGGTGAACATCGCGATCTGCGCTACATCCTCGAAGGCAGTGATGATCTCGCCGCGTGGACAGCGCTCACCCTCGTTCCTGCCGTCAAAGTGAACGCGGATCAGACCGAGACGCTGCGCTTCACCAATGTCACCCGCGCCTTCCTGCGCCTCAAAGTCACGCTCGATGCCGATCTCAACGGTACAAGCGAAGCCACGGCGATCACGGGTGCTCAAGGCTGGTCGCGCAGGCTCTTCCCCGCTGGACGCCAGACGCTTTCCATGCCGCTGCTGCTGCCGGCCGTTTACTCCGGCAAAATCAGCTCCACCAGCGGTCGCACCGTCGTGATCAACACCAATGGCAACGACATCCATACTTATTTGCAGAATGGCATGAGCTACTACGTCGAGGTGATCGATGGCGCTCTGGCCGGACGCACCTTCGACATCGACACCGCGGCCTCCACCGGCAGCACGATCACGCTTGCCACCGCAGCCGAGACCGCCATGAGCGGCGCACGCATCCGCGTTCGTCCGCACTGGACGCTCGGAGCGCTGCTGCCTGCGGACAGCCTGCAGCCTGCGACCACGGCGGAAGAGGCGGATCGCGTCATGTTCTTCAATTCCACCACCGGACGCTTCGAGGTCATCTGGTTGCAATCCGCCTCCGCCGCGCCGCAGTGGGTGGTCGATGGCGGCTCGTCGCTGGCGGATGCCTCCACTCGTGTCATTCCGCCACAGGAAGGCATGTTCGTGCAGATTCGCAGCACTCCGGCCACGCTCACCTTCGTGGGTGAGGTCCGCACCACGCCGCTTGCCTTGCCGCAGTCGGCGGGCACGCACCTTCTCGGCAACGGCCTGGTGACGCCGCAGGCTCCGGGCGCGCAGACGCACACCATCGGCTCCCGTCTCCGCCTCTGGAGCGGCGATGCCGATCCTGCCTCCGCCGCCTATCAAAATTACCTGCTCAATCCGCAGTCGCAGTGGATCGACGAGGCCTCCGGCCTTGAGGTAACCACCGAGCCGCTGTTTGATGCCTTCCGCGCCTTCTTCCTCGTGAAACCGTGATCCGCAAGCGCTGGATTTCAACCGGGTCTGATTTTGCGTTTGTCATTTGGCGATTTCGGCGGACGGCTCTGTCCGCATGATGCCACGCTGCCTGCTTCCACTCTTCCTGCTGGGTCTTGTCAGTTGCACCACCGTCCAAAGAACGGGCGACAACGCCTTCCGCTATGGCCGCAAGTTCGTCACCAGTGACATTCCGCGCGCCTCACGCTTCATGTGGGGGCATGTCTCCGGTCTTTTCCGTGGTGGGGTCGATGACGGCTCCTTCTGGTATGCCGATGACATGACCGGAAGGCCCAGCGTCGTCATCAATCTCGGCGAGCAGATGGTTTATCTGTTCAAAGGCGGCGAACTCGCCGGCGGATCGCCCATTTCCTCCGGTTCTGAAGGCTACGACACCCAACCGGGCAGCTACCGCATCCTCGACAAGGACATCGATCACAAATCCTCCATCTACGGCGACTACGAGGACTTCGATGGCAACGTCATCATGCAGAACATCGACAACCGCAAAGATCCGCGTCCGCCCGGCACGCGCTTTGAGGGCGCGAAGATGTATTACTTCATGCGCGTCTATGGCGGCGTCGGCATGCACCAGGGCTACCTGCCTGGTTATCCCGCCTCCCACGGCTGCATCCGCCTTCCCGGTCACATGGCGGAAAAGTTTTATCGGCATGTCCATGTCGGCACGCCCGTCGAGGTCGTGCCTTGAGGCTAACCTTTCCGGTCTGCCACAAAGATCGTGTGCGTGCTGCGTTTCGCCTGCGGGTAGGCCTTCGCCGCCACCGTTTCGACCTTGAAGCCCGCTTTGGCGAGACGTTTGGCAAACGCATGATCAGTGCTGGCCGACCAGAACGTCACACGTCCACCCGGTTTGAGCGCCTGCGTGATCGCCTGGAAGCCCTGCGTCTGATACAGCCGCGCGTTGCCATCCTGCACCATCGCGATAGGGCCATTGTCCACATCCAGCAGGATCGCATCGTAATGCGCCGCTGGTGCACGGGCGATCACTTGAAACACATCCTCCACGCTGACCTCCACGCGTGCATCCTCCAGTAGCAGACCGTTCACCGTGCTTAAAAACTCGCGGTTCCACGCCACCACCTCCGGCAGCAGCTCCGCCACCTGAACGCGGGCATCCGCGCCCACCAGTTCCAGCACCCGCCGCAGCGTGAAGCCAAAACCCAGCCCGCCGATGAGCACGTGCATGCCAGGTTTGCCGCTCAAACGGGCGCACGCCAGTTGCGCCAGCACCTTCTCCGACTCCGACGCATTCGTCCCCATCAATGGCTGCCGGTTCACGCGCAGGTAAAAGTGCGTGTCATGCGCATGCAGCGTCAGTTCCGCGCCTTCAGGCGTGCGGGCTTGAGCGAGTTGAAGGAAGGGTTTCATGGAAAAGCGACAGCGGGAGCCAGTCGCTTACCGAAGAAGCGGTTCGTGTCCAAAGTATAGGATGTCGGCAATATTCTTTAGCAGCAGGGCGAACACCAATGCATATGCGGTCGCACCAAATAGTTGATCAAGCAGTCCCATTCGGGGTCTTCTGAAAAATAGCATGCTCGCCCGAGCGAAAACGGGCAGGATTACAATGCTCACATACCATGAAGTGTGGCCACATGTGCATGTGCCAAGTGACAAGAAAACATAGTCTATGAGCACAAGCGTCCACAGTTGGATAGTGGTTGAGGCACCTCGAAGCTTTTCGGGAGGCGAATCTTGCTGTGTTGCTGGTGAAGTGGTCATTTTCAGACGAGCATTCAGAAGCAACACAGAACCTTGTGCTTGTCAGCGGCTTTAATTCATTACCGCTTCGCCTTCGTCGCAATCGCCTTGTAGTAGCTCTCAATCGCGGCGCGGTATTCGGGGGCGGCTTCGCTTCTGGTGGCTTCGGTGAGGTCGTCGGCCATTTTTTGCGGGAGGTGGCCCCAGTCGCCGTTCACGAGGACGGTGATCTGGCCGAGGACGCCGTCTTTGAGTTCGGTGGATTGATTGCCGCCTTCGGCGGACTGGGCCTGCGAGTTTTGGCCCTGCTGTTTGTTCTGCGCCATTTGCTGCTGGCTTGGTTTCTGACCGGGCGTCTGGCCTTGGTTGCGGGAATCGGCCATGCTTTGCTGCTGAGCCTGCTGCGCGTCGTTCAAGGATTGCTGGGCCTGCTGACCTTGCTGTTGTCCGGCTTGCTGCTGCTGGCCGTTTTGCGAGGGCTGAGCGCTCTGCATCGGATGAAGCTGTGCATCGAGTTGATCGAGAGCTTGGGCGAGCATCTGGCCTTGCAGTTGTTCGAGCGGGGAGGCGAGCATCGGCGGCGCGGTCTGGCTGGCGGTGGCTTCGGCGGCTTTGGCTGCCTGCGCGGCGCTGGCCTGGCTTTGCTGCGCAGCCTGCGGATTCGGCGCGGGATTGGCCTGCGTGGCCTCGGCTTTTTGACCGGCCTGCTGCAATTGATTGCTGGCCTGCGCGACTTGCTGCGCGGCTTCTTTGTCGCCAAGACGCTGCTGATGGCGTGAGACGCGGGCGAGGTCATTCGCGGCCTGCTTCTGCGCCATGCCGTTTTGCACGGCCTGC
>CAMCWM010000259.1 GCA_945882215.1 Akkermansia muciniphila | reverse complement strand
GAAGACATCGCAATGCTTGGCGCACAAATCCTGCGCGGCGGGCGAGATGCCGCCGAAGTACATGAGGGGGCCGCCGTTTTGCTGGTAAGGCTTCGCCGGTTCGGTGGTGGGCAGGCTGATCTGGTAAAACTCGCCCTTCCATTCAAAGGGGCCGTTCGTGCGCCACATGCCTTGGAGGATCTGAATGATCTCGCTGGCGCGGGCGTAGCGGACTTCGTTGCTCTCCTTCATGCCGGGCATGTCGGAGGAGATGATGTTGATGCACAGGCGGCCTTTGGCGATGTGATCGACGGTGGCGATGGCACGGGCTAACATCGGCGGCCAAACCTCGCCCATGCGCAAAGCCACGAGTTGATTGATCTGCTTCGTCTGCGGAGCCATGGCGGCGGCAAAGGCCAGCACATCCTGTCCAGCGATCCAGCCGGAGGGCAGCAGGATGTTTTGATAGCCAAGGGCATCGGCTTTGCGGACGATGTCTCCGCAGTGCTCGTAATTGGAACGCAAAGATCCATCCGGTACGCCGAGATATTCGTAATCATCCGAGCAGAGGGCTGAGAACCAGGCGACTTCACACTTGCGGGTGGGGGTTCTGATGGGTAGAGCACTCATGAGTGGAAGTTTTTGAGAAGAGTGCATTGATCCTGCTGGACAGAATGGTGAGCAACAGGCTTTTTATTCGAATGCGAAAAAACCCAGTATTCCAACGCGAGACTCTAGGGGCCGCCATTTTGCGAGTGCGCAGTGGACGTGCCACGTCCCGCACGACTTTGGCCAAGGAATTGGGCATTTCGCCCTCGACGATCGGGTTATACGTGGACCAGTTGATAGCCGAGAAGTTTCTGAACGAATCGGGACTGAATCAGGGTCCGATGGGCCGTCCTCGGCGCATTTTGTCCACTCGCGCTGCTGCGGGCTGGTTTGCGGGCGTGGAATTTCATGCCCAGCGGGTCCAAGCTGTCGGCGTGAATTTTTCAGGCCAGGTGGAGGCATCCGTGACACAAGCTCTGCCTGCCGAAGTGAATGCTGACTTGGTGATCAGGACAATTTTATCGAGCGTGGCCAGACTCGCTGAAACCATGAGCGGCAGACTGCTTTCGATTGGATTAGGGGTTCCGGGACTGGTGGATCCTCTAGCTGGGGTGGGGTTGCATTACGCCTTCATCCCGGATTGGAACCAGATTCCGGTCTCCGAAAAAATCAGCGCCAAGCTCGGGGTCCCTGCCATCTTGCAGAACAATCTGCGAGCCATTGCCCTGGCAGAGCGTTGGTTTGGAGCGGGGCACGATTTGAATGATTATGTGATCTTGGGGCCTCGCAGTGGATTTGGCATTGCGATGGTCCACAGCGGCAGTTTGATCGAAGGAGCCCGTCACGGTGCGGGAGAGGTGGGCCGCTGGCCATGGCCGCTGGGGGATGGCAAAGGCCAGGAACTTCATCATGTGCTCAGCGCACCTGCGACATGGCGTCGGCTGGCCGGAGTTGGTCCGCGAGAGAAACTGCCGGAAGATTTACGCGCTGCCTTGGTGGACTTGGCGGAGGTGAGGGGCGCGGCGTGGGATGATGTGTGCGTAGATTTCGCCAAGGTCATCGGTTGCCTTCAATTGATCACCGACACCGAGGTCTTCATCCTGCACGGCCCGCTGACGGCACTGGGAGACCGGTTTTGCGAGTCAATCGTCCAAGCCGCACGCGCGATGATGCCCGCGCTTGCCCACGCTCCGCTGAAGGTGATGCCATCGACTTTGGGCGACGATGCGGGTGCGCTTGGGGCCGCGAGTCTGGCGATGGAAGCGTGGGCACCTACTTGAACAGACACGAAAAACCGGGCGGCAGGATGGTTCCCACACGCCCGGTCAGGGGATTATGCTGGATTATTTCTCCAGATCTTCCTTGGCGGCCTTCCAGCCGGAGATGCCGGCGGAGAGGTGCTTCACGTTGGTGTAGCCGAGTTCGCTGGCCTTGTTGGCGGCGGCCTTGTAGGCGCTGCAGGCAGGACCACCGCAATAGGCGACGACGAGGGCACCCTTGTCAGAAGGGAGCACGCTGGCGAGGGTGTCCTTCTGGGTGGCGAAGTTGACGGCACCGGGGATGTGGCCGTTTGCATAGGAGGCAGCTCCGTTCACGTCAATGACGGTGACCTTCTTGTCGGCAATGGCCTGCTTGAGGTCAGCGATGCTGATGTCCGGGAACTCGGCGGCGAACACGGAGGATGCGACGAGCGCGAAAGCGAGAGCGATGAGTTTCTTCATGATTGGGTATGGATGGGTTGAGTTAATGGGTGCGCTGGTTGGCTGCGCGCGGCAGCGGCCCCGTTTTCCGGGGCAAAGGGTTCATGGCAAAGAAAAAGACAGAAGTGGCATGCGGTCGTTTCGTATGACGGCGGCATTTGGGTGTTTATTCCCGATGAAAATGAAAACGCCATGGCAGGAGGAATCTGCCGCACGGGAGAAGTTGGTGGAAGTGCCGGGGAGCATCATGGCAGAGTGGAAACGTTGGTAGATACGTTTTGTTTAGCCAAAAGCTGCAACGAATCACAATACGGGAATGAACAGGCGGGCGAAACCGTTGCGCAAACGCTGCCGGATCGGGGTGGCATCCAGCAGCTCACAGGTAATCTCACGGCTGCTGGCCAGCTTGGCGTCCATTTCCGCAGCGAGGCGCCGGCCCAGCTCTGCATCATGGCAACCGATGTTGAATTCAAAATTCAGGCGCAGGCTGCGTGGATCCCAATTGGTGGAGCCGAGGAAGGACCAGACGCCGTCGATGAGGAAGAATTTGGAGTGGTCAAAGGGTGGTGGGGATTCAAAAATGCGGCAGCCGACGGCCAGGAGATCGGGATACAAAGTCTGCGCCGCCCAGGCGACGAAGGGGATGTTGTTTTGCGCCGGAGTGAGGATGGTCACCTTCACCCCGCGGATCGCGCACAGACGCAATGAGGCCGCGAGCACGGCGGTGGGCAGGAAATAGGGGGTGATGATCTTCACTTCTTCACGCGCGGCATTGAGCGCGGCGAAAAAAGCGGCGGGCATGACCTCCATGTCTTCATCCGGGCCATCGACGATGCCGATGACACTGGTCTGGCCGGTGCCTGTCAGATCGGGGAACCAAAGCGGGCCTTCGAGCGTCTCGCCGGTGCAGAAGGCCCAGTCCTCGGCAAACACACGCTGGATCTGCGCCACGCACGGTCCCGTGACCTCGAAATGCAGGTCATGCACAGGATGGGCGGGCTTGCGGGCGACCATGTTTCCCTCACGGATGTTCATGCCGCCCGTGAAGGCAGTGCGACCGTCCACCACCATGATCTTGCGGTGGTTGCGCAGATTCATTGTGATCAGGCGCAAAATCATGCGGCTGGGCATAAAACGTCGTGCGGGGACGCCGGCCTTGGTCAGCGCATCGATCACCGAAGGCCAGGAGTAGCGTGTGCCTGCGTCATCCACCATCACCCGCACTTGCACGCCGCGTTTCATCGCATCGGACAGCTCCGTCACGAATTCCACTCCGACCCCGATGGCCTCAAAGATGTAGCTGGCCATCGAAACGCTGTGCTGGGCGCTTCGTATGGCTGCCAGCATGCGTGGCATGGCCTCATCGCCGTTGCGCAGCAGCTCCACGTGGTTGTCCGTGGTGAAACAGAAGCGCGAAATGCGGTCCAGTGTGCGTGCGAGCTGCTGGTGCTCCTGCGCCGCGCAACTGCTGTCCGCCACAAAGGGCAGGGGATGCTCTGGCACTGGATCACGCCACGGCTCGTGGGTGCCGCTGCGATAATGCCGTCCGCGTCGCCGCAGAATATTGATGCCCAGAAAAAGATACAGCAAAGGCCCGATCAGGGGCGAGAGCATGATGAGCGCCGTCCAGAACGCAGCTGAGCGGTAATCCCGATGCTGCAGCAGCAGGTGAATCAGCGCCAGCACGGCACCGACAATGGAGATCACGGCCAGCGTCGCGGTCAAGAAGGTGAATTCAAATCCGAACATGGTTCATGGATGGGACGGGGCGCCGTCAGGTGCAGTGTGGCAGATTCAATCGCCACGCCACCATGAACGCCAGGTTTTGCGGGCGCGTTGCTCACGCGGGGATTGGAGTGGAGCGCTGGGGAGTGCGGGGGCTTCGCTGACAGTGAGTTCAGGGGCCGATGCACCAGGAGCGGTGAGATTTTGAGCAAAGTTGGGCGGGATGGGCCGTGCTTTGGCAATGACGGCGGTCTGTGTGGGGGCTCTGGGACGCAGGATGATCTCTGCTTCGATGATGGGTGCTGAGGGGACGGCAGGTGTGATGGCGGAAGGGGCAAGTTCTGCGAGAGGCTGCCACGGATCGTGAAGCAATCCTGCAAGCGGAGGATCGAAAGAGGCTTCGCCGGGTGTGGCGAGTTGCACGGGAATTTCCACCACCTCCGTTGTGGGGAAGGCTTCAGGCGGCAAATCAGGTCCGGATGCTGAAGCGAGCTCTGGTGAGAGAGCGGGCATGAGATGGATCACCGGCTCCACGGGAGAAGCGACTTCGATTTCATCGGGGAGTGCACGGCCTTCAAACACTGGTGTGGAGAAAACTGGCGGTGGCGCCGGAGTTTCCATCGGTCCAGGGGCGGCGGTGAACATGCTGCTGGCAGGAGCTGACGGCATGGATGATTCATGCACGCTGGGCAGCGGTTCGACACCCAGTATCCACGCAGCATCTGAGGTGGGGCTGGATTCGGTCGATTCGAGCGCCTGGAGGGCGGGAAGATTGGGCTTGGGCGTGATTACAGGCGGCGGTGTGGCCACGTGATGCACGGGTTCGGTGAGATAAGCGAAGGACTGGTGTGATGCTGGTGCATCAGTGGTTGCCTGCGCTTCTTCGATGAGAAATGACGGTGGCGTATAGTCGTCGTCGCCTTCAGTGACGGTTGCGGCCGGAATTGGCAGATCAAGAACGGGAGCTTGCTCTTCGCGGTCGATCTGTTGCGAGAGCCATTGCTCGATCTGGCTCTGCGGCTGGATTTGCGGTGAAGGTGGAACGAATTCTGGCGCGTACGGATGCGTCCCGGGCTTTTTGCGACTCAGCAAGGCCAGCGCGGTGGCACCGGCAGCCAGGACGAGCGGCGTTTTGTTGAGGCGCGTGGCGAGCAGGCCTCCGAGGGCGGTGGCAGTCAGTAGGGCCAAAGCCCCGGGCTGATGGCCGGTGCGTGGTGGCTGGTCCGCCGGGATACCCTCTGAAGCCGTGCTCATCCGTGAATTGACACCGAGGTTAATCCACCGCAGCGGATGCAGCAAGACGCATCTGGGCCTGCTGGAATCCGCACTCGATTACTTGTTGGTGTCGCCCCCGCTGGCGGCGGCGAGGCCGGCGTCTTCGGGCGGAAGGAAGGCTTTGAAGCGGTTTTTATCGATGGCCTTCATGTAGGCTTCCATCGGGCTGACGTAGCCATCGCGCAGCTTTTGCCAGATGGCTTCGTCCATGAACTGCATGCCCTGGGCCTTGCCGCCGATGATCACGTCGTACAGCTTCTGCGTGGCACCTTCACGAATGATGGCACTGACGGCAGGATTCGTGACCAGGATCTCATTCACGGCAGCACGTCCCTTGCCGTCCGATTTTTTCATGAGGAGCTGGGCGACGACGCCCTTCAATGATGCGGCAAGCATGGTGCGCACCTGGCTCTGCTGGTCGGAGGGGAAAACGTCGATGATACGGTCAACGGTTTTGCGGGCGTTGTTGGTGTGCAGGGTGCCGAACACGAGCAATCCAGTTTCCGCAGCCGTGAGCGCGAGGGCGATTGTTTCCAAGTCACGCATTTCACCCACTAGCACGATGTCGGCATCTTCGCGCAAAGCGGCGCGGAGGCCGTCAGCAAAGGAAGGTGTTTGAATGGGCACCTCACGCTGGGTGATGATGCTCTTTTTATTGCGATGTACGAATTCGATTGGTTCTTCGATCGTGATGATGTGGCGGCGGAAGTTGATGTTGATGTAATCAAGCAGGGCCGCGAGCGTGGTCGATTTGCCGGAACCGGTGGGGCCTGTGACGAGCACGAGACCGCTGCGCATGTGGCCGAACTCTTTCACCACAGGCGGAATGCCGAGCTGTTCGAGGCTCGCGATCTTGGTGGGAATGATGCGGAACACGGCGGCATAGCCATGCTGCTGGCGCAGGTAATTGCAGCGGAAGCGGTTGTCCGAGTCCATCTCATAGGCGAAGTCGAGGTCGCCTTTCTCCTTGTAGCGATCCCAGGCGCGGGGCTCGCAGATGTCCCTCATCATGGTCTCCATGAGGCGCTCGTCGAGGATCTGGTCGGAGATGGGCTTGATGCTGCCATGCACGCGCACCTTGGCGGGCTGCTTCTGGCTGAGGTGGAGGTCGGAGCCGCCCAGTTCGATGAGCTTGTGGAAATATTGGTCAATGATTGGCATGAGACGTTCGCGGTTGGCGGTTGGCGATGCAGGTCATCAAGATTCGAAGAATTTCTTCATGATGACCTTGTCCTCGGCACGAGATTCGCATTCCTCACGGCTGATGAGGCCGCTGGCGTAGAGATTGCGCAGCGAGTCATCCATGGTGATCATGCCGACGCTTTTACCCGTTTGCATGACGCCGGCGAGCATGAAGGTCTTGCCTTCACGGATGCAGTTGCCGACAGCGGGGGTGTTGACGAGCACCTCGAGGGCCATGACGCGGCCATTGCCATCGATTTTGGGCACGAGCTGCTGGGACAAGATGCCGCGCAGGGATTCAGACACCATGATGCGGATCTGATCTCGTTGATCGATGGGGAACACGTCGAGCACACGGTCAAGCGTACGTGCGGCGCTGCCGGTGTGCAGCGTGCCGAGCACCAAGTGGCCCGTCTCTGCAGCGGTGATGGCGAGCGAGATCGTTTCGAGGTCACGCATTTCACCGACCATGATCACGTCCGGGTCTTCACGCAATGCACCGCGCAGCGCGGCGGCGAAGGATGCGGTGTGCGTGTGAACCTCACGTTGATTGACGTGGCATCCCTTGGGTTCAAGCACGTATTCAATCGGGTCTTCCAACGTGATGATGTGATCCTGGCGCTCCTCATTGATGGAATCGACCAAGGCGGCGAGCGTGGTGGATTTGCCGCAGCCGACGGGGCCGGTGACAAGAATGAGACCGTTGTGGAAGCGTGTGAGCGTTTTGGCGGTATCGGGCAG
>CAMCWM010000258.1 GCA_945882215.1 Akkermansia muciniphila | reverse complement strand
GCGTGCCGCCCGGTTTGAGCGCCTTGTGCAGCGTGGCGAGGCTGGCGCTCGGAAACTCGAAGTGGTGATACACATCGCAGATGAAGGCGAGGTCGATGCTGGCCTCCGGCAGCTCCACGCTGCGTTCAGTGCAAAGGATCGTCTGCACGTTTGAGGCGCTGGCCTTGGACGCACGGGCCTTGATGTGCTCCAGGAAATTCTTCGCGATCTCGACGGCATAGACCTTCCCATTGGCACCGACAGCTTGCGCGAAGTGCAGCGTGAAAAGCCCCGTGCCCGCGCCGATGTCCGCCATCGTCATTCCCGGCTTCAAACCGGCTGCGGCGACGATTTTCTCCCGCTGGTGGAAGATCTCACGGCTCTCCGTTTCGAACTTCTTCGTCCACTCTTCGACGTTCAGCTTCGGATCGAGGAACTTGTCGTTGATGCCTGGTTTGACGCTGGCGTCTTGAGCGAAAGCGAGGCTGGCGAGAAGACAGAGGAGGGTGGTGGTGCGTTGCATGGTGGAGTGTGACGTTGGATCAAAGCACTTTCTCGAATACTGCCATCGTCGCGGCGAAAGACCTCTCCGATTTTGCGCCAAAAACCGCCTGCGGACGTGCCGCAGGCGGTTTGCTGACCTGGATCATTCGTTTGTGGACGCCGGTTCACAGCGCCTGGAGGAAGGCGACGAGATCGGCCTTTTCGTCGGTCACGAGCTGGGTTCCGAGGACGATGTTGAAGAACTCCACGGTGTCCTCCAGCGTGATGAGACGGTCGTCATGCAGGTAGGGCGGGCTGTCCTTGATGCCGCGCAGCGGGAAGGTCTTGATGGGGCCGTCGGCGCTGGCGAGACGACCGTTGATCATCTTCTCTTTGAAGAAGCGCTCGACCTGCAGGTTGTGCATCGAGTTGTCGGTGTAGTAGGGCGGTGTGTGGCAGGTGGCGCACTGGCCTTTGCCATGAAAAATCTGCTCGCCGCGCAGCTCGGCCTTGCTGGCCTTCGCGGGATCGAGCTTGCCGAAGACGTTGAGCTTTGGCGCGGGCGGAAAGTCGAGCAGTTCCTGAAACTCAGCCATGGGATGCACCTGGCTGCCGCGCTCCAGAGGGTTGATGCCCTTTTTGGCCGCCGTCATGATGTCGCCGTCAAAGTAGGCGGCACGCTGCTCGAACTCGGTGAAGTCCTCCACCGTCTTCAGCGCCCGCTGCGAACCGAAGAGCCGCTGGATGTTCACGCCGCGCAGCGTGGGCGTGTCGATGCGATGACGATGCTCGTTTGGACGGATGTCGCCGACGGTGTGCGTGGCACCATTCGTGTGACCATTGGCATGGCAGTCAAAGCAGGTGACGCCGGCGTGTGCTTGCAGGCTGCGGCGGTCGTCGGTGGCGTTGAACTGCTGCTGCGGGAACGGTGTGACCAGCAAGCGCAGGCCTTCGAGCTGCTTCGGATTGAGCGCGTCCTTGAAGAGGTCGTAGAAGTTCGTGAGCGTGACGAGCTGGCCTTTGGACACATCACCGAGATCGGGCCGCGTCGTCAGGTAGATGGGTGCAGGAAACTCCGGCAGGAGGTGCTGCGGCAGGTCGTAATCGAGATCGAAGCGCGTGAGATCACGCGCGGTCTGTTTTTTGATCTCATCAATCTGCGGCTGCGGGAACAGCATGCCACCCGCCTCGTGATGCGGATGCGGCAGCGGATAAAAACCTTCGGGCCAGAGATTCTGATCCTTGATTTCAGCGGGCGGCAGAGTCGCGAGCTTTTCCCAGGTGGTGCCCTTGGGGAGCTTCACACGCACACCGCTTTGCACTGCCTTGCCCTTCGCCATCGTCACCCCATCGGCAGGCTTGTCAGCGAGATCGTAGCGTTCGTCGAGCAGCTTCTGGTGCCGCTCGGCAAACTTTGGCTTCTCCTGAGAGAGGCGTTTGACGAGGGCGTCGAAGCTCTCCTGAGCGAGCGCAAGACTGCTGGAGGCTGCGAACGCGAATGCCAGCAAATACCTGCGGGCGTGGTGTGAGGTGGATGGCGGTTTCATGGTTGGATCGGGCTTTGACGTGACGGGGTGGCTGTCTGCCACCTCACGAGCCAACCAACTTGTGTCCACCGGATGCGCTTTGATATGGGGTGAACACCCCGCGCCTCGCCTGCCTATGGATTCCGGGCGGCGAACCAAGTGCGCCACGAGCCAGCGAGATTGCGCACCTTGAAGCCATGCTGCGCGAGCAAGCGGCACGCGAAGTAGCTGCGCTGGCCACTCTGGCATGTGGCGATGATTTCCTTGTCCTTCGGCAGTTCGGTCAAACGTGCGCGCAACTCATCCAGCGGGATATGCATGGAGCCGGGGATGTGGCCTTTGGCTCGCTCATCAGCTCGGCGCACATCGAGCACGACCGTCTTCGCTGGATCGAGCGTGGCGATCTCATGCCACTGCGCCAGAGCGACATCACCGGCGAGCACGTTTTGTGCAGCCATGCCTGCGAGATTGACGGGATCTTTGGCGGAACCAAACGGCGGCGCGTAGGCCAGCTCCAACTCGGCGAGATCATTCATGTTCATGCCTGCCTTCAAGGCAGTGGCGAAGACATCTAGACGCTTGTCCACACCATCGCGGCCCACGGCTTGAGCGCCGAGGAGTTTGCCCGTGTCCGGCGCAAACAGCACCTTCAGCGCGATGGGTTCCGCGCCGGGATAATAGCCCGCGTGAGAGGCCGGATGCAGGTGCAGCACCTCGCAGGCGATGCCCGCCGCTCGCAGCGTCTTTTCATTCGCGCCCGTGCAACCAGCAGTGAGGCCAAAGAGACGCAGCACGGCGGTGCCTTGCGTGCCATGGTAGCTGGCGCTGCGTCCCATGATGTTGTCTGCCGCGATGCGGCCCTGGCGGTTCGCTGGACCGGCCAGCGGGATCACACTCCACGCGCCGGTGATGACATCGCGCACCTCCACGACATCGCCCACGGCGTAGATCGCGGGATCGCTCGTCTGCATGCGCTCATTCACGCGGATGCCGCCGCGCTCGCCGATCTCCAGCCCGGCGGCCTTTGCCAGCGCACTCTCCGGCTTCACGCCCATGCCGAGAATCACCACATCCGCAGGCAGTCGTCGGCCATCTTTGAGCACCACGATGGAGGCGCGGGCAGGTTCGGCCTCGGTCGGCACTTCAAACGCTGCCACGGCGCTCCCGGTGCAAAGTTCCACGCCATGTTGCTTCAGCTCCAGATGCAGCCACGCGGCCATTTCGGGATCAAGCGGAGCCATCACTTGAGGAAGAGCCTCGACGAGCGACACCGACACTCCACCATGATGAACGAGCTGCTCCGCCATCTCCAAACCGATGTAACCCCCACCGACGACCACCGCGCGTGTGTCCTCGCTCTCGCTGATCCACGATTTGATGCGCACCACATCAGGCACATTACGCACGGTGAAGTGACCCTCGCGCACGATGCCAGGAATCGGCGGTGTCAGCGGTGCCGCGCCGGTGGAAATGACCAGCGCATCGTGAGGCAGCGAGTATTCGCGGTTGTTTGCCAGATCGCGCACATTCACGGTCTTTGCCTCGCGATCAATCGATACCACCTCGCTGTTCACCCGCACGTCGAGATTGAAGCGCGAGTGCAGGCTCTTCGGCGTCTGCACCAGCAGGTCTTCCTCGTTCACGATCTCGCCGCCCACGAAGTAAGGCAGGCCGCAGTTGGCAAAAGAGACATGCGGTCCGCGCTCCAGAATGATGATTTCAGCTTCTTCTGAGAGACGCCGCACACGTGCCGCCGCACTGGCACCACCTGCGACGCCTCCGATGATGACCAGACGTTGGGGGTTCATGATTTGATGGGGTTCATTCAAACTTGATGTAGGCGAAGCCTTGCAGTTGCAGGTCGATCAATCGCGGGAAGGCACCAACGACGAGTTTCACGCCGGGCATCAGCTCGACGGGCTTCACGCCTTTTTGCTGCATCGTGTTTTCACACAGCTCCACCTGCACGCCTCGCTTCACGAGTTCGGCGAGGATCTCGCCATTCGGATTGGCCGCCTCGGCACCGAGTCGCTTCCGCGCCTCGTCATTCACCACCGCCGCGATGCCTGTGCCGTGATAGACGAGATGCAGATGCACCTGCTCCGCCGCGATGCCGTGCTTCTGGTAGGTGTCGATCAGTTTGCGGGCGTAAAACAATCCTTTGTTCACGCCTTCATGCTGCGCGTCATCCGTCACTTGATACACGATGCGCAAGTTTTCACGCACCTGGATCGGAATGACTTCCGGCTCGGCGGCTGCGGTAAGAGTGAGAGAGAAAAGTGGGATGAGGAGGTGTTTGATGTTCATTTGGAGTTGGGGAAAGTCACGCGCCACAGGCCGCGCAGGTCGCCGAGCTTGAAGCCGGTGGCCTTGTCGTCGGGAAAGAGCTTTTGGATCGCGGCGAGCGTTTCAGGAGCGATGTCTTGATTCGGTATGCCGTGGCATTGCAGGCACAGCGGATTGCCGAGCACGATGGGCGCGAGAAAGCTCGTGCTGCCATCGGCGTTCGTGATCGTCTGCGGTTTCGGAGCCTCTCTCTTCGCCAAAGCAGCCGCGAAAACCTCCAGCACAGCCTTCTCCGCGTCATCGGCCGCGTTCTTCGGATTGCGCGGTTTTGTCGTCGCACGTCGCAAAGTCACGCCATGAATTGTGGCGACCTCCTTGGCGATCTGCGGTGCCATTTCACTGCACACGCTCAAAGCGCCCACCGGGCCGCTTTTGCCAATCGCCTCGCCCAAAGCCCCGCTGAGCTTCGCGAAGGCCTCCGCTATGATTTTCGGTCCCGCTTCGGCTGGATCAGGCTTCGCTTGCGCAAAGACAGCGAGCGTGAGGATGGGTAATAAAAGAAAGCGTTTCATGATTGTGTGTCCGGCTTCCACGACATGTAGCCTCGGTGGATGTGCTGGATGTTCTTGAAGCCGAGCCCCTTGAGCTTCGCGACGGCCTTGCGGCTGCGAAAGCCACCGGCGCAGTAAACGAGCACCGGCTTCTTTTTGTCGAGCGCGGTCACTTGGCTGTCGAATGTCTCATCGCCGATGGAGATGTTCACGGCCTTGGGCAGCGCGCCGTCGTCAAACTCGCCTTTGGAGCGCACATCAAGCACCTGTGTCTCTGGGTGCTCGCGTAGCCAGGCATTCGCCTGATCGGCGTTCAGATTTTCGCACACACAGCCAGGCGCGGCCTTGAAGAGGCTGCGATCCCAGCCGCCTTCATACCAATACCAGAGGCCGACAACGGCGATGATGATGACGATGGTCCAGATCATGGTTCGCAGCGGCATGTGAGGTTTGATGCAAAGGCCGCGTTCATGCGCCGCCGAGTTTCTTCACTTGGTGGGAAAGGCGCTTGAGGAGGTTGTTGCATACATTGTCGCAGAGGTCGGTGATGCTGGGATCGGCAATGAAGCAGATCACCGTGAGGCCTTCCTTGCGGCGGCCTACCATCCCGGCATCGACGAGCGACTGCACATGGCGGGAGACGTTGGCCTGGGTGAGGCCTGTGGCGGCGACGAGTTCGGTGATGTTCAGCTCGCCGTCTTCCTCCAGGGCGCGGAGGATTTTCAGGCGGCTGGGTTCGGCAAGCGTTCGGAACCATGAGGCCATCAAAGCGAGGGCCTCATCGGAGACCGGCGGCAGGGATTTTTTTCGTGCGGCGGGCATGATGTTAAAAAGGGTTTGCAGGCATCTACTATATGCGTATAGACTCATACAGTTGATTACATGAACACCATGAAACCAAGTTCGTCCACGAAAACTTTTGTCCTGGCGCTTTTCACCACCGCCATGGCTTTTTCTTCCTCCTGCGCACAGCAGGTCGGCGGTCGCGGCCTTCCACCGGAGGCGCGGGAGCAGATCCATGCCCTCTTTGACGCGCATGCCAAAATCCGTCGTGATTTGAAGCTCACCGCCGACGGCTATACGGCCCTGACGGAGAGCGATGATCCCAAAGTGGCCGCAGCTTTGAAAAAGCATGTCGGGCAGATGCAGGCGCGTCTCGGGGGAGGACTGAGCGTGCGCCGCTGGGACCCGGCGTTTGCCGAATACTGCGATCACTACGACGAGATGGAGCATCAATTCACCCCCACGGACAAGGGCGTGCGCATGACGGTCAAGGGACGCACAGCAAACGCCGTCAAGATCGCCCAGAATCACGCCAAGGTCGTCTCCGACTTCGCCGCGCATGGCTGGAGCGAGCACGACAAGAAGCACGACACCGTCACCCGCTGAGTTTTTCACACCGCCATGACTACGAACCGCCTCGCCATCCTCATCGCCGCGCTCGCGGCCTTGCTCTTCGGTCTTCAAATGAGCCGCCAGGGCTGCCCGGCCTGTGTGTTGCTGCCAAAAGCACCGGAAGCTGCTCCAGCCACCGATTTGAACTCCACCAACCCAAAACTATGAAGCTCGAAAATGCCATCCGTGCCCTCGCAGGCACCATGATCCTCACCAGCCTCGCGCTCGCGCATTACGTGAGCCCGAACTGGCTCTGGCTCACCGCCTTCGTCGGCGCGAACCTCCTCCAGTCTGCCTTTACCGGCTTTTGCCCGGCGGAAAACATTCTCAGAAAGCTCGGTGTCGGCGGCAGTTGTTGCACGAAGGTCTGACTCAACCACGATCCGCCTCCACCGATGAAACGCCTCTCACGCCTCCTCCCCGTCCTGCTGCTGGCCGCTTGCGGCAAGCATGACCAAATCCCCGCGCCATCCGCGGCCCTGCCCAGCGTCACGGTGAAGGTGCAGACAGCGAAGCTGGAACCCCACACAGCCACCGAGGAGGTCGTGGGCACGGTGCGCTCGAAACAACGCGCCGTCGTCGAGGCGAAGGTCAGCGGCCGCGTGCTTGAATACACCGCGACGCCGGGTGCGATGGTGAAGGCGGGTGATCTGCTCGCACGGCTCGATGTGCAGGAAATTCAGGCGAAAGTCGATCAGGCCCGCGCGATGCTCGATCAGGCGAAACGCGACTTTGATCGCCAAAAGCAGCTCATCGCCAGCAATGCGACCACGCGGCAGGAATTCGATGCCACCGAGGCTCGCGTGAAAATCGGCACCGGAGCTGTCAGCGAAGCCGAAACGATGATGAGCTACGCCAAAGTCACCGCGCCCTTCGATGGCGTGGTCACGCGCAAGCTCGCCGATGTGGGCGATCTCGCGATGCCGGGCAAACCACTGCTCGAAATCGAAGCACCCACTTCGCTGCGCTTTGAAGCCGATCTCCCCGAGGCCATCCTTGACCGCGTGAAGCTCGGTGAAAAGATGTCCGTGCGTCTCGCGAAGCTCATCGAAGGTAC
>CAMCWM010000257.1 GCA_945882215.1 Akkermansia muciniphila | reverse complement strand
GGGTTTCATCAATGGTTTTGAGGTCGGCAGAGAGACGGGCTTCATGCTCTTCCACTTTGGGCGCCACTTCACGAACCTTTGACTCGGTCTCACGAATGGAATCCAGCACGTCGTCAACCCGTCTCGCCTTTTCCTCAACGCGCCCGATTTCGCGGCTGATGTCCTCCCTGGCCCGATTCAGCTCGGAGAGTTGATTCTCAATCATGACTTTGAACAAAAAACCGCCGGCAGCGCAGATGGCAGAAAGTGTGAACGCGGCGACTTTCGTGTAACGGCGCATTTCTTTTTTGAGGTAGGCGTCAACCGCCCCCTCGACCTCAATGGATGTGCCCGCTGTCTCCTGAGGAGTGTTGGATGATGAATTCATAGTGTGGTAAAAACGCAAATCCTTGTTGTTTTGCCGAGCTGGATCAAGACTATTTCTGATATTGTTTTCCCTTCAGCCCGGCATTCAAAGAAATCTGCCCGCCGGTTGGCGCATCGAGTCGAAGCCACCCTTGGCAGACGCGGCAACACAGGCTCCAATGCGACCATGAACTGGCCTGTGATCAAAGCTGTCGGACTGTTGGTGGCGTCGAACGTTTTCATGACCTTCGCGTGGTATGCACACCTGAAGGACATGAAGGCGAAGCCGTGGTTCATTGCCGCTTTCATCAGTTGGGGCATCGCCTTCTTTGAATACATGCTGCAAGTGCCTGCCAACCGCATCGGCAGCACCGCGCTGACGCTGCCTCAGCTCAAGATCATCCAGGAGGTCATCACATTGATGGTCTTCGTGCCGTTCGTGCTGTTCTACATGAAGCAGCCGTTGAAATGGGACTACCTCTGGGCCGCCCTGTGCATGTGCGGGGCGGTGTATTTCATTTTCCGCAAATGAACCGCCCATCGGAGGATTTTTATGCCGCTGGATGAAGGTATCGGGTGCTTGGGGGTGGCTTTGAGAGCTTTGTGGGCGGGAATCGAGTTTGTCCTCGAACTAAGCCATTTGGGCGATTTGCTCGGCTATCTGGGCTCTTGGACGGTGAGGCTGGTCACTTTGAACCGCTGCAAGCCAGATCCTGAGTCTTGGAATGCCATTATCATCGGATTCGTGGTGCTGGTGGCGCTTTGCATTGTCTTCGGGATGAGCAAGCTCCGGTAGGCCAGACTTGTTCACATATTCACATTTTGGATTGTGAAGATGTTTAACAAAGGTTAAATAAGTCGGAAATCCCATGTCCACCGCAAACCTGCGCCGACACCTCCATGAGACCCGCAATCGCCCCGCCGGCATCAATAACCGGCGTGACGTGCATCGGGACCGTTTTCTCCTGCTCATGAAGCGCTGGGTTGGCGGGGCTGTGTTGGCTCCCGCCTGCCTCGTGACGGCGATCACCCTGATCCTGATGCTCTGGCGGGCGGTCACGCGCATGGGCTTCCTGAAGTCGGAGGAATTCGTCTTTTTCACCTTCGGCGGAGTTTTGTGGGGCCTGGCCTACCTGGCCGGCCTGCGACCGGTGACGGCCTACGTCTTCGGCCATGAGTTCAGCCATCTCGTCACTGCCCGCATGTTTGGCGGACGCATCTTCGACTGGAAAGTCAGCGCGGCGGGCGGCTACGTCGAAACCGACAAGTCGAACACCTGGATCACGCTGGCCCCTTATTTGATCCCATTCTACACGCTCATCATCATGATGATCTTCGGCATCGCCGGGCTGGCGCTGGACATGCAAGAGGCGCACGCAGTGTCGATCTGGAACTGGACGGTGCATTTGAAGCCAACACGGTTTCTTTACGCGCTGGTCGGCCTGACGTGGTTTTTCCACGCCACCTACACGGTCAAAACGGTGCTCGCCGAGCAGGGGGATCTCAAACGCAACGGCGAGTTCTTCTCGATGATGCTCATCTTCCTCATCAACGCCTTCCTGCTCATCGCGCTGTTTCTCGCCGCATCGCCATCGCCAGGACTTGGCATCGCGGAGGTGGCACGCTGCTGGTGGTCGGTGGCCTCGGGTGTGGTGGGCTGGTTGTGGCACTTGGTCGTGTGACGCGGCTGGACTTTGCCCGCATCTGCGCCAAATGACGCGCAGCATGCCCGAAGACCACGAAGTCCTCTCCGTCACCCAGCTCACGCGCGAGATTCGCGATGTGCTGGAAGGCCACATCGGCAGCGTCTGGGTCGAGGGTGAGATCAGCAACCACCGTCTGCAATCCTCCGGACATCAATACTTCACGCTCAAGGACGCCGGAGCGCAGCTTTCGTGTGTTTTCTTCCGTGGCGCCGCTGCCCGCAGTTCCACCCGCCTGCAAGACGGTGCCCTCGTGCAGGTTCATGGTGAGATCAGCGTGTATGAGACCCGCGGTCAGTATCAGATGGTCGTCAAACAGGTGCAGGCAAAGGGCAAAGGCTCGTTGCAGGAGCGTTTCGAGGCCCTGAAGCGTCAACTGCATGCCGAGGGCCTCTTTGATGAGGAGAAAAAGCGCCCCATCCCGCGTTTCCCTCGTGTCGTGGCCCTCGTCACCTCACCCACTGGCGCGGCGATCCAGGACATGCTGAACATCCTCACACGCCGCGCCCCTTGGGTGCATGTGCTCGTGTTTCCCGTGCGCGTGCAAGGGCAGGGGGCCGAACTCGAGATCGTGCGTGCGCTCAAAGTGCTCGGAAACGCCAAGGATCACGGTCTTCCCGTGCCGGACACCATTGTCGTGGGCCGTGGCGGCGGCAGTCTGGAGGATCTGTGGTGCTTCAATGAAGAAGTGCTCGCCCGGGCCATCGCGGCGTGTCCGATCCCGATCATCTCCGCCGTCGGTCATGAAATCGACTTCACCATCGCCGACTTCGTGGCCGATCTGCGCGCCCCGACGCCCAGCGCCGCCGCCGAACTCCTCGCGCCTGACAGTGCCGAGTTGCAGCGGCACTTTGAAAGCATCGCCCGCTCGCTGAAGGCCCGCGTCGGCACGTTGCTCGATCATCATCAGCACGTCATCGAGCTCACCGCCAAAGGCCCGCTTCTCCATGCGCCGGAGCGTTTGCTCCAGCAGGCTGAGCAAAGCATCGACGATCACGAAGCCCGCCTCCGCGAGGCTGTACGTGAGCAGTTGCAGGTGTGGACCGATGATCTCACGCAGAAGCAGCACGTCCTCGCCGCGCATCATCCGCGTGTGCAACTCAGCGAGGCCGTGCATCGTGCTGAAACCTGTGCCCAGCGGCTGCGTCAAGGCCTCCTACATCGTCTCGACCGCCTTTCAGATCGTGTGCAATCACGTCAGGAGCTCATGCAGCACATCGGCCCCGACGCCGTCCTGGCCCGCGGCTTCTCCTACACCACGAATGCTGACGGTCGTGTGCTCACGGACGCAGCGGACGTTCAGGAAGGCGATGAATTGCTCACGCGTCTTGCCAACGGCACCGTTCGCAGTGTGGTGAAGGCCTAGTGGGAAGAATGCGGCTTTTTTACCCGTAGGTTAGAGCATCATGCTCCACACCCGCCGCTCCATCCTCAACCGCTCCTGCTACGGCATCGGCGGCATCGCCTTGGCGACGATTTTGAAGGAGCAAAACCTCCTCGCCACCAGTGAGCAGGCGGCGGCACGCCATTTTGATCTCAAACCGAAGGCCCCGCACGGATTTGGGCAGGCGAAGGCCATGATCTCGATGTTCATGCAGGGCGGGCCGAGCCACATGGATCTGTTTGATCCCAAGCCCGAACTCACCCGCTACGACGGCAAAGATTTCCCCGGCGAAGTGAAATACGATGATGCCGCCGGAGCCAGCCGCGAGTGCATGGGCAGTCCGTGGCAGTTCAAGAAGCATGGACAGTGCGGCATGGACGTCAGCGAACTGCTGCCGCACTTCTCACGCATCACCGATGACGTCACGCTCATCCGCTCGATGCACACTGGCGTGAACAATCACGGCCAATCGATCTACGCCTTGCTCAATGGCCAGGTCACTGGCGGCAGACCCACGCTGGGCAGTTGGTTCACGTATGGTCTTGGCTCTGAAAATCAGGATCTGCCAGCTTACGTCGCCCTCACCGATCCACGCGGCCTTCCCGTGCTCGGGGTGGACAACTGGAGCAACGGCTGGCTGCCCTCGCTGTATCAGGGCACAGTCATTCGTCCCAAAGAGCCGCGCATTCCGAATCTCGACGCTCCGCTGAGCCTCAAAGGCGATGCGCAGGCGCGCTATCTCAACTTCGTTCAGCGCTTGAATCGCGAGCACCTTGAAGCTCGCCCAGGCGAAGCCGACCTCGAAGCGCGCATTCAGAGTTTTGAACTTGCCGCGCGCATGCAGACTGCCGCGAAGGAGGCGCTCAACATCGATCAAGAAAGCGCCGCTACCAAGAAACTCTATGGCCTCGACAATCCCGCCGCCGCCGAGTTCGGCACGCGCTGCCTCATTGCCCGGCGTCTCGTCGAGCGCGGGGTGCGCTGCGTGTCCTTGTTCACCGGGAATCAAACCTGGGACCATCACTCCAGCATCCTCACCTCGCTGCCCGCCGCCTGCCTTTACGTAGATCAAGGCGCAGCCGCCCTCGTCACCGATCTCAAGCAGCGCGGCCTGCTCGACACCACCATCGTTCACTGGGGTGGTGAAATGGGTCGTTTGCCGGTCATTCAAAACCGCGCCGGTGCCAAGGACCGCAAGTCCGTCGGCCGCGATCACAACACCTATGGCTTCAGCATGTGGGTGGCCGGCGGCGGCTTCAAAGCAGGCCACATGCACGGCGAGACCGACGACTTCGGCCACCACGCCGTCAAGGACGTCGTCAATCACTACGACTACCACGCCACGCTGCTCCATCTCTTCGGCCTCGATGCCAAAAAGCTCAGCTACAAGCGCAACGGCACCGATCAGACGCTCGTGGAAAATCCACAGGCGCGCGTGGTGAGCGAGATTCTGGCGTGAGTCGGAGTGTGATCTTCAATCGAAGATGGTGCGCGGTACAGGGTTCGAACCTGTGACCCCTACCATGTCAAGGTAATGCTCTACCACTGAGCTAACCGCGCTTAATTCCGAGGGGCCGCCTTTATAAACTGCCCCTTCATTTTGGGCAAACGGTTTTTGGCGGCTTTCCGCAGGTCATTTGTTAGTCACTTCCCGCCGCACGGTGGTGCCTTGATTCATGAGGTCGTCGCGTTCCAGGCCGGTGAGACGGGTGATGGAGCGCAGCATCCAGAGCAGCAGGGCCAGGGTGACGCCCATGAGGGGAATGCCGATGACGAGGAAGCCGCTCCAGTTCAGGCGGCCGATGGCCTTGGTGTATTCCTGGCTGCCGGGCGCTTTGTCGCCCAGCAGGTAGAGGGCTAGAATGAAATTCGCGATGGCGGAGAAGAGCATGGTGCCCGCCATGCCCCAGGAGGCGCGTTTGAGAAGGAGCGCGAAGCTGTGATGCTTCTCCGGCGTGTCGAGCGCCTGATGCAGCGCAGGTTGGTTGATGACCTGCGGATTGAGCAGCATCTCGCTGACAAGCGGTTTCCCCCAGCGGTGGCTCAGGGGGAAAGCGATGCCGAGGAAGATGGGAAACATGGCCTCCTTGGCCGCAAACCACGTCGCGTTGAGCTGGAGCAGGCCCAGGCCGCCCGTGACGATGACGGCGACCAAGCCGAGCACGGAAAAGAAGTTCAGCCCGCGCTTGTTCATGAAGCACCAGATGCCAAAGCCCAGCGGCAGCAGCAGCGCCACCACCAGCGCCCAGGCGGGGCCGAGTCGATCTGGCGCGCTGAGCTTTTCGAGCGCGATGGAGGGTAGAATGACGGTGAGGGCGAGGTCGAGAAGGGGGTGGGGCTGTTTTTGGGTCACGCACAAATGTGGAATGACGAATGATGAATGTCGAATGACGAATCTGTCTGGCTTCCTGCTGCTTGCGTCCGGGTGTGTCTGCTCTAATGCTTGAACATGGTCGCCACCGCCGCCCCCAGCCTCATCGAAGAAATCAAGCGCCTGAAACAGGAGCGCAACGCCGTCATCCTGGCGCACAATTACCAGGACAAGGCCATCCAGGAGATTGCCGACTACGTGGGTGACTCGCTCGGCCTCGCCTACAGGGCGAAGGAGACGGAAGCAGATGTGATCGTGTTCTGTGGTGTGCATTTCATGGCGGAGACAGCCAAGATCGTGAATCCTGGCAAGATCGTGGTGCTGCCAGATGCGAATGCCGGCTGCTCACTGGAGCAAAGCTGCCCCGGCCCGCAGCTTGAGGCGTTCTTGAAGGCCAACGCGGCCAAAAACTACTACGTCATCGCCTACATCAACTGCAGCGGACATGTGAAGGCGCTGAGCGACTGCATCTGCACCAGTGGCAATGCCGACAAGATCGTCGAAGCGGCGCCGAAGGACCGTCCGATCCTTTTTGTGCCGGATCAAAACCTCGGCTCATGGGTCATGGAACGCACAGGTCGCAAGATGGACCTGTGGAAGGGCGCGTGCTACGTCCACGTCGAGTTCACCCGCGACAGCATCCAGAAGATCAAAGACGAATACCCGGACGCCAAGGTCGTCGCGCATCCCGAATGCACCTACGCGGTGCGCATGCTGGCCGATGAGGTGTGCAGCACGGAAAAAATGGTTGGGTATTGCCGCAACAGCCCGGCTAGCGCCTTCATCATCGTGACCGAAAGCGGCATGCTGCATCGCCTGGAGCGTGAGGTGCCGGGCAAGACCTTCATTCCCGGCCCCACTGGCCACTGCGCCTGCGCTGACTGCCGTTACATGAAGCTGAACACACTGCAAAAGCTTCACGACTGCCTGCGCGATCTCAACCCGCGTGTCGAGATGCCTGAGGATTTGCGTCAGCGTGCGGAGAAGCCGATCCTGCGCATGCTGGAGCTAAGCCGGTAAAGGCACAGCAGACACTCTGTCTCAGGCGGCGCTCATGGTCGGGCAGCAACTGTGTCAGTGGGCAAGCTGAAATTTGGGAGCAGCGATCAAACGGTTGAGAAGCACAGGAGTTTGCGCATGACGGCGGTGCTGGCAATTTTGAATGGCTTGTCACCCATGAGCAGGCGCTGGTAAAATGTTTTGAGAATGGGGTTATGGAGCACGCCGTGCGGCCATGTAGATTACGCGCCGCACCTTCTTGCAAAGGGGATGACTTGCTCCCAGGAGCGTCGCCAGCTTGCGGCGATGGCGGGATACTTCTTTTCCCATCCCCCGGATTCGCGGGTGATTGTAAATGTGCATAGGGGTTAAAAAAACTACAAAAAGGGAGTGACATCTGCTCATGGTAGGCGCTACAAGCAGACTTCCGCACCCCAACAATGAAACATCGACTCATTCTACTCAGAACCATCGCCTTTGCCGTCAGCCTC
>CAMCWM010000256.1 GCA_945882215.1 Akkermansia muciniphila | reverse complement strand
CTTTGAGGGCGGAGTAGATGTCGCCGCCGAGGAGGGAGGAGATGTCCACCTTGATCTTCTCGCGGCCGACCTCGGACTCGTTGATCTCATCGCCGTTGATCGGTCCCGCCTGATATTTGGGGAACATGATGGCGACTTCGGGGCAGACGCGGGAGCAGGCGGGGCAGTTGGTCTTGCAGTTGTCGTTGTTCTGCACTTGGATCTTGTTGTCCTCGCTGACGCCATAGACATCGAAGAGGCAGAAGCTGAGGCACTGCATGCAGTTGGTGCAGCGCGAGTAGTCGATGACGGGGAACCAGGGTTTCCATTTGCCGGGTTCGTTCATGGGCTTGTCGCCGCGTGATTTGCCGACGAGGGCGACGATGGCATCGGGGTCGAGACCGGTGATGTCGCGGGTGTCGATGCTGACGAGGCCGGTGGCGTCTTCAAGCGCGGGGGCTTTGCCTTCAAAGGAACCGAGCACGAGCAGGCTGCGGTCGTCGTGCGGCATGGCGCTGGCGCCCTGGCCGCTGCGGGTGACGGTGTAGCCTTGGTCGAGCAGGGCCATCATCACTTTGGCGCGGGATTCCGCAGGGAGCGCGATGCTGCCGCGGCCTTCGTAGAGGACGACGCGGAGGGGGCGGTGAGTGTGGGTGATCATGGGGGAGAAAAGCTGAAAGCTGAAAGTAGAAAGCTGAAAAGCTGAAAAGCTGAAACGGGCAGATTGCGGATTTCTGCTTTCAACTTTCTGTTTTGAGCAGCGCGGCGGTGATCTCGTCGGCGGTTTGGGTGCGCATGTTGAGGATCTCGGTGTCGTCGGGGAGGGGGGAACCGGCTTGCTGGAAGAGACCTTTCACGGCGCGAGGGTAGCAGGCGGCGATGCGGAGCTTGCCACAGGAGGCGATGGCCTGGAGGCGGGGGTCGCGATGCGCGGCCATTTCGCAGAGGTCGGAGACGGTTTCAAAACTGGCCTCGGAGGCGCAGAGCTGCTGCAGGACGTCGTTTTTGACGCCGGTGGGCACGACCTGGGCGTAGGCGCAGCGGCAGTAGAGGATGGTGGCTGGGGAAGATGGCAAAGCGCGTGAAGGAAGGTTTTCGGGCTAGTTTGGACGGGGCAGGATCATACGCAACCGGCGGAGCAAATGACAAAAAACGAGTGAAAAAATGGCGGGCTGTTCAGGAACAGACCGCCATCGGGAGATCACAGGGGCTCAACGAGGGACTACGTCGTTGTCTTGCGCTCGACATTGAGGCCCATCTTACGATACAGCGTGGCGATGGAGACGCCGAGCATGCTGGCGGTCTTTTCGCGGGAGCCGCTGTTGTACTTGAGCGTTTCCTGGATGAAGACGCGCTCCTGGGATTTAATGAAATCGTCAAGCGTGGAGCCGATGGGGAGCTTGGTGAGCCCCTCGTGGACGGAAGGTGTGGGCACTTCGATTTGCCGGGTGACCTTGGTGGGAAGGTCGGAGGGGCGTACGCGGTCGTGTTCGGCGAAGGCACAGGCGCGCTCGATGGCGTTGCGCAGTTCGGAGACGTTGCCGGGCCAGTTGTACTTCTCAAGGAACTCGATGGCGTTGGCGTCGATGGTCTTGGCCTTGGAGTCCGTGCGTTCGGCGAGTTCTTTGAGGAAGTGCTCGACGAGGGGCTTCACATCCTCGCGGCGTTCGCGTAGCGGGGGAATCTTCAGCGGGACGACGGAGAGCTTGTAGTAGAGGTCTTCGCGGAACTTGCCCGCCTTCACGGAATCTTCGAGTGATACCGTGCTGGAGACGACAAGGCGGAAATCGGAGCTGCCAGTGCCATTGCCCCAGCCTTTGCGTGACTGCGCTTCGTCGAGGAAGGTATTCAACTGGGCCTGGATGCGCGCGGGGAGCTGGTTTACTTCGGCGAGGTGGATCGTGCCACCGGCGACACGGTTGAAGATGGCGGTCTGTCCGAAAAGCTCGGTTTCGAGGGCGTCTTCGGGCATGGCGCTGCATTGCAGTTCCTTGAAGGGGGAATTGCTGCGGCGGCTGGCCTCGTGCAGCGCACGGGCGACCATGTGCTTGCCCACGCCGAACTCGCCTTCGAGGAGCACCGGGCTGTCGTTGTTGGCGACGCGGCGGACGATGTCAAAGATGCGTTGAAGGGCGTCGCTGTGGCCGATGAGTTTCGAGGATGAGGCCGAGCGCAGCGTCGCGCTGGGGATGGATGCCGGGGTCGATGCGGCAACGCCGTTGCGCTGAAGCGCTTGATTCACGGTTTTGATGAGATCGCCGAGATCGAAGGGCTTGGTGAGGTAGTCGAAGGCTCCGAGCCGCATGGCTTCGACGGCAGTCTCAACACTGCCATGACCGGTGACCATGATGACAGCGGTGTTGGGGAACTGATCCCGGCACATGCTGACAAGATCGAGGCCATTCACATCGCCGATGCGCAGATCCACAATGACCAGATCAGGCTGGTGGGAACGGATGGCAGCGATGCCGTCGATGCCGGTGGTGCAGCCAAACACTTGATGACCCGCCGCTTTGCAGAGCTTGGTCATGAGTTCGAGGATGGCGGCTTCGTCGTCTATGATTACTAGTTTAGCCATATTGATTTCGTTAAATGAGAGGCACGGTTGATTGTTAAATAAGCTAAACGTCTCGCAGGATTGCGTCAATCCTAGATTCTCAAAAAAGAGAATGCCGGGCCAGCCCGCTGCTTTTGCGTGTGCTTATCGCTTCTGCATCGCTTCCCGCAACTGCTCCCAAGCACGTCGGAAATCCTGTTTCATGATGTAAAGCGCGGCTGTTTCCTGGCGGATGTAGGGCGGAGCATTCGGGATGGCGGCGACTTTTTCCAGCGTGCGCAACGCACCGTCGATGTCGCCTTGGGTTTTCTGGGCTTGGAAGAGGTCGATCCCGCGCCTGGCATCGGTCGGATTGTATAGCAGCGCACGCTCCAGAGCGGGAATGTCAGTGCTGGTTCCCGGTGCGGTGCGAATGACGGAGGGAAGATACGGGATCACCGTCTGACACGCCCGCTGGAAGTCGGAATTGCGTGCGTAGTGCTCGGCCAGCAGGCGCCAGCCATCGTCCCGCCATTTTCGATTGGTTTCGAGCGCGGACACGAGGGCCGCCGGGTTGCCGTGTTGGTACCAGATGCCAAAAAGCCTCTCACGTTGAGCAGGTTCCAGCCCTTCGAGATCTGGTTGCTGGGTGAGCAGGCTGCGAAGGCACACGTCAAACTCTTCGCGTGAGGTAACCTGATACAGGTATTCCATTTTGAGGTTGGCCGTGGTGGCGAGACTCCAGAGTGGTTCGAGCAATTCGGGATGCTGTCTGGCATGCTGAAGCATGGCCCAGTAGTTGTAGCCTGGCCACCGGCGCAGCACATCTCGCCAGGCAATCAAAGCGAAGGAAGGATTGTAGTCGAGCCAGATGACCCCTTCGACGTAGCAGTAACGGGCAAACTGAGGTTCCAGCATGCGGGAACGGGAGAAATCGGTCAAAGCGTCATTGGATGGCTGGCCAAGCATCAGGCGAATGCGCGCACGTTCAAAATAGAGACGGAAGTCCATTGGCCTCATCTGGATCGCCTGATTCATGAGCGGCAGCGCGTCCGAAGGTGAACCGGAGCCAACAAGCTTGTCGGCCCGGACACGGAGCGCTTCCGCAGAACTCGTGCCGGGGAGCGCCGGGTGGCCCAGCGCAATGGCCAGCCATGCGGCTCCAAGCGACAGTGCTGCCAGTCCGCCAAGGCGGAAAGCAATGCGTTGAGGGCGTTCCGCAGGTTGAGGCAGTCTCCGCGGCCGGATTGCAATCCCTGCAAGCAAGGCCATGAACAGAGCATAGGCAAGGCCATGACTGGGCACATCACCCAGACCGTGGATGACGCCGAGGCCAAACACGATGGCGGCGGCGTTCCGCAGTCTCCGATCCTGCATGCCGGATTTGCGTTTCTTCTTCTTGCCGAACCAAGGCCCGGTGGACAGGAAAATCCAGAGCAGCAGCAGCATGCCCGGAAGCACGGTCAGCAGTCCTCCTTCCGCCAGCAGCCAGAGCAGGTCGCTTTCAGGATGGATGTAGCGGTTTACCGGATCATGCAGTTTGGAAAATTGAGGGAAAAGTGAGTCGAAATTCCCCATTCCGATTCCCATCCACGGGGATTCGAGAATCATTTTCAAACACTCGCCATAAATGCCGCCGCGTCCCTGGCCCGAGGCAAAATTGGCGATTCCCTCTTCTGTAAGTCGTTTGGAGATGTTGCCGCCTGACATGACCAGCAGGGTGGCGATGATGAAGATCAGAGAGGATGAGACCGCCAGCTTTTGAAAGAAGCCCCGCCGCATGGCTATGGTGCCAAACCAAGTTGTCATGCCGAGGAAAAGCAGCACCAGTCCCGCTCGTGAACTGTTCATGAAGATGCAGATGACGGGAGCGAGGAAGCCGAGAACGAAAAGCAACCACAGGCGCGATTTACGGCGGTGGGCATCATACGAGGCCGCTGCACACAGCACGGCAGTCATCGCTGCGAGGCTGCTGATGTGATTGCGGTTGGCAAACGGGCCGAATCCATGCCCCCATTCGATTTGATTGCGTGGCCACCAGGGAATGCTGATCAGTTTGCTGCCCTCCATGATGGAAAGCACGCATAGCAGGATGCCGCCGAAAGTGAGCATATGGACCATCGCCCGGCGCTGAAGATCGGAAAAACCGCGTGTCATGCACCATCCCAGCCAGACACAGCAGACAGAAAAGAAGAGCCATGCTTCCATCGACACCGCGGCTTGCGGAGTCAGGGTTTTGGAAAGCGCGATCTCCCAGTCCACCTCAAGCAGTTTTCGCCAGGCTGGCATTTCAAACAGCCAGGTGACAGGTAAAAATGACAGCAGCGGTGCGAGCAGGGCTCCTGCCAGGCCAATCATGGCCACGAGCGGCAGTCTGCGCCTGGGGGTGAAAAAGATCAGCAACACGCCCAAAAGAGTCGTGATGATGCCCTTCGACCATGTTTCACGGCCGGCCCCGAACAGGCAGGCAAAAATGGGCAGTGAGGCAAAGATGTAGCCCATCCACGCGGGTCCCGGCAGGTCGTAACTGCGCTCCAGTTTGTCTGCGCCTTCCTCTTCTTCAGAGTCTTCATCCACAGCGGACTCTTGGGGTGGATCATTCACCAGGAGTTGCGGTTGCTCCTCCTCGGCTTCGTCGCCGACAAGCAGCGGGATTTTCTCCGGGGTGTCGTGAGGCTTGTCGGTCTCGTTTTTCATGCCGTGGCTCGGGGCGGAAGGGAGGGTGAAGGAACGTGCTGCTCGACGCACGGTGGCAGGGCCTGCCATTTTTCGAGACAGCGGTCAAGAGCTGGCACAAGCACGTCAAGCCGCAGATGCCATTCGCTCGCATCGGCGTCATCCTGAGGGTGGTAGATGGTGCACTGCTTCCCTTCACCCAGTCTTATAATCTCGGGCTTGGTGCTTTCCCTGGCTTGCACACCCAGGCCCATGCGTTCCAGGCCGTGGCGGAACATCATGTCAAAGTTTTCCAAATCCTCGCAGCGCTCCACCTCGAAATCCAGCACACGGCCATAAGCGCGGAAGAATTCCCGTTGTCGGCGCCTTTCCATGGTCTCGTTGATTTGCAGGCGAAAGTTCGACCAACTGCGCACATACCCGAGGTAGCGCGCCGTGCCCAAAGCCAGCAGGAACAGAAACGCGCCAACCACCGGCAGTGCGATGCCCTTGGTCACCAGAATGCTCAGTCCGACAAGGCTCAGCGCAAGGCAGACCGAATACATCGCGGCGAGCGCACGGCCTTTGCTATAACCCAGCAGGATCAGCCGGTGGTGGATGTGCTCGGCATCCGCGTTGAAGATCGAAACACCTCGAATGCCCCGGCGGATGATTGCGAACAGCGTGTCCAGAATCGGCACGCCCAAGGCGATGATGATCACCAGCAGGGCGCCGATCACGGATCCTTTGTTCGCGGTGAACAGTGAGACAGAGGCGATGAAAAAGCCGATCAAATACGCTCCGCCATCCCCCAGGAAAATCTTGGCGGGAGGAAGGTTGAAGACCAAAAAGCCCGCCAGCGCTCCTGCCATGGCCAGCGACACCACCATCACATCAGGCTGGCTGCCGTAATAACCGAGGAAGGCCAGCGTCAGGCATAAAAACAAGCCGAAACCTCCCGCCAGACCGTCCATGCCGTCGATCAGATTCACGATGTTCGGGATGCTCACCAGCCAGATCAAGGTCAGCGGCAGACTCCACCAGCCCAGAGCCACCGAACCCTCGCCAAACGGATTGCTCAGCATGTCGATCGAAATGCCCAGTGCGTACAAGATCAAGGCCGTCCCGATCTGCCCCACCAGCTTCACCTTGGCCCCCAAAGGTTTCAAATCATCCACAAAACCCACGCTAAAAATCAATGCATTGCAGATGGCCACCGGCAGCCACCGGGTCCAGCCCAAGCCACCAATGTAACCCGCCACCAGCGACGCCAGACCCACCGCCAGGAAGATCGGCGCACCGCCGAGTCTTGGAATCGCCTTCTCATGCAGTTTGCGCCGTGTGTCGGGTTCATCCATGCCGAAGCGACTGCCGCGCTGCAAAATCCACCAGGTGCCCAGCGTGGCCACCAGCATGGCCCCGCCGAAATAGCAGGCCATTTCTCCCCACGAGACATTGCGGGGAGCCCAGGGTCCCATGTACATGTCTTCGGGGGCTGGATCAATCATGCGTGGCGGTTGGGTCAGGTTGGAAAGCCGCGGAGCATAGACGTTGCAAAATCAACGTTCAACACATCAGCGCGGAAGAACTTGTGGGTTGCATCTTTCCAGATCGCTTCTTGAACTTTCAGCCCGCTGCTCTCACCATCGCCGATGCTCGCAGACACCATCGCCGCCATCTCCACCGCCCTCGGCGAGGCCGCCATCAGCGTGGTGCGCGTTTCCGGCCCGCAGGCGCTTCAAATCGCCGCCTTGGCCTTCAAACTGCCCGCCACACTTACCCCACGGCAGGCGCATCTCGTTCAAGTTGTCGATAGCGTTGGAAACCCGCTCGATCACGGCCTGCTGCTCCATTTCAAAGGCCCTGCCAGCTACACAGGTGAAGACGTCATCGAATTTCACGGTCACGGCGGCGTTCTCGTCACGCAGCGTGTCTTGGATCGCCTCCTCGCTTGCGGCGCGCGTGCGGCCGAACCCGGCGAATTCACCCAGCGTGCCTTTCTCAATGGCAAAATGGACCTCACGCAGGCCGAGGCCGTCATGGACCTCATTCACGCGCAAAGCACCCTCGCTCTCCGTGCCGCAAACGAACAGCTCGGCGGTGCCATCGGTCGCGAAGCCGCCGCCATGCA
>CAMCWM010000255.1 GCA_945882215.1 Akkermansia muciniphila | reverse complement strand
TGGCGGCAACGCGGTCTTTGGATTGTAGCGAGCCTCACCGGGGGGTGAAGTCAAAACTGCCGCCGTTTGCCAGCGCTCATCATTGGAATTGTAGCGAGCCTCACCGGGGGGTGAAGTCAAAACAGCAGGAACGCGCTTGTTCGGAGCGGCGGAATTGTAGCGAGCCTCACCGGGGGGTGAAGTCAAAACGGAGTGGAATTGGAGTTGGAGCATTTCAACATTGTAGCGAGCCTCACCGGGGGGTGAAGTCAAAACTGCGCCAAGCCGATATCGCCCCAATCAAACGCGCCGACCCTCGCATCTTGGCTCAAGACTTTGAGCCGCGAGGAGCGGCCATTGGGGCGTGTCGAGGAGGTGGCCAAGGTCTGCCTGCTTCATCACGACCCGATGGCCGATCCGAGCCGATTTTTTGAAAAGCTGAGCCGAGCAGCATGGCGGGCTGCGAGACAGACTGAGCGTAGCGAAGCCCGGAGGGCGACACGAGTGTGAGGCACGAGGGAGTCAAAAGCGGAAAGCGGAAAGCGGAAAGCTGCGATTCAGCTCTGATTTCCCATTTCTATTTTCCCCTTTTTGTTTTTCCTGACTGAGCCCTGAATCACACCGCCAGTGTCTTGTACAGCGCCAGCGTCTTGCGGGCGATGGAACTCCAACTGAAGTGATCGACGGCACGCTGGCGGCCGGCTTTGGCCATGCGATCACGCAGGGCGGGATCGGCCATGAGCTTGTTGATGGCGGCGGCGAGATCACGGGCGAATTTCTCAGGATGCACGGCCTCGAAGGGGCTTTCGGTCTGCTGCTCGATGGGGACGAGGAAGCCGGTCTGGCCCTCAACGACGACTTCCTTGATGCCGCCGACGGCGGTGGCGACGACGGCGGTCTCGCAGGCCATGGCTTCGAGATTGATGATGCCGAAGGGCTCGTAAATGGACGGGCAGCAGAAAGCGGCGGCATGCGAGTACATGGCGATCTTTTCCGGCACGGGGAGCATGGATTGAATCCACACGATGCCGGGACGTTTGGCACTGGCGGCGGCCACGGCGGCCTCCATCTCCTCCCTGATCTCGATGGTGTCAGGCGCTCCGGCGCACAGCACGACCTGGAAGCCTGGATCGAGGTGCTGGATGGCGCGGACGAGATGGACGATGCCTTTCTGGCGCGTGATGCGACCGACGAAGAGCACGTAGGGCTGGTCTGGATCGACGCCGTGCTTTTTCAAAACGTCCGGGGCTTCGATGCGATGGTACTCATCGAGGTCGATGCCGTTGTGGATGACGTGGATCTTGTGCGGATCGAGGTCGAAGTGCTTGAGCAGGTCGATGCGTGTCTCTTCGGAGACGGCGATGACGGCATCGGCCATGCGCAGCGCGGTGTTTTCCAGCCAGACGGTGAAGTCGTAGCCGTGGCCGAGCTGCTCACGCTTCCACGGGCGCAGCGGCTCCAGCGAGTGAACGGTGAGCACCATGGGCACGCCGTAGTTGAGTTTGGCGAGGACGCCACCGAAGTGCGCATACCAGGTGTGCAGGTGGACGAGGCTGGCGTCGATGCCGGCGGTGTTGAAGTCGAGGCAGCGCTGCAAGGCGCCGAAGACGGACTTCAAATTGAGCGGGCAGTCCCAATCTTTCGTGTCGAGCCCGAAGCCCTTCACCTGGAGGTTTTCCGTGCTGCTGTCCTGGTCGCCGAAACAGCGGACATCCACCTGGATGAGCTTCGCCAGCTCGCGGGAGAGGTATTCGACATGCACTCCGGCGCCACCGTAGATGTGGGGAGGGTATTCGTTGGTCAGGAAAAGGGTTTTCATGCGGGGTAGGTCAAGCAGGTCAACGGTCAAGAGGTCAGGGCGGATTATTTCTCCTGTGATTTCGACCATTCCTCGATAGCGGGGATGTCGAAGATGCGGAAGCGCTTTTTGACGCGCTGTTCGAGCGCCAGTTGGGCGTGCTTGGCGACATCGAGCGAGGGATCTTCCTTGATGGCCTTGATGAGCCTGGCGTTGGTTTCCGGCAGGTTGCTGCCGAGAAGGAGGAAGCAGACACGCAGGCGCACTTCCCAAGGCTGCTGGTGATCCTCGAGCAGCTTGAGCAGGGCCTCGGGCTTCACATCGGCCTCGTCGCGGATGTTTTGATCCTTGAACAACTCGGCGACGGGCAGGCGGTAGCCGGGGTCTTCACGCTGGAGGAGCTGGATGGCGCGCACAGCGCGCAGATACTCGGCCTGCGCGGCCTCATGCAGATGCTTGGAGTCCGGGTCGCGCAAGTATTCGACGAGCACTTCAAGCGGCTTGCGCATGCCGGTGGCGATGGCTTCGTCGGCGTAGGCGGTGAGGCGGTTGCGCTCCTTGAGCTGGATGAATTCCTGCTGTGTCGGCGAGATGTCCGGCACCGCATCGGCCATGCGCGGGATGCCCGGTTGATTCGCGGAGGCAGCCGCAGGCGCGGGTGTGAGCTTGGGATTGTTCAGCACGGTGGAGATGCTTTCCAAAGACTCACGCGTGTTCTGCTGCATGAGAAGCTGCTCGCGCCGCATGACATCGACCTGCTTTTGCAGCGCGGCGATTTGCTCATCGGCCCTGGCGAGCGCTTCTTTGAGAGCACCCTCTGCCTGAGCAGGAGCCAGGGAGGCGGAACCCGTGAGTTTCGGGGCGATCTCGCGCTTATAGAACAGCCGGCCCTCATACAGCACCAGCAGACCGATGACTAGCGAGGTGCTGAGCGAGATCACCAGATGCCGGTAAGTGAGGTGCGAGCGCCGCAGGTTCTGCACATGCGGAGTGGCATCCCGGAGCAGCGGCAGCTCATCTTTGTGAACGGGGGTGATTTCGGATTTTGGGCTTTCCGCTGCCTCCTTCTTTCCAGCCCCCTCCGCCGGAGCGGACTCCGCCCCCTCGGAGGGTGGGCGGTTGCAGCGTGCAAACAGCAACTCCTCCTCCTCGTCGTCATCTTCGTCGGGAGCCTCGGGTTTGTTGGGGGGAAAAAGATCGGACATGAATGCGAGGCGATGACGTTACGCGATGAAGGTTGCCAGAATCAACAAACAAGGCCAGCCTTTGTCAGTCAACCCACGACATGGCAACAGAATCCACCAGCACAAACGCATTGTCCGCCCACCCGTCTGCCGCGCCCGGCGCATTGCGGTGGCCCGGAGTGCTGCGGCAGGTGGCGATCTGGGGGCTGCCCGCGGTGCTGGTGCTGCTGTTTCTGGTGTGGCCGTATCAGCAGTGGGATTTCGGCAAACGTGAGAGCATTCTCACCGGCTGGGCCAGATGGGTGAGCGCGAAAGCAGACTGGCAGTTCTGCCTGGTGGTGCCCGCCCTGGTCGGCTGGCTGGTATGGATGCGGCGTGATGAACTGCGCAAACTGCCCTGGGAGGGGGACTGGCTGGGCCTGCTGCCGCTCGGTCTGGGACTGTTCTTCTTCTGGCTCGGTTACAAGGCGGACACCGGCTACCCCGGCTTCCTGGCCGTGCAGTTCATCCTGGCTGGCATGATCCTGCTGGTGGCGGGACGTGCCTGGATGCGCACGCTGTTCTTTGCCTGGCTGTTTCTCTTCTTCACCTGGCCGATGCAGCCGCTGGAAGACTCCCTGGCCTCTCCTCTGCGCCCCAAAACGGCCTCAATGGCGGCCTCATTGCTCAACCTGGCCGGTGTACCGTCGGTGAGCGAGGGTTCCGCGTTGCAGTCCGCGCCCGACAATGCTCGCGGCATCGAGATTGGCAGCGCCTTCAGCCTCGACGTGGATGCGAAGTGCAGCGGCATCAACTCGCTCTTCGCCCTGATGATGATCTCGGCTCTGCTGGGTTATCTGGCGCTGCGGCGGCCGCGTGCGCGGCTCCTTTTATTCGCGTGCGCCATCCCGCTTGCCGTGGCGGGCAATGTCGTGCGCCTGCTGCTGCTGGTGGCGGGCACGCTGATGTTTGGCTCCGAATTCGCGGTCGGCAGACGCATGGGTGATCACCAGGAAATGTCGCTTTATCACACGTTTGCAGGTTTTGCGGTGTTTGGCGTCGCGCTGGCGGGCATGTTTGCGCTGTGCTGGCTGTTTGAAGGACGCGAGATGAAGACCAACCTGAAACGGCACGGCAGGCTTTCTAGCTCCAGCGCCGCCTTCGCCATCCCGCTGCCGCGCCGCACGCTGAGGCAACTGGCCGCCGCCCTTCTGCTCCCGCTGGCCGCACTGGGCGTCTGTGCTGCCACGGACATCAGTTTCCATGTGTCCGAACCTGGCGTGAAGCTCGCACTGCCTCTGACCGTGGCTGATTACCAGGGACGTGAGTTCGACATGACCGCGCAGGAGAAGAACCTCCTCGATGAAGGCGTCAAACTGGCTCGCAGCGTCTATGCGTCCTCCACCGGCAGGCAGATCATGGCCACGGTGATTCTCAGCGGCTTCGTCAAACGCAGCCTGCACCGCCCGGAGGTCTGCCTTCCAAACCAGGGCTGGACTGTGACAGATCGAACACCGATTCCGCTGCGCCTCGAAGACGGGCGCGAGATCACCATGATGATGATGCGCATCTTCCGTGACACCGAACCGCAGCCCGGCGTGCGGATCAGGACGAGGGCGCTGAATTTTTACTGGTACGTCGGCTCCGACGGCGTCACCTGCCCGGACCACTACGAGCACATCCTGCTATCCTACTTCGACTCCACCTTCCGCAACATCCAGCACCGCTGGGCGATGGCCTCGATCTACGTGCCGCTGCCGGAGCAGCGAGTGGGCCAGGAGGATCCCTTCATCGAACTCGGCGCGTTGGAGGACGCGCGTGGGTTCATCGCCAAACTGGCACCGCAATTCATGCTCAAAGAATCCGACCGGCTCACCGGCTCAGATCTTCCTGTGTCAGCACCTTGAACCCGGCGCTGGAAAGCACCTCGGCGCCGAGATCCGGCGAATCGAGATGCAGCACCAGCAGTGGATGCTGTGAGGGGCGCACCAGCAGCGGGTAGCTGAAATTGATGTCGATCTCGGCGGTGAGCAGCGCCGCCAGCGCATGGGCGAGTGAGTGTTCCGGCTCCCGCAGCTCAACGACGGTGACGGGACACACGACGTGGGGGATGCCTTTTTCAATGAACAGCATCGCGGCGGTTTCAGGATCGCTGGGAACAAAGCGCACAAGCGCCAGCTCGGTGGTGTCCTGCAACGAAAGTCCCAGCACCTCGATGCGGTGATCGGTGAGCAGTTTGACCAGCGCCATGAGCGCGCCGACGCGGTTGTGCAGAAACACGGACAGATGCCGCACGGGCGTGCCTGCGGGCGTGGTGGTTGCGGAATGAGCCTTGGGCTTGGAAGTGATCATAATCGGCTAACCTGCGGGTCCGGTGGCGGAACGACGTTCATCAAAGAGCGTCACACGCAGCGGGATGCTGGCCAGGGTGTCGTTCTGATGCTGCACCAGCCAGCGGTACAAGCCCTGACGCTCAAACTTCACGCGCTGAAGCGTGTACACGATGTTGCGCGAGACGAACGGGATGAAAGACGAGGGGAACGTCACCTCCAGCATTGCCGGCATCGCCGGCAGGCACTCCTTGCCGTCAGGATCGACGCAGCGGATCACAAACTCATGCCGTCCGGCGTCGTCTGCTTGAAAGACCGCCCGCACCGCGATGGAGCACTGCGGATGCACCACTGGAAAAGCCTGTGCGCACAGCGTGTCGAACGCGCCCTGAATGCACAGCTTGCCCTGGTAGTCAGCGGCGAAATCACAGACGGTGGCGAGTTGGATGTTCATGGGGAATCGCCTGGACTAGCGGCCAAACAGCTTGCGGAAGAAGCCGCCGATTCCCTTCCGCTCAGGTGGTGGTGGCGGCTGAGCCGCAGGGGCCAGCGGGATATCCTCCGACTTATCGAGCACCTCTTCCTCCACGATCTTGGCTTTCGGCACATCCTTCATTGCCAGCAGCATCGGATCGTCCGCCGGGGCCTTCTCAAAGATGTTCGTGAACACCTCACGCACGATGGGCGCGGCCTTTCTGCCGCCGCTGACATCCTCACCCGGCTCGCCTTCATAAACGACAGCGAAGGCGAACATTGGCTTTCCCGCAGGCAGAAAGCCGGTGAACCATGCGAGGTTCTGATCCTTGGCGATCTTCCACTGGGCGGTCCCGGTCTTGCCAGCGATCTCAGCCTGCTTGATGGCGGCGGAATGGCCCGTGCCACCGCTGCCATTCACCACAGCCACCATTCCGTTGATCACCGCCTGGCGATGATCAGGGTTCAAGTCGATGCGTTTGCGGTCCTTCGGCTCGTAAGCCATCACCACCCGGTCCGCCAGATCCTGAATCTGCAAGACCAGGCGCGGCTGCGGGATGCGCACGCCATCACCGAGGCCGGCCATGCACTGGCAGACCTGCAAGGGGGTGGCAAGCACCATGCCCTGACCGATGGCCATGTTCGCAATGTCCCCCGGCAGCATCTTGTGACCGCGCTGCTGCAGCGTCCAGGCGTTCGACTGGACAAAGCCTTCTCCCTCCGCCTTGAGAGGAATGCCCGTGCGCTCGCCAAAACCGAGCCGCAGAGCCATGCTGGAGAGATAATCCGCTCCGGATTCGAGGGCGGCCCGGTAGAACCACGTGTTGCACGAGCGCTTGATGGCCGTGACCACCGTCATCGAGCCTTCCCCTTCCTTGTTCCAGTTCTTGAACACGCGGTTGCCGATCTCCATCGCGTTGTCGCAATCATAATAGGTCTTCGCATTCACTTTGCCGCTGTCGAGAGCGCCGAGCGCCGTGACGATCTTGAAGGTCGAGGCCGGGGGGTATTCGCCGCGGAACGCACGCGGATAAAGCGGCAGACGCGGGTCTTTGGTCAGTTCCTCATAACGTTTGGCGCGGATGCCGGGCACGAACTCATTGAGGTCAAAGCCAGGATTCGAGGCCATCGCCAGGATGTCACCGTTCGTCACGTCCATGATCACCATCGCACCGCTGGTGGTGTGCTTCCTGAGGGCGTTCTCGGCGTACTTTTGGAAGTTGTAGTCGATGGAGAGCACCACATTGCGGCCAGGGCTGGGGGGGCGACGCACGTCTTCGGAAAGACGCTTGCCGTCCGGGCTGAACAGCACGTTCACGATGCCCGGCTGGCCTTTGAGATCGCTGTCGAACGCGGTTTCGATGCCTTCGCGGCCTTCCATCTCCTCAAACACCGGATCGCCGTCCACAATCGGCCCCGTGGGCAGCGGACGCGTCTTGCCGGTGTAACCGACAATGTGACAGGCCGTGGTACCCTGCGGGTAATGCCGCAGGTAGGCCGGCTGGATCACCAGACTGCTCCCCAGCAGAGGCTTGAGCTTCTCCTCCATGTCCGGGGTGATCTCCACATTGAGCCCCTCCTCCACCGAAAACACCAGCGGCAGCCAGCGGCGGTGCTTGTAGTGCAGCAGCAC
>CAMCWM010000254.1 GCA_945882215.1 Akkermansia muciniphila | reverse complement strand
CCCGAACTTCTCGACTTCCTCGCGGCCACGCTCGTCGAGAAAGGCTGGAGCGTGAAGGAGATGCACCGCCTCATCATGACGAGCGCGGCGTATCGTAGAAGTGCTCAGTTCTCAGTGCTCAGTTCTCAGTCGGGCTCAAATTCTAAACTGAGCACGGAGCACTCAGCACTGAACTCTCAAACAGCCGCTAGCAGAGAGGATCTCGAATCACACTACGCGGTCTTCAAACCACGTCGTTTGATGGCGGAAGAGCTGCGGGATGCGATGCTGAGCATCACAGGCGAGCTGAATCCGACGATCGGCGGCATCCCAAACCGCCCGGAGATCAACATCGAAGTGGCGATGCAGCCACGTCAGGTCATGGGCACATTTGCATCCGCCTGGGTGCCGAACGCGCAGCCGGAGCAGCGGCATCGCCGCAGTTTGTATGCGCTCAAGATTCGCGGCCTGCGTGATCCGTTCATGGAGGTCTTCAACGAGCCCGCGCCGGACTTTTCCTGCGAAGCCCGTGAAGTCTCCACCGTCACGCCGCAAGTCTTCAGCCTCTTCAACGGCCAGGCCAGCTACGACCGCGCTCTGGCGCTCGCTGATCGCGTCTTGAAGGAAAAAGCCGCCGATCCCATCGCGAGAGTCTTCGCACTCGCCTATGGCCGACAGCCCACCGCCGACGAAAAAACCGCCTGCGAGGCCCATTGGCAGCAGATGCAGGTCAAACAGGCCGGCCTGACCTTCTCCAAGCCCAAGCCGCCGCTCGAAGTGCGCCGCGAAGCCGTCGAGGAGAACACCGGCGAGAAATTTAGCTTCCAGGAAAAGCTCCCCGGCTACGCCGACTTCGTCCCTGACCTCCAACCGGCTGATTGTGACGTGAAAACACGTGCACTGGCCGATGTCTGCCTCGTGCTGCTGAACTCGAATGAGTTCGCTTACCTCTACTGAGAAGCTCGCACCATGTAGCTGTGCTCCACCCCGCCGTTTTCGAGGTCGGAGCGGGTCACGCCGGGGACGATGCTGCGCACGTAGTCCACTTTGGCTTCGTTTTCGTTTACGGTGACTCGCACGTGGCCGGCGCTGCCGAGGATGACGCCGCCGTAGCCGTATTCCTCGGCGCTGCGGGTGCCGCCACTCGGGTGGCCTGGCTGGGGCACCTCTTGGTAGATGATGCCATCGAGTTCCTCTTTGACGAAGAGATGGTCGTGACCGTGGAAGACGATGTTCACGCCATTTTTGACGAGAAGCTGATGCAGCGGCATTTCCCAGCCGCGGCGGTTCTGTTTGAAGCCCTCACTGCCATCCGCGTTTTGGCCGCCCCATTCCATGTAGGCGGCTGGTTTGGCTCCGCCACGCACATCGCGGCCCAAGCCGCCGACGAGATGATGGATGAAAACAAAACGCATCGCTGCTTTGCTGTTGGTGAGCGTCTTCGTGAGCCAGCGATACTGCGTTTCACCGAGCGTCATGTCCCAGCCGGAGGCTCCGCGCTTCGTGGTGGCCCAAAAGGGATCAAGGCCGATGAAAAGCGTGTTTCCCCACTCAAAGGCGAAGTAGCTGTGCTTGTCGTTTCCATCGGTGGGATTCGGGAAATAGGTGTGACGCATGCCAAGCGACCACTCAGACATCTCCGGGTCGCTGCCGCGCTCGCCGTCGTGATTGCCCAGCACCATGAAAATGGGCACGCTGTGCGCGATCCGGCCCATGTAGTAGCGCTGCGCTTTGTATTGCGACTCGGAGCGTGTGTAAAATCGGCCAAACTTGTCCACCATCGTCGTGTCGCCGAGGTCGATCATGAAGTCCGGCTTGTCGGCGAGCATGTTGGCCAGCGTTTGCTGGTAAACCCGCACATCCGTGTTGTTGTCGAGATGCGAATCCGCCTGCATGACGAACGAAAAGCTCTGCCCCGCCTTCCGCTGCGTGTGAAAGCTGCGCATCGCATCCTGCACCGCTTCGCCACCGGCGCGCCGATAGGTGAGACGGTAGTTGTAGCTCGTGTCCGGCTTCAAGCCGCCCAGCGCGATGTTTTGCGGCACGCCAGCCTTCAATTTCACCGCGGCTGTCTTCAAACCTTCGCCATACTCGATGAAAGCCTCCATTTCGTCCCAGGCGAGCACGCTGACGGTCACTGACTCCGCTCCCGGCCTACAAAGCCACACATTGAACAGATACGGAGGCACCACCGCAGGCTCGACTTGGCCGCCCTGGCCTGCGCCGCCTTTCGGTTTTTCATCTGGAGCGGCGGCGATCAGCAGCAGGGCGAGCGCTGAGAGGCCAAGAGATGTGATGTATGCTTTCACGGCTTTTTGCCTCCTTTCTTCCCGCCTTTGCCGCCGCCCTTCCTCGCAGGCTCTTTGGAGGGATCAAAGTTGGGATTCGTCTTTGGCATTTCGGCTCCGACATCTCGCAGGTAGTCCGCGAGTTGCTTGGCGAGCGTTGAGGTGAGTTCCGGATTGGCTGCTGCGAGGTTCTTGCTCTCACCAATGTCGGCTTGGAGGTCGAAGAGCTGGTTTTCTCCCGTTTCGTAGAAGTGAATGAGCTTCATGTGGCCGCTGAGGATCGCCGAGTGCGGTGAGTCGCCCTGATAATGCGGAAAATGAAACACTAGCGTCTCGCGTGGGCGCTTCACGGGATCGGACGAACCGCTGAGCAGATGGGTGATGTCGCCGCCTTCGAGCTGCTTGGGCAGCGGTGCCTTCACGCCGGCCCAACGGCAGAAAGTCGGGAAGAAATCGTAGCCGACGACGCGCTGATGGCACCACGAGTTCGGCGCGATGCCGGGTCCGCGAATGATCAAGGGCACACGAATACCACCCTCCCACACATCGCCCTTGCCGCCCATCAACGTGCGGCGGTTCGAGCCGCCGTTGTCCGACATGTAGATCACGATGGTGTTCTTCGAGAGGCCCATGGAATCCAGCTTTGCCAGCAGCTCACCCACACCGCGGTCGAGGTCTTCCGCGATGGCAGCGCGGCCGACTTCCTTGTCGTTTCCGCCAGATGCGAGCTTGCGATACTTCTCCACCAACGCGGGAGTGGCGTTCTCGGGATAATGCAGCGCGTTGTAGCTCATCTGGATGAAGAAGGGCTTCCTAGCCGCCTGGCTGCGCTGCATGAAATCCACCGCACGCGAGCCCATGCCAAAGATGTCCACGGGGTTCGGCGGCAGATGCGGTGCGGCGTCTTGATTGCCTGTGTCGCCATCGCTTTCGTCGTAACCGTGGGCTGCGGGGCCACCGCCGGAGAGATGCCATTTGCCGTAGTGGGCGGTCGCGTAGCCCGCCGACTTCAGCATCTGCCCGATGGTGATCTCGTCGTCGCGAATGCTTTTGCGATTCTCGCCTTCGATCAAGCGATGCCCAGGCTCCGCAGGAGCGGCCTTCGTCCATCCGAGCGCCGCCGGATTCCGCCCCGTTTGAAGGCTGATGCGTGTCGGAGAGCACACCGGTGCAGGTGCATAAGCCGCGCTGAATCGCATGCCCTGCTCCGCCAGTCGCGCGATGTTCGGCGTCTGCACCAGACTGCTTTTCGAGTCTGGCATGTCCGGGTGCATCTGGCAGGAAAGACCGCTCCAGGCCTGATCGTCCGAGAGCATGAACAGGATGTTCGGCGGCGCGGCAGCGAGCGATGCCTGAGCCAAAAGGAGATAGCAGAGGTGGCGGAGAGGTTTCATGGTCAAAAGATGAGCGGCAACCCTGGGAGTATGACACAGAAACTGTCAGCGGAGCTTCAGGGATCGCGGACAAGATTGTCAGGATTGGGTCAGTGAGTATCCCGAAGTCTAGGCTCCACCCGGGGGATCATGTTTTCAGCCCGCTCAACGTCCCTGTGCTGCTTGAGAACTTGTCTGCTTCGATGCCGAGGCCTTGCAGCATGGTCACGAAGAGATTCGCCATCGGCGTGTTGTTTTGTGTGTTGAAGGCGAGGTGCTGGCCGTGTTTGAAACCGCCGCCAGCGAGGATGAGGGGGAGGTTTTGGTTGCTGTGGGAGTTGGCGTTGCCGAGGCAGCTGCCGTAGAGAATCTGGGTGCGGTCGAGCAAGCTGCCGCCCGTTTCGTTGACGGATTGAAAGGCTTTCAGGAGATCGCCGAAGGCCGTCATCTGGGCTTCTTCGATCTTCTTCAACTCAGCGATCTTGTCGGGTTCGTTGCCGTGGTGGGTGAGGCCGTGGGTTTCGCTCTTCACGCCGGGGACATGCGGCACGACACTGAAAGTGCTGAGCGAGAGCGTGACGACGCGCGTGCTGTCCGTTTGCAACGCGAGGCGGATAAGGTCGAACATGAGATTTGACCTTGCGATGACCTCATTTGCATCGGCGATGTCCTTGGGCTGCGGGTAGTCCACTTTTGGTTTGGGGCGGTTTTCCCACTCGATGTTGCGCTGGAGGCGACCTTCGAGTTCGCGCACGCTTTGGAAGTATTGCTCAAGTCGCGCTCGATCCTCCGCTGCGGTGCTTTTTTCGAGTCGCTTGGCTTTGTCGAGGATCAGATCGAGCACGCTGCCACCGGCTTCGATGCGGCGCATGGTCGCGGCTTTTTCTTCGGGTGTTCCGGCGACGAACAAGCGACGATAAAGCCTCTCGGCGCTGGTTTCCGAGGGCAGAACAACGCCGGAGCGCGAGACGGCGATGGAGTCGGCATAGTGCTCGCCTTTGCGCACCGAAACGGCAAGCGAGGGGAAACGGGTGTCGGGCCCGATCTGCTCCGCGACGAGTTGATCGAGCGAGAGGCTGTTGTGAAACGTGGGCTGCCCAGGATGTGGCGCACCCGTGAGGAAGCACTGGCCCGCGTGATGATTTCCATCCACGCCGGGATGTGAGAGCCCGCTGAAGGTGGTGAAGTGCGGACGATGCGCGGCGATGAGGTCGAGATAGGGGCTGGAGGTTTCGCCAGCCTTTGGGAAGAAGAACTGCGGCATCATGCCCAGCGGCACATGAATGGCGAAAAGCTGCTTCGGCGGCAGCTTTTCAGCCGCACGCCCGATGGAAGGCAAAGCGAGACAAGCGCCAACAGCGCGGAGGAAGTTTCGGCGAGTGTGCATAGGTAAGAATCGACAGAAGAATGGGGACAGGAGAATGGGATTCAGGATTTCATTTCAGGCTATTCTTCTGCCCCCATTCTTCTGTCGACCTCAGGCTCAATGGTAGTGACCTCCAACCGGGAATGGTTCAGATTGATCCACTGAATGCCTTTCAGCGATGGCACGTGCCGCAATAGGACTTCCAGATGCCGTCGATAGCCGGGTTGAGGTCGCGTGAAACCAGTGACGATGAAACCGTGATCGGGATCATGATGAGGCACCGGATGTGTGCCAAGTGCCACATCACCAGACTTCAATTCCAGCCGCTGCAAACAGTTGGATTCGCCGCCGAAGTGATGGATGAGGGCTTCATTGTAGAGCCGGAAATCCAAATGCGTGCCCCAGTCGCGGATGAGTTCTTTGAGGTGCTCGATCAGTTCTTCACAGCGAGGTCCCAGTGGCTTCCAGCCGGTCTTGCGCATGGTGGGCTGGTGGCGTTCGGGTTCGGTGAGGGCGTTGCGCAGGAGTTTGCCGCGCACCTCGGCCTCGCCGAAATTCAGGAGCTTCACAAGGCGGATGTTTTGGAGGAGGGCGTAGTGGATGGCCTGAGCATCGTGCTCGCGGAGCAGGGCGCTGACGACTTTGAGTTCGTAAAGCATCTGGTTGACCACCAGATCGAGGTAGTAGGTCTTCTCGAAGCTGCCGTGACTGACTATGATGGGGACTTGGGTGTGAACCTCCAGGCCGTGGGCACCCAGGCGTTGGGCCAGATCGTTCTCGTAGATGCGCTCGTCGAACAAACGTCCGAAGTGGTTTTGCGTGGCGTAAGCACAGCTCATCACGACGTCGTCGATCTCAGCGAAGTCACGGTCGGTGATGCTTTGAAGTTCGAGGGTGCGATGGATGGGCATGGGATGAGGAATCGACAGAAGAATGGGGACAGGAGAATAAAAACTCAGGGTTTCATTTCAGACTATTCTTCTGTCCCCATTCTCCTGTCGATAAAGACTCTGCTTTGTGACAGCGCGTGAATCAGTGACCTCAATCCATGCCTGCTGCTCTTCGTGCTTTCCACGATGCGGCGGATCTCGGTGCGGTCGGCGAAGGTGACTTCGGTGCCGGTGGCGTAGCGGGAGAGGTGGGACACAAAGGCTTTTGCGAGGTTGTCGGGATGGGCGTTGAGGAGGGCAGTCAAATCGCCTGCACCAGCGAACTTGCGACCATCGGGGAGTTCGCCGCTGGGATCGACTTTGGGGCCGAGTTTGTAACTCACGCGCCATGGGGTTTGGCCTTTTTCGGGTGGTTCGTCGCCTTTGCCATTCGAGCGGTAGCGATCTCGCAGACCGCCGATGGGATCGAAGGCTTCGAGGGCGAAGCCTGCGGGGTCGATCTTGGCGTGGCAGGCGGCGCAGTTGGTGTCCGCGCGATGTTTGTCGAGTTGTTCGCGCACGGTGGTGGTGCCGCGCGTGTCAGGATCGACGGCGCTGACGCCGGGCGGCGGTGGCGGGGCGGGATCGTTGAGCAGTCGGTCCATCACCCACACGCCGCGCTTCACGGGCGAGGTCGTGGTGCCGTTCGCGGTGAGCTTGTGGATGGCGGATTGGCCGAGCAAGCCGCCGCGCAGGCTGTCGGCGGGCAGCGACACTTTGCGGACCTCCACGCCGGTCACGCCCGCGATGCCGTAGTGCTCGGCGAGGCGCTGCGTGAGCATGGCAAAGCCGGGTTTGAGCAGGTGGGTGATGGGGAGATCGTTTTGGATGAGTTCGCGCAAAAAGGCGCGTGTCTCCGCGGCCATGCCTTCGTGGAGGAGGAAGCGATACTCGGGGTAAAGCTGCGGATCAGGCGTGGTTTCATCGAGTCGGCTGAGTTCGAGCCATTGATTGGTGAAGTCCTCGATGAAGCGCTCGCTTCTTTTATCCGCGAGCAGGCGATCCACCTCCTTGTGGAGCACCGCTGGGTTTTGGAGGTCTGCGGCGAGCAACTCTGCATCCGGCGGGCCGTTCCAGAGCCAGTAGGAGAGCCGCGAGGCCAGCGAATCCGGCGCATGAAACAAAAACTCCGGCGAGGTGAGCACCGCGACATACACACGACGCATCGCGTCCTCGAAACTGTCCTTCGCGGCGAGTCGAGAGCGCAGCAGCGCCACATAGGGCTCGATCTCTTCGGGCTTCACCTCCCGACGAAACGCCTTCGGCAAAAACGTCGTTAACAGCTTGCGGGCATCTTCTTCCGGCTGTGCTGACTGCACGGTCTCCAGCGGCGGTTTACGCTCCTGCGGCGTGAGATCGAAATGCATGCTCGGCACATAGCCGCCGATGCTGCGCACTTCCTCGCGCTGCGGCGCCACCGCTTCACTGCCTTGCGGCCACGGCTTGATCGGCAGATCGCCAAACAAATGCTGATGACTCTCCGGCGGCCACCC
>CAMCWM010000253.1 GCA_945882215.1 Akkermansia muciniphila | reverse complement strand
AGCGATCTCCGCTTTGCGTGAGGAAGTGCGACAGGATCAGGCCCGCCAGCACGAACTGGCCTCGCTGGGACAACGTTTCGCGGCCAAACTGATCGACTGGGTCATGCTGCTGGTGCCGCTCTTTGTGATGCTCATGGCGATGATGGACGCCGGATTCGAGGCGGAAATCAGGGCACTGCAAAATGATCCAACGGCGATGATGGACGCGCTGCAGCGTCAGATCGACAAAATGCAGACCATGGGCAATCCCACGGTGCTGGCCATGAGCTGGCTGGTGGTCATTTTGATGTTCTCGAACATCGTGCTGCTCACGGTTCGCGGCCAGTCCATCGGCAAGCTTATCACAGGCATTCAAATCGTCCGTTCTGCGGATGGCTCGAAGGCTGGATTCCTCAAAGCCGTCCTGCTGCGCTGGTTCCTGTTTGCCATCATTGAGAGCATCCGCTTCATCGGCCCTGTGATGATGTTTGCGAACATCCTGCTGATCTTTCGCAAAGACCGCCGCTGCATGCACGATCTGGTGGCCGACACGAAGGTGATCAAAAAGAACTGAATCAGGGAAGCGGCGAGATGCCGGATTTGCTGTTCTGGAACTTGTTGATCTCGTTCATGCTGTCCCGTTGCTCCGGCGAGAGCGTTCGCATTTTTTCACGGAAGGGGTAAGTCACACCGAGTACAAAGCAGGAGACATCCGCCACGAGAATGATCATGGCGATGATGATGCCATAGCGCTTCAACGCCTCATCGATGACCTTGTTTTTATTCACCGAAAAGTGCTCCGACTTGGAAAACATGGATTGGAACAGCCGCCGCCAGCCACGGGGCTCGCGAGCGATGCTAAACGACCAGATGAACAAGGCCGTCAGGATGACGCAGGCGATTGGATAGTGGATGGGGATTTCACGCATGAAGTTCGCTCAGAGTCGGGAAGCCTCAAAGAGGGCCATTAATAGAGTGCCCTGAATACGTGTGCAAATGACGTTTTGTCACGAGGAAGTGAATTGGTCATGGGAGGCGCTGCCACCGCCTGAAACCACCCGGGCCTGGCCATTGGCGGCCAGATGATTGAGCATGTGGAAGGCGTCCTCGGCGTCGATGCCAAGTTTGCTGGCAAGATCCCCGGCGGTCGTGGCAGAACTGGAGAGGGCGGCGCGCACTTGGGCAAGTTGCTTGAGGAACTCGGTGGCGGCCTTCTTGCCCGCTTCAACACCGGGTTGATGATAGGCATTGACGTTCACCAGGCTGGCGTAAAAACCGACCGCACGCTCGAAAAGTGCGATGAGCATGCCGAGGCTGAAGGCATTGACCTCGGCGATGCTGAGTGTGATTGATTCACGGCTCTTCTCAGCCAGCGCTTTGCGGGTGCCACGCAGGAAGCCCTGGAGGTAGTCACCGCTGGTGAAGCCGGGTTCGACCTCGAAGGGTGCGGTGTCGCGGGCCTTGCGCACTTCGATGAAGGTGGCGAAGAAGTTGTTCACGCCGTCACGGAGCTGCTGCACATAGGCATGCTGGTCGGTGCTGCCTTTGTTGCCATACACGGCGATGCCCTGGTTCACCACGGCACCGGAAAGATCATGCTCCTTGCCCAGGCTCTCCATGACGAGTTGCTGGAGGTATTTGCTGAACAGCACGAGCCGGTCTTTGTAAGGCAGCACGACCATGTCCTTCAAACCTTTGCCTTTGCCCGCATGATGCCACATCAGCGCCAGCAGCATGGCGGCGTTTTCACGCGCAGGGCGCTGACGGGTCTCGGCGTCCATCGCTGCGGCTCCGGCAAGGAACTGAGGGACATCGACTCCCTGCAATGCGGCGGCGATGGTGCCCACGGCGCTCATCACACTCGTGCGGCCGCCCACCCAGTCCCACATCGGGAAAATGGTCAGCCAGCCTTGCGTTTTGGCATGCTTGTCGAGCTCGCTGCCATCGCCCGTGACGGCGACGACGTGCTTGGTGAAATTAAGTCCCGCCTTTTTGTAAGCGGCCTCGGCTTCGAGCATGCCGTTGTGGGTTTCTTTGGTGCCGCCGGATTTGGAGATCACCAGCGTGATCGTGTTCGCCAGTTCGTCGCCGATTTCCGCAATCACCCGGTCGATGCCATCGGGGTCAGTGTTGTCGAAAAACGAGATCGCCATCGGCGCAGGCGCGGGCGTGATGGCATGTGCGATCAACTGCGGCCCCAGTGCTGAACCGCCGATGCCCACCACGAGCACGCGCGTGAATTTTTTGCCGTTCGCAGCCTTGATCGCTCCGGAATGCACATCGGCGGCAAACTTCAGCGTCGCGGCGAGTGTTTCGTCGATTTCCTTCTTCAACCCGGCATTGGGGGCGAGCTTGGAGTCACGCAGCCAGTAATGGCCGACCATGCGCTGCTCATCAGGATTGGCGATGGCCCCGTCCTCAAGCTCACGCATGGCTTTGAACGCGGACTCGATGCGCCCGGCCAGCGTGGTGAACACATTGTCCTCGAAGGCCATGCGGCTGATGTCGATGGAAAACCCGAGATTGGAGTAACGAACGAAGTATTTTTGAAAGCGATCCCAGTGGCTCATAGAAGAGCGTAAGGAGCATGCGCGGTGCCACGGCGCAACCGGTTTGCGCCGTTGACGCAAACTCCTCCCTGAGGCATTCTCGGCGGCCATGAAATCCGCTTTTTTTGCTCTCGCTATTCTCTTCACCGCCATGACCACCCTCGCCAGCGCCGCCGATGCCCCTTACCGCCACGTTGTGTTCTTCAAATTCAAGGACACGACCACTCCCGAGCAGGTCCAAGGCATCGAAAAAGCCTTTGGCGAACTCGCCACGAAGATCAACACCGTCACCGGGTTTGAATGGGGCACCAACGTCAGCCCGGAAAGCTTGAACGATGGCTTCACGCATTGTTTCTTCGTCACGTTCAAGGACAAGGCCGGTCTTGAGACCTATTTGCCGCATGCGGAGCACCAGGCGTTTGTCTCGAAGCTCAAGCCGTTGCTCGACAAGGTCTGCGTGCTTGATTACGTGGCGAAAAAGTAGCGTGATTTAGCCGCCACACACCGGGCAATCCGCACGCTTCGGCAGCCGCACTTTGCGGAACTGCATTGTTGCGAGATCCATCGACAGCAATTCACCCGCCAGAGTCTCGCCGATGCCGGTGATCAGCTTGATCACCTCCATCGCCCCGATGCACGCTGCCGTTCCAGACACCGCGCCAAAGACCGGAAATTGCCGCTTCCAAGTCGGCGGCACTGCGGGGACGTAGCACGAAAGACAACCGGTCTTTCCAGGTACAAATGTCGTCACGCTTGCCTCCAGGGTGTGCATGGCGCATTCCACCATCGGCTTGCCAGCGCGCACCGCTGCCGCATTCAGCGCCAGTCGTTCCTGAAACAGCGGCGCCGCATCTACGACGACGTCCGCTTGGGCCACGAGTCCTGCCGCATTCGTTTCGCTCACATTTTCCGCCACACCGACGATTTCACAGCGCGGATTCAGCTCTCGCAGCCGCTTCATGATCGATTCCATGCGCGGCTTGCCGATGTGATCATGCGTTTGCAGCAACTGCCGGTTCAAATCCGAAGCCTGCAAGTCTCCGCCATGCGCCAGCACGAGTTTCCCCACCCCCGCTGCCGCCAGTTCCAGCGCCACCAGTCCGCCCAGACCGCCGACGCGGGAAATGAGCACCGAGGTGGCCTTGAGTTTCCGCTGGCCCTCCTCGCCCACGCCGGGCACCCACATCTGCCATTCGTAAATGGAGCGTTCTGAGTCGGTGAGTGGGGGTGGATCGGGCATGCAAAGGGCAGGGCAAGAAGAACAGGAGAAGGCCCCTGAGATCGAGCAAAAAATTTTTCACAAGTTTTTTCAACACTTCCGAAACTCCCCTCACTAACCCCATCAACAGTTAATGCGGGGAATCAGCCCTCCAGAGACTGGGTCTTGAGAGTGATTGGTTGTTGACTGAAACCCTGCCTCACCGCAGGACTAAGTTGAGGTTGATCAAACTAGGGGCCGGACGGAATCGGGAGCCGTCCGGCCCCAAATTTTTAGCCATCGAGGGAAGCGGCAGTTCAACCAGCGGTCGTGGTGGATTGAATCCACGATGTTTCGCCGCACCAATCACGGGCCTTTTCCACCATTTCAGCCGCCTGAGCCGGAGTTTGGGTGATGGCAAACAGGGTACTGCCAGAACCTGACATCAAAGCGGCCTGAACTTCGCCATGCTCAAGCAACCAGGTTTTCAGCGTCGGCAACAGCAGGAATTTTTCGAAAACGGGGCGCTCAAGGTCATTCACCATCGCTCCCCAAGGACAAAGCTGGGGGGCATAAAGAATGCCGGGACTTTCCGTGGAGGCGGCCCAGCGTTTGTAGGCCCAGGGGGTGGGAATCGGGAAGGGCGGCTTGATCAGCACCAGCGGCAGTTGCCAGGGGAAATCGGCGGGGGTGACCTGCTCACCACGTCCAGCGCCATCGGCGGCAGGGCTATCCAGAAGAAAACAGGGCACGTCAGACCCAATCTGCGCTCCTAATTCAATGAGTTGGGTCTGAGAAAGCGGCAATCCAGCGAGTTGGTTTGCTCCTTTTAAAACGGTGGCCGCATTGCTGCTGCCACCGCCCAGCCCGGCTCCCGCTGGGATGTTTTTTTCCAAATGAATGCGCCAGGAAGATTGTTTCCCCGTGCGGCTTTCAAAGGCACGGAGAGCACGAAGGGCGAGGTTTGACTCATCCAACGGGACGGTGGGATCAGAACAGGTCAGAGAGACCTGGGTGCCAGAACCGCGATGCTCAATTTCCACCGTATCGCCCAACGCCAGTCGGCAGAGGCGGGTCTGCACCTCATGAAAGCCATCGGTGCGTTTGCCGAGGATGCGCAGCCAGAGATTGATTTTGGCAGGTGAGTGAAGGGTCATCGTGAGTCAGCTTTGCGTCCCAGCAGGGCCAGCATGCGCCCGGTGCGGCCTTTTTCCATGCGGTAGGAATAAAAGCGGCGCAAATCCAAAGAAGTGCAGAGGCCAGTATCGTGAACCTGCCCGGGCGGAACCCCGGCATCCACCGCCTGTTGGCGGATCTGGGCAGCGAAATCGATTTCGTAGGCAGGCGGACGGATGCAAGGACTGAGCTGGACATGCAGATCGGCGGGCTTCGTGCCGAAGTGATAGTGCATTTTTTCAATCGCATGCGCTGTGATGCCGAGTTCGGAGCCCTTCTTGCCGGAATGCACCACGCCAAAAGCTCCGGTGTGTGGATCGACGAGATAGACGGCGCAGCAATCAGCCACGTAAATGCCGACGACCAAGCCCGGCACATTGGAGATCAATCCATCGGTGCCTGCTGCCACTTCATTTGCGGGCGAGGTGATTACCGCGACCTCGCGTCCATGCACTTGCTCGGCAATGCAGAGCGCGGTGCTGTGAAAGCCGATCTCCTCGGCCTGAGTGCGATGCCAGTCCCAAAGTCGATCCACCACCGCCGCGCGTTCGGCATTCACATCGATTTCGGGATGACGCAGCGTGAACCGATGGGCAAAGCGGGGCAGGGCTTCGAGTGCTGGGAAGGTCATCCACAAGGGGGCATCCATAGGCTCCTCTGCCATGAAAAAACCAAAGGCGCACGGACAAACCGTGCGCCTTTGGAGAAAGAGAGGCAATAAAACCCAAGCTAGGCTAGCGAGCGACAGGCGTGTTCAGTTCGCGATACGATGTCATGAAGCTGGCGGCGTCTTCGGAGGCCGTTTCGCTCATGGCATCAGCGATCTGGTTTTGCAGTTCGTCGCGCAACCGGCTCACGAGTTCGATCCCGCGAGAGGTGATGCGGACGAGCACCTTGCGGCGGTCATCCACGGCATGGGTGCGCTCCATGTAGCCGAGTTTTTCAAGACGATCCACGAGGCCGGTGGCGGCAGCTGTGGAGTGTCCCATCTTGCGGGCGATGTCCGTCATGGTCAGTTCCTTCGACGTGGCGAGGTAACCGAGCAGGAAGAACTGAGCGAAGGAGATATTATCCCGATTCAGCTCGCGGGAGAGGTTCAGCAGGAACTCACGCTGACTGAACAGGATGAAATCTGCCAGTTTGGCGTGGTCTTTGGCTGGGTTTTTGGTTCCGTTTGTCATGGAGTTGGTTCCTTAGAGCTATGGGTTCCGAGAAAATCTCGAATTACAGGTAATGTAACGAGTTCCAAAGGTAGGATCAAGATAAAATCATGGAATCCATAAGTTTTTACTCGTTTGCACCGATAACTTCTTATTTGTGAGAGGTTAATATGGGTGAATTATTATCCATGCAGAGCGGGAAGGCAAGAACAGTTTATATCTCACTGCCTGTTCAGGCGATGTAGTGCGCCTATTGCAGCGAGCGCCCCTTGGTTTCGGGAGCAAACCAGATGATCACCATCCCGACGAGGTAAACGCAGGACAGGATCGAGTAGGCGTTCGCCGCCGCCTGTACCGTGCTGACCGTGTCACTGGCAAAAAGGCTCATCAGATTGCCAAGCTGCAGCGCGCCGATGGCGGCGATCAGACGACCGAAATTGAAGCAAAAGCCCTGGCCGGTGGCACGCACGCTGGTGGGGAACAGTTCCGGGAAATAGAGCGGGAAGAAGCCGTAGAACGAGGCGGTGATGCCTCCCAGCAGGAATGAAGTGATCAGCAGGGTCGATGGGATGCTGTCACCCAGGAAGGGCACGTTGACTCTGAAAAAGCCGAGTGAGGCGGCCAAACTGGCAACGCAGAGCAAGGTGTAGGTGACGCGACGTCCGAGCTTGTCGGCCACCAGCGGCGTGATGAGAGTGACCAGGATGGCACCCAAAGCGGTGGCAATGACGACGTAGTCGATGATCGGCAGCGTGCTGCCCTTTGGTGCCAGATCGGAGGCCCAGCGTGCTGCCTGCTGCGCGGAACCCCAGGTTCCCAGCAAGGCCACGGCGGCCAGACTCGCGCCCACCAGGAGATTTCGCATGATCGTGCCGTGCTCGGCGGCATCCGTGCTGCCCGCCGCCATGGAACGGCTCATGTATTGACGCACCGGGTGCAAATACCCCCACAGGGCGATCCCCAGACCGAGGACCGTCACGATGGCAGCGATCCCGCTGCCCCACGAGCACATCGGCGACCACACATAAATGATGCCCAGCGCCGCCACGCAGGCGATCAGTACGCCCAGCAGGTCCATCGTGGCCCAGTGTGATGTGCCTCCCGATTTCTTCTCGGCCTCCCATTTGTGGGACTCCGGCACGAAAACCAGGATGAAGAAATTGATGAGCGCCGGCAGTGCGCTGCTGACGGCGATGAAGCGCCATGCGCGGTTGTGGAGCAAGTATTCCGTGTTCTCTGGAGAAAGGCCCATGGCGTGAATCCAGCCCGTGACGATGTCCAGGCTGGCGTTGAGCTGCCAACTGATGAGGCCCGTCAGCAGGAAGCCGATGTTCGATGCCGCGCCGATCATGCCGGCGATCCAGGCGCGATTCT
>CAMCWM010000252.1 GCA_945882215.1 Akkermansia muciniphila | reverse complement strand
GAGCTTCTGCGCACGCACTTCGGGCTCTGCCCAGTTCAAAACGAGTTCCGCACCGCGCAGCGAGCCGGGTTTGATGCGATGCTCAGGATGCTCGGCATACCAGCGGGTGACACTCATGCCGATGCTGCTACCCGGTTTGCCGCCGGGCTTGGGATCGACGAACTCCTTGTGATGCGCGTCGTTCATCCGCAGCGAGATGAAGGCCGCCTGACCTTTGGCACGACAGCGGTCGATGAAGCGCTGCACGATGTCGCCGCCATTGAGCAAGAACTGGCTGAACGAGTCCGGCTTCTGGCCGTAGCGCTGTTTGATCCACGCGAAGTGTTCTTGCAGATCGTTCACCTTGCTCGGCCACATCGGCACCACGCCGAGTCCCGGCTGCAAAAAGTGCGCGTCCACCAAGCCCGCGACCTCATCGACCGTGGCATCGAGCATCTCCGGCCGAAACGGCTCGCGTGCGGCGTGAAAGGGACTCACGCAGGAGGTGATGTTCGTGAGGTCGTTGCTGTAGATCACGCGAAACGGCGCTTTACGGCGCGGCATCTCAGCCGCCAGCAATGGCGTGGCGGCGAGAGTGTGGATGAAATGGCGGCGGTTCATGAAATCGGCAGACCATGCAACGCGTCATTTTGCCTGGCTTTGCAGGAAGTCGCGTTCGGCATCGCATGGGGCGAGATCGGCGGCGCGTTGATAGGCGGCGCGGGCTTCGGCGGGGTGGCCGAGTTTGTCGATGAAGCTGGCACGAATGGCGTGGTAAAGGTGCTGCGCTTCGAGTGAATGGCGGTTCGGGATGCCTTCGAGGGCTTCCAAGGCCTCTCGTGGACCGCGGACACGGGCGAGGGCCACGCTGCGGTTCATGGCGACGATGGGCGTGGGCTTGAGGAGGAGAAGCTGGTCGTAAAGACTCAGGATGCGCGGCCAATCGGTGCTGGCTTCGTCAGGCGCGAGGCAATGGCAGGCGGCGATGCCGGCTTCGAGGTGATAGGGGCTGATCGTTACGCCGGTGGAGGCCGCGCCGAGGGCGAGGATGCCTTCCTCAATGAGTCGCGCATCCCAATGGCTGCGATCTTGATGCTGCAGCCGCACGATTTCGCCCGCGGGATTGACGCGGGCACGCAATCGGGCCGCATTGAGGCACATGAGTGAGAGAAGGGCCTGGGTTGTCGGTTGGGACGTTGTTGGATGCTCGACGAGCAACCGCGTGAGGCGGATGGCTTCGTGACAAAGCTCCTCGCGGATGAGGCGGTCGCCGGAGGAGGCTTTGTAGCCTTCGTTGAAGAGCAAATAGAGCGCGGCGAGCACGCCATCGAGCCGCTGTGGCAACTCGCTGGCATCGGGCACGGCGAAAGGAAGCCGCAGATCCCGGATGAGCTGCCGGGCACGCACGAGTCGTTTCGCGATGGCGGCCTCGCTCGTGAGAAAGGCAGCGCCGATCTCTGCGGGGCTCAATCCACAAACTGTGCGCAAAGCGAGCGCGAGTTGCGCTTCGATGGAGAGCTGCGGATGAAAGCAGACGAAAAGCATGCGCAGCGTGTCATCGGTCAGGATTTGATCATCGGGAGGCTCATCGCGGGTGAGCCAGCGTTCCTGCTCGGCGGTGATTTGGGCTTCTTTGCGCTGCCAGGTCTGCTCGCGGCGCAAAGCATCAAGGGCGAGATTTTTCGCGGCCTGCGTGAGCCACGCGGCGGGATTGTCCGGGATGCCGCGATAGGGCCAGGTTTGCAATGCTCGCACGAGCGCTTCCTGCACGACGTCTTCGGCGAGTTGCAGCCGGTGTGTGCCGAGATGCGCGGCGAGCGAGGCCACGAGCCGTGCGCCTTCACGACGGAAGAGATCATCCGCCACGAGACTTGGACTGCGTTCGCCGGGCTGGCTCATGCATTCATCCTTCCCCAGGCGGACCGCCTTCGACAAGCATGGCGAGATGCAGCAGCGACTCCTGCCAGCCGAGGTAGCACATCTCCTCGGGGATCACAGCGGGCACGCAAGCCTGGGTGACGCTCAATTCGGTGCCGCAGGAGACGGCTTTGAGCTTCACGGTGACCTCGATGGTGCCGGGAAGTTTCGGATCATCGAAGACGTCGGTGTAGCGGAGGAGTTCGTTCGGCACGAGTTCGAGATACTCGCCGCCGAAGGAGTTACTGTGACCGTTGCTGAACTGCGTGAAGGCCATTTTGAAGGTGCCGCCGACTTTGGCGTCGAGATGGAAGACTTTGCACAGAAAGCCATTCGGCGGCAGCCAGCGAGCGAGAGCGTCGGGATCGAGGAAGGCTTTGTAAACGACCTCCGGCTTCGCTTTGAGCACGCGGTGGAGGGTGATGGTGTGGGTGGGCATGTTTATTTGGAGAGCAGCTCAAATGGCTCTGTTTTGCAGGCAGTAGAATGGGGGCAGTAGAATTTCTTTGAGTCTCCGAATTCTACTGCCTTCATTTTTGGGGAACTCATGACGGTGTGAGTCAAACTCCCGCCGCTTTCACATCCGCCATCGGGCGGCAAAGGTCGGCGATGGGACGCACCTCGATCTGGGCACCGTGGGCGAGGATGGGGCAGGCCTGGGCGAGTTTCACGGCTTCATCAGTGGAGGCGACGGAGAGCAGGAAATAGCCTGCGATGGCTTCCTTCGACTCGGCAAAGACGCCGTCGGTGACGAGACTTTGCGCCCCGGTCACAAGTTTACCTTCCTCCATGAGCGGTTGGGCTCCGCGGAGGATGCCCCGGCTTTGCAAGCCCTCCACCCAGCCGTAGAAGTCGGTCATGATGCGCTGCAACTCGGCGGGCGAGAAGCCGCTGTTCCAATGCGTGCCGCGAATGAGCAGCAGGTGCTCGCCGGTGGTTTGTTGGTTGTTGGGATTCATGTGTCCGGAGTTTCGTTCGTGTGGCGATACGCGGAGCCGCGCTCGGACTCCAGCGGGCGGATTTCAAAACTCAGGCCATGCGTCAGCACCGGATTCTGCGCCGCGATGGCCGCCGCGGCCTCGAGACTCTCCGCCACGATGATCCAGTAGCCGCCGATGACTTCCTTGCCCTCAGCGAAGGGGCCATCCGTGCGAATGCCGTCGCGGGTGACGAGCGCGGCATCCATGGTGAGACGCGAGCCGGGCTTGAAGCAGCCCGCGGCGATGTTTGCCTCATACCAGGCGTAAAACTGGCCGATGGCGGCCTCGATATCGGCCTTGTCCGACACCGGGTCCCATTTGCCGCGCGAAAGCAGGAGGTAATCGTGAGTCGTTGGCGTGCTCATGAGCTTCAAGGTTTCGCGGCAGGCGCGGTGACAAGCTTCGCCATCTCGGCGAGGCCTTTTTCGAACTCGGTGCCGCACATGGACTCGCAGTCCATGAAGAGGCTCACGAGCTTGGGCATGAGTCCCTCGTTTTTGCCATACATGGCCCAGGTTACAGAGGTTTTATCACCTTCGACTTTGAAGGTGTAATCAACGGTGCTGACGCCTTCCATCGGCTCCAGCCAGTCCATGCGCAGGCGGATGAGTTCGTTCGGTTTGCTCTCGGTGATGGTCGCCTTGCCCTTGCCGGTGAGTTTGCCATGCCAGGTCGAGATCGATCCGACACCGGTCTCCGGTCCGGCGTATTCCACCTTCGCGCTGGGGTCCATTTTCAGCCACGGATTGAACTCGTTGAACTTCTTGTGGCTGTTGAACCAGACGAACACCGCCTCCGGCGGCGCGGCGATGGTGATGCTGCGCTCGACGCGGAAATCCGATGATTTGAGCAAGGCGGCGACGATGACGCCGATGACGAGCACGGCGAGGGCGATGAGGATCTTCTTGAGCATGGTGGTGGTTGGGTTGGGTGTGGACTATTTCCGCGTGAAGATCACCGGCGGGCCGCAGGGAGCGCTTTTGCCGTCTTTCCAGGACACGCCTTCGAGCTTGAAGTGGTTCGCGTCGATGAAGGTGTAGGTCGCACCGTGCATGTGCATGTCCTTCTGCACATTCAGGCCAGGCGTCGGTGCCAGATCAAAGGTCAGCGAGTTCGCGGTGCTCTTGGTGAGCTTCATGCGCGGCTGGTTTCGCAGCATGCAGTAGTGCGTCATGGTGAGCTTGCCGTTCACGTCATGATAGACGCTGAGCATCTCCATCGGCGTGCCTCCAGCAAAGGTTTCCTGAATGACCGAGTCTCCCGCGATGAGTCGGAACTCCGTGTTCATTTCCCCCATCTCAGGGGATTCGCCGGACCACTTGCCCACGAGCGACTTCATCCGCTCAAAAGCCGAGGAACCCTTATAAGGCGGCATGTCGGCACAGGCGGCGTGTTTGTCTTGGCCAGTCTGGCACGAGGTGAGCGCCGCACAGGCGGCGATGGCAAGGAAGAGCGCGTGTTTGATCATAGGAATGATGAGTGTGTGATTTCGGAGGCAACTGGACACGCCAAATGGCCACCAGTCACATCATTGACGAACGACCCGCCACGGCGAGGACAGAAAAATAAATAAGTTTCCGCCGCCCGGAAACCGGAGGTTATGGCAAAGCCGTCTTCCATCCCTCTTTCAGTTGTTCCGCCAGTTTCCTCACCGTCTCCGTGTGGGCGGTCTCGCCGGCGAGGTTCACATTCTCCAGCGGGTCATTTTGCTCATCATAAAGCTCGGTGCCGGCGAGGTTTTCTTTGGGGTCGCGCCACTCGGTGTAGCGCCAGCGGTCGGTGCGGAGGCTGCGGCCGGTGTAGGGTGGTTTGCCGGTGCGGAGGTATTGGTTGAAGGCGGCTTTTTTCCAGGGTTGATCGGGGTTTTCGAGCAACGGCGCGAAGCTGGTGCCTTCGAGATGTTTGGGTAATGGCAGATCGCAGAGCTGGGCGAGTGTGGGATAGAGATCGACGAGTTCCACGAGAGCCTTGGTGCGCTTTCCGGCGGTTTTCATGCCGGGATGGCTTACCAGGAGTGGGATGCGGGTGCCTTGCTCGAAGTTGGTCATTTTGGTGAAGAGGCCGTTTTCGCCGAGGTGGTAGCCGTGATCGCCCCAGAGCACGATGAGTGTGTTTTCACGCAGCCTGAGACGATCCAGTTCATCGAGCACGCGACCGAGCTGTGCGTCCATAAAGCTGACGCAGGCGCGATAGCCGCGGATGAGCTTGAAGGCCATGTCGTCGGAGATGGGGCCGTTTTCTGGCACGGTGCCGTAGCTGCGCAGTTCGTAGTTGTTGTGAAAAGCGGGCTCGGGGGCGCCTTTGGGGCGCTGGGCGTTCGCCGAGAGTTGAATCGAAGCTTCGGGATAGAGGTCCCAGTATTTTTGCGGGCAGGTGAAAGGCAGGTGCGGCTTCACGAAGCCGACGCCGAGGAAAAAGGGCTTCGCTTCGGCCTTGAGCCGCTGGAGCGTCTCGATGGCCTTGGCGGCGGTTTGCGCATCGGGATACGAGGCGTCGGGTTCATCGGCGGCTTCAAAGGGGGCGGCGCGGAGTTGTTTGGGTTGTTGGGCCTTGGGCAGGGCTTTGAGCCGCTTCACATAGTCGAGCGATTCCTTTGTAAACCAGTGTCGATAAGGCTCGCCATGATACCACGCCAGTTCGCTCCATGACTGAGGGTCATCGCCGGGTTCGCGTTCGCTGTGGTGGAAGATTTTGCCGAGCGAGAGGCTGGTGTAGCCGAGGTTTTTGAAATGCTGCGGCAGCGAGATGACATCGGGCATGTTGGGCCGCATGAAGTGCTGGTTGTCGAGCACGCCGGTCGTGTCAGGTCGCGTGCCGCTGAGCACGCTGCTGCGCGAGGGATTGCACACAGCGACCTGGCAATAGGCCCGCTCAAACAGCATGCCCTGTGACGCGAGGCGGTCGAGATGCGGCGTCTTCATGTGCGCCGCGCCGTAGCAGCCGAGTTCGGGACGCAGATCGTCCACGGCGATGAAGAGGACGTTGAGCGGCTGCGCCGCGAATGACGAATGCAGCAGGACGAATGACGAGAGGAGCGCGAGAAACAGGAATCGAAGTGCCATGCTGCGGAAACGGGGATGTGCGGTGGTCATTTCGTCAAACTGCCTCCAGCATCACTGCACAAAAATGAACTGCTGCGTGTTGATCAGCGCGTGAAGGAGGTCTTCGGGTGTGTTGGCTGGAGTGGCGGACCATCGGGCTTTTTCCTCGCTGGTGGGCCTGCGGCTGAAGAGGGCCAGAGACGCAGCATGGCATCACGATGCTTCACATAGCCAGCGTGCAGCCCCGGCGGAATGCCGAGGCGAGCTGCTTCGTCGAGGAAGAGCTGAGTTTGCGCGGCTTTTTCGGCGCTGAAGTCATGCGGCTCGTAGCCGGGCACGATGATGTCCTTGAACTCGACGGCGTTCGTTTTGAAGATCTCGCTGGTGCGGTCGGCACGCTCCAGCAGTTCGACCGGTGTGAGGTTTTCGAGCGCGTCACCGAGTTTGCGGGCGTTGGTCTAGAAGCGGTCCTTTTCCTCGCGCTGCGGCACGTTGGGCAGATCGGGCGCGGTGTGGATGAGTGTGGCGAGGCTGTCCCACATCTGCTCTGCCGTCATGCGGCGTAAAAGCGGGCCGGTGAAGTGATACGTCCCCCCTGGCATCAACGAGGTGAGCACGGAGCAGCGCACGGAGGAGATGCTGCGCACGGCGGCGAAGCTGGGCGTGAAGAGCTTCCGCATGAACTACTTCAAGTATGACCTCAAGCAGCCGATCTGGGAGCAGCTCCTGGCCATTCGCCCGAAGATCAAAGACCTCGTGGCTCTGTGCCAAGAGGTCGGCATCCAGCCGATGTTTCAAAACCACAGCGGGCAGGATTACTTCGGTGCGCCGGTGTGGGACATCTTCTCCATCATGCGGGAGTATCCGGCCGAGCAGTTCAGCTTTGCCTTCGACATCCTGCACGCCACCTGCGAGGGCGGGAAGTCCTGGCCGCTGGAGTTCAACCTCGTCAAAGACCACATCGGCGCGGCTTACTTCAAGGACTTCAAATGGGAAGGCCGCAAGCTCGTCACCGTGCCGCTCGGCGAAGGCCAGGTGGACCCGAAATACGGCGAAATGCTCATGAAGACCGGCTACAGCGGCCCGATCTCACTCCACGTCGAGTATCTCGAAGGCAATCCGAAGGATCCGGCCGTGCTGAAGGGCTTCCGCGAGGCGCATGCGCGTGATGTGAAAACGCTGAAGGGTTGGTTGGGATGGGCGTGACGCATTGTGTTAGGGGCTACGGCTCTATCATGTGATCTCTATGCCGCATGGGTGATCTGGGCACTTTGGAGGAGCGCCAGAATGTTCTCCCTGATCGTGGGAGCGGTGGCTTTCAGATGATCGCGGAGCAGTTCAGGATTATCGACTCGGAGATCCACCATCTCCTGGCAGTCACCCACGAATTTTAACACCTCGTTGATATTCAACGCTCGAAGCGCGACAACCAGCGACTCATGAAGCGATGGGTGTTTCGACTTCAGTGCCTCCGAGGCATCCTGGCATGAGATGGTCATGTGGAGAAGAAACATCGTGGAGACAA
>CAMCWM010000251.1 GCA_945882215.1 Akkermansia muciniphila | reverse complement strand
TTCTTCAGCACCTTCTCCGAAAGCCGCAGCATCACCCTCCGCACCTTCGCCGCAGGCTCTCTCGCCGACGCTGAAGCCGAAGATGTGAAAGCCGCACTCACACTGCTTCAAAAACAACCCGGCGAACTCCTCTGGTGGAAGCCCGCCTTGCTCCAAGGTCTCGCCAAGCTCCCGAAAGGCCACGAAGACGCCGCCAAGGAGATCGCCGCGCTCCAATCGAAGATTGACGCCATCATCGCTGATTCCAAAGCGCCGCTTGATCAACGCCTCGCCGTGCTGCCACTGCTTTCCTCTCGCAAGTGGGCCGCCGTCGAGCCCGTGATGAAAAACCTGCTCACCAGCAACCAGCCTGCCGAGATGAGCACCGCCTCAGTCGCTCTGTTGAAGAAATTCGCCGCCACCAGCACTGCGCCTCTCATTTACGAACTACTGCCGAAAGCCGGCCCCGCGCTGAAACGCGACCTCGTGACCATCCTCACTGCGAACGCCACCACAGCGCTCGAACTCTTCAAACGCATGGAGAAGGGCGAGTTCCCCACAGCCTGGGTCGATGTCGAAAAACGCTGGGCTTACCAGCGTGGCAAAGGCGAGATGGCCGAACTGGCAAAAAAGCTCTTCGGCGAAGCCAGCAGCGACCGCGCCGCCGTGGTGAAGGATTACATGGCCTCCACCACCATGCACGGCGACGCCAAAAAGGGGCAGACCGTCTTCGCCACCATCTGCATCACCTGCCACAAGCACGGCACCATGGGCGTCGATGTCGGCCCGCCGCTCTCTGACGTGAAAGTAAAGCCCCCGGAAGGCCTGCTCTCCGACATCCTCGACCCGAACCGCATGTTCGAAGCCCGCTGGAGCGCCTACGCCATCGAAACGAAAGACGGTCGCAGCCTCAGCGGCCTCATCCAAAGCGAAACCAGCGACACCGTCGTTCTCGCCATGATGGGCGGAGTGAAGGAGACTCTGCCACGCAGCGCCATCAAAGAGATGAGGAGCCTGGACCGCACCCTCATGCCCGTCGGCCTCGAAGCCGCTATCACCAAGGAGCAGATGGGTGATTTGCTGGCGTTTTTGCTCGGGAAGTAGCCGCAGAGCGTGTCAAGAATGGTCAAGTGTCGTCAAGGCGGCTAAGCGCAGCCGTCTTGACCAACTCTTGACGGCGCAGCCCCCTTAACGCCTCCCACCATTCGTCATTCCTCATTCTGGTTTCGTCATTCTTCCGCCATTCCCTCTTCCCCATGCCCTTCCTCGGCCATGCGCTGAATCGTGCCGCTGAGGAGTTCGATGTAGCCGTTAACGTCCATGCTTTCGGGCTCTGGATCACCACGCACACTGTAGAGCCAGCCCTGCTCATAAGGATCACTGCGGACGATGCAGGCATCGATCTTGAGTTCGGGATTGCCGCCGGCAAAGGCACCGTTCATCACGCAATAGACATCGGACGCAGCCTTGAAGCCTTCGACCCAGCCGATGTTGTCACCGGGAGCCACAGGACCGCCTTCAGCGGGTTTCCACTCGCAATCGACGAGCTCACCGAGCATGCGCGTGGCGAATTTGGTGAAACCGACGCGCCAGAGATTCGATTCGCCCTCCACCGGCGCCATCCAGTAGTGCGAGCGTGAGTAGCGAAACGTGTCGGGGAAACGGGCGGAGAACCGGGCGTGCTTGAAGCGGACGAAATTCAGCGGCATGAGGTGAGAGGAAGAAAGAGAGAGTCAGATGGGGCAGGAGGTCAAGGTGTGGTCAAGTGTCAGGCGTTCGAATGTTCGCAGGCACAACTCTTGACCACCTTGACTCCTTGACGGCGCAGCCATCCTGACCGGCGTCAACCGCGACGGCGCAATCCCACGAACGTCAGCACCACACCGACGACGAAATGCACGCCGAGCATGATCATGGCCAGATTCGGCGTGGCGAACCACGTCTTCACGAAGTGGTCGATGAAGCCGAAGTAGGGCGTGTTTTGCATCGAGTGGATGATGCCGGACCAGCCGTAGTGCGCTGTGATGAAGGGATGCACCACATGGCCGAGCGTCTGCGGAAAGCCGAGCAGCGCCCCGCAGAACAGCACGTTCGCGCTCAGCAGCGTGAGCGAGACACTGTGAGCACGTTCAGCGGAGCTGGAGTTGGCCGAGATGCCCAGGCAGAGAGCGGCAAACGCCGCGCCTGACAGCGCGGGCAGCAGCAGCTTGGCCAGGCCTGCGCCCGGCAGCCCGCCGGCGATGATGTCGAGAAACATCTCCATCCAGATGCTCTGCACCAGAATGATCGGCAGCATGAACATCAGCGAGCCCAGCAGCCACGCGGATGGCGTCACGCCACCGACACGCTCGCGCTCGTAGATCGCACGCCGCGCGGCGATTTCCCGCGCACCGAGCCGCACCGCCATGAACATCACCAGCAGCACCTGCACCAGCACGATCATCGAGATCGTGTAGGAAGCAGGCCAGACCACCTCGGCATTCACAGCACCACCACGCATCTCCTTGAGCAGTTTCAGATTCGGCAGCAGCAGCAGGGCGGCAATGGCCGGAGCGCCCACCAGCAGCGCCGCGTGCGTGATCCACTCCCGCGGCGTCCGCCGTAGCAGCGACCAGCGGCGGCGTACCAGATGCTGTGCCTGGCTGAACATGCCCGGCAGCGGGATGATCGGCCGCACCTCGGGTTCGGCAGGCTTTTTCTCCTCCTCCACGTCCCGCTGCTTCATCACGATGGTGCGGTCCTCGTCGCCTGGATCTTCCTCCGCTGCGGAGAGGTTTTCCGCTGCTCCGCCGAGCTTGAAGGCCGCGTAGTAGGCATCGCGGTGCTTCATCCAAGAGTCGCCCCAGCGCTGGGCCGGGCGTTTCGCCAGACGCGCATAGACCTCGTCATACGTCGGCACCGTGAAGTAGTGCGGCACAGCCCTCGCAGGGCCGTGGAAGGCCACGTAGCCTTCATGCATCACCACCACCGTGTCATACGCGGCCAGATTGGCCAGAGAGTCCGTCGCGTGGATCACGATGCGGTCGGGCCGGTCACTGGCCACCAGTTTGAGCAGCGCCTCAAATTCACGCTCGCTGCGCACATCCAGTCCCACGGTGAAATCATCACACAGTACGATCGCCGGGTCCGCCACCAGCGCGAGACCGAGCTTCAGCCGTCGCCGCTGCGGCAGCGCCAACGTCGCGGTGCGCTCCGTGGCGATGTTTTCCAATCCCACCGTCACCAGCACATGCGACACGCGGGAGATCATCTCATCCTTCGTGCGCCCGGCACCGCGCAGGAGCGCCGCGCTGATGAGATTTTCACGCACCGTGAGATGTTCGATCAGGCTGTCATCCCCCGCAGGCACCCAGCCAAGCTGGTTCGGATAAAGCGGTTGTTTGATCAGATCACGTCCGCGCAGGGTCACCTCGCCAGCCTCGGGATCGGTCAAACCGGCCAGGATGCGCAGCAGCGAGGTCTTGCCGCTGCCAGACGGGCCGATCACCGCCAGCACATGCCCGCCCGGCGCCATGAAGCTGACCTGTTCCAGCACGCGGAGGGGTTCCTTGTTCTTGCCGGGGACAACGTACGAGAGATTGTTGATTTCGAGCATAAATGACGATCTAAGCTGGTCTGGTAGAAAGAGCAAAGTTCAAAATTCAGGCTTCCCATGCCTCGTCCCTGCTTTATTTCTCCGCTCTCATGGCCTCCATCCTCCAAGTCCACCCCTCCGACGATGCTATCGTCGCCCTGCACGATCTCGACGCTGGCGCGGCGCTCTCATTGAACGGCAACACCTGGACGCTACGCGAAAAGATCCCCGCCAAGCAGAAATTCGCCGCCCATGACTTCGCTGTGGGCGACCTCGTCACGATGTATGGCGTCACCGTCGGCAAGGCCACGCAGGCCATCGCGGCGGGTGCGCTCATTCACACGCACAACGTCGTCCACGCCACCTCCAGCTTCAGCGGCAAGCAGCGCGACTACACCTGGACGCCGCCCGATGTCTCCAAGTGGCAGAACCGCACCTTCAACGGCTTCAAGCGCTCTCACGGCCCTGCGGGCACCGCGAACCACTGGATCGTTATTCCGCTCGTCTTCTGCGAGAACCGCAACCTCGCCTTCATGCGTGAGGCGCTCACCCGCAGCCTCGGCTACGGCAAAACCTCGCCGTATGAGCAGTTCGCGCATCGTTTGGTGCAGATGCAGCGCGAAGGCGCGTCCAAGGCGCAAATCGAAGCCGCCATGCTCGAAGCGGAAACCTCCGCCGCCACCGCCCGCGTCTTCAAGAACATCGACGGCGTGAAGTTCCTGGAGCACGGCCTCGGCTGCGGCGGCACACGGCAGGATGCGCAGGCACTGTGCCGTCTGCTGGCTGGCTACATCAACAGCTCGAATGTCGCGGGAGCCACGGTGCTGAGCCTGGGCTGCCAGCACGCCCAGGTCAGCCTGCTGGAGCAGGAACTCGCCGCGTTTTATCCGCAGATGAACAAGCCGCTGCTCATCTACGAACAGCAGAAGAGCAATTCCGAACGCGACATGATGGCCAACGCCATCCGCGACACCTTCCTCGGCCTCGCCACCGCCAATGAGCAGACGCGCGAGCCCTGCGCCCTCAGCAATCTCATCATGGCCGTCGAATGCGGCGGCAGTGACGGCTTCTCCGGCATCTCCGCCAATCCCGCCATCGGCCACACCGCCGATCTCCTCGCCGCGCTCGGCGGCGCGCCTGTCTTGAGTGAGTTTCCCGAACTCTGTGGCGTCGAGCAAAGTCTCAGTGACCGCTGCGTCACCGCCGCGCTGGCCGACAAATTCGTCGGGCTCATGCGTGCGTATGAAGGCGCGGCGCAGGCCTGCGGTTCCGGCTTTGATGCCAACCCCAGTCCCGGCAACATCCGCGACGGTCTTATCACCGACGGCATCAAGTCCGCCGGTGCGGCCAAAAAAGGCGGCACCAGCCCCATCGTCGATGTCCTCGACTACGCCGAGCCCATCCGCAGACATGGCGGCCTCACGCTCTACTGCACACCCGGCAACGATGTCGAAAGCACCACCGCGCTCGCCGGTGGCGGCTGCAACATGATGCTCTTCACCACCGGCCTCGGCACCCCCACCGGCAATCCCGTCTGCCCCACGCTCAAAATCGCCACCAACAGCGACCTCGCCCGCCGCATGCCTGACATCATCGACTTCGACACCGGCCCCATCATCATCGGTGAGAAGACCGTCGAGCAGATGGGCGAAGACATGCTCGAACTCGTCATCGCCACCGCCAGCGGCGACTACACGCCGAAGGCTGTGGCTCTGGGGCAGGACGACTTCCTACCGTGGAAGCGGGGAGTGTCGTTGTGAGCAAAGGAATAAAAGGAGAGTCGTGTAGCACTCTACTGCGGGTGGTTCCGCTTGGTTAGTTTTACCATGTAGTCCGTCTCTCTGAATCCAGGATTCGGATCGTGGCCGATGAAGGCGTACGCCACATCAGGAGAGACATTCCCAGTCCAATCCGCTGGCGAGACGATGAAGATGTATCGACGCCCTTCATGCAGAAACTCCGTGGAGAAGCCTCCATAGTCACGCTCGTACTCGACTCTTCCAGCATGGGCAAACTTGCCCAGACGGAAAGCACACTCCTGACCCGGGGTGATGGAAACGAAGTCGTCGCTGGCCTCTGATTTCCAATCCCCAGCCAAATGCTGTTTGAGTTGTGCATCCAAGAGGCGCATATCCAGTTCCTGGACCGGTTCAAAGATCTGCTTGATTACGGACTGGGCTGCCGAAGGCGCGAATGGATCCTTGTCATCAAACCTCAAATGAGAGACGAAGTTCTTTTTGATGAATATCCAGTAGCCAAACAGGTACAGCATGAAAATCGCAAGGATTGCGAATGCAGCGGACTTAAAGGTCTTCATCTGTTGTTCTCCGGACAGAGCGGAGTTCTAGCGTATCCCACTACCATTGACCAGCTAACAATGGGCCTTCAGAACAGCATGTAACCGCAAGGGAGGAAACCACGCTTGCCGCGGCGAACTAACCGTCTCATATGGCGGGATGCGCCAACACGCTCTGCTCGCCTTCGCACTCGCCGTTTCTGTTTCTGCAAAAGACATCCCAGTCGCTGACGCCGCCGCGTTCGCCGATGTCGCCAAAACTGTAGCCACAGGTGACACGATCATTCTGCAAGACGGCACCTGGGCTGATGCGCGGCTGAAGATTCATGCGGAAGGCACGGCGGAGAAGCCGGTGACGATCCGGGCGCAGACGCCGGGCAAGGTGGTGTTCACGGGCGACTCGCGGCTCTCGGTGGGTGGGGCGCATGTCCTCGTGGACGGCCTGTGGTTTCAGAATCCGACAGGTGCGCAGGTTCTCGAACTGCGCCTCGACTCCAAACAGCTCGCCAGCGACTGCCGCATCACGAACTGCGCGGTGACGAATGACACGCAGCTCACTTCGGTGGACTCCGCCCAGTTTGTCTCAATCTACGGCGCCCGGAACCGCGTGGACCACTGCTACATCGCCGGCAAGACGACGCAGGGCACCACACTGGTCGTCTGGCTCTCGGAAGAAGCCAAGGATCACGGCAGACATCAGATCGACCACAATCACTTCGGGCCGCGCCAGAAACTCGGCAAGAACGGCGGGGAGACGATCCGCCTCGGCGACAGCAAGACCTCCATGCAAACCGCCGCCTGCATCGTGGAGCGTAATCTCTTCGAAAAGTGCGATGGCGAGGCCGAGTGCATCTCCAACAAGTCCTGCGGCAACATTTACCGCTTCAACACCTTCAAAGGCGTCTCTGGCACGCTCACGCTGCGCCACGGCAACGGCTGCCGCGTGGAGAACAACGTCTTCTCCGGCGACAAAGCCAAAGGCAGCGGCGGCGTGCGCATCATCGGCGAGGATCACGTTGTCACCGGCAACCTCTTTGACAGCCTGACCGGCGATAACGAGCGCAGCGCGATGTGTTTCATGCTCGGCATCCCTGATTCGGTGCCCAATGGCTATTTCCAGGTCAAACGCGCCAAAGTGACGAACAACACCTTCGTGAACTGCGCACACAACATCCTCATCGGCATGAAGGGCGAGAAGAAAGCCACGCTCCCGCCCGTGGAGACGGAGATCACCGGCAACCGCATTCAAACCAGCCAGGGCGAGGCGTTTGAAATCAAGTGCGCGGTCGATGGTGTTGTCATGAAAGACAATGAAATCGGTCTAGAACTGCCCGAAGCTTACAAGCTCGCCGCACCTGAACCTGTGGGCCCCTCTTGGAGAAAATAACATCATGCGCACCAACGTCCTCGGAACCCCGCTCACCTGCTGCTGTCGCCAACCCATGACCGGGTTCTACCGCGACGGCTACTGCCGCACCGGTCCCGGTGATGTGGGCCTGCACACCGTCTGCATCGAAGCCACCGCCGACTTCCTGCGCTTCTCCGCCGCACGCGGCAATGATCTGAGCACACCCGCTCCCGAATGGGACTTTCCTGGCCTGGAACCCGGCGACCGCTGGTGCCTCTGTGTCACGCGCTGG
>CAMCWM010000250.1 GCA_945882215.1 Akkermansia muciniphila | reverse complement strand
AAGAAAAAGTAACCCCAGCCAGCTCGAGGGGACGGTGACGGGAAATAGAGCTGCCTGCAAAATTTTTCCGGCTTTTTCCCTGTCGAATTACGATTGGTGGTTGTCTAGCACGGGCAAGGTTTGCCCTGAAACCTAGACAATAACTCTGCAAACTTCGACAAATCGAAACAAAACTTTGACGAAATGGCTTTTTGTCGCAATTATCCTCCTCATAACCACTAACCCACCTGCCATGACTGCCATTGCCCCCTCCACCGAAGTGGATCTCACGGTTGAAGAAGACATCCGCCTGCTGAAGCGGATCGCCGAGCGTGATGCGGCCAGCTTCCACGCCTTCTACAAGAAGTACAGCGGCCTCATTTTCGCCTCGATTTCCAACGTCCTGAACGACCACCACGACACCGAAGACGTGATGCAAGAGGTGCTGGTTCAAGTCTGGAACAAGGCCCATCTCTACGAATCCCGGAAAGGCAAGCCCCTCACCTGGCTCACCACCCTGGCCCGCAATCGTGCCATTGACCGCATCCGCTCCAAACAGCGCCGCTCCAGGCTCAATGACGACTTCGAGACCGAGAACAAGAAGGATCAGTTCGAGTTTGAGCCTTCAGGTCATGAAAATCTCGAGTTCAAAGAGCGCGACGGCATCCTGCATCAAGCCGTCTCCCGCCTTACACCCGACCAGCGCGAAGCCATCGAGCTGACTTATTTCAACGGCCTCACTCAGGCCGAGGTGGCCGAGCGTCTGCACGAACCCCTTGGCACCATCAAGGCGCGCATCCGTCGTGGTGTGAACCGCCTCGAAATGCTCGTGAAGCCGCGCCTTTCCTGATTTTTCCCCTCAGAACCAAATGCGAAGGGCGGACTCCGGTCCGCCCTTTGTTTTTTATTCACGCGCCCGTGAGTCGAGGCAGATCGTCACCGGGCCGTCGTTGATCAGCGCCACCTTCATGTCCGCGCCGAAGACCCCACGCTCGACCTTTGTGCCCACTTCGGCTTCCAGCATCGTCAAAAACTGCTCGTATAGCGGGATCGCATGCTCAGGCCGTGCGGCGCGGATGAAACTGGGGCGGTTGCCCTTCTTGGTGCTCGCATGCAGCGTGAACTGGCTCACGACGAGCAGGCCACCGCCAATGTCCTTCACGCAGAGGTTCATCTTGCCCTCCGCATCGCCAAAGATGCGCATCTGCGTGACTTTCTGCACCAGCCACGCCGCATCTTCAGCGCTGTCCTCATGCTCGATACCAGCGAGAATGAGCAAGCCCACACCGATCTGGCCGGTGATTTGACCATCGACGGTCACAGAGGCTTCGGAGACGCGTTGGATGACGAGGCGCATGGAGTTACTTGCGTTCGATCCAGCGATACGCAGCCAGCGAGTTCTTCCAGAAGTATTTCTCGCAGGCTTCGCTGCCTTTGGCGCGGAAGTATTCGTCCACGATCTTGAACAAGACCTCGTAGGGCGCTCCACGGTCGGAAACGGGCCAGTCGCTGCCGTAGATGAGGCGGTCGGGGCCGAAGGTTTCCCAGAGATGATCGAGGATGGGCAGGTAGTAGGCTGTGTCGCGCGGAGCCTGGCCTTCGGGCCATTGCTTCTGCTCGACGAGGGCGGAGACCTTCATGAAGACATTCGGCTGCTTCGCGGCGATGCGGATGTTGTCTTTCCACTCGGGCTTCAAAGCCTGCGGATCGCCAGGAGCGCCGAGATGATTGATGAGAACGCGTAGATCTGGAATAGCGGCGGCGAGTTTGGCGGCGTGAGGCAGGTAGGCTGGGGGTCCGTTCAAATCGAGTTCGAGGCCGTTTTCGGCGAGCAGTTTGGCCCCGGCGAGAGCGGAGTCGCGTTTCGCCTCATCGAGCAGGAAATTGCCGCTCCAGCGGATGCCTCGGAAGATGGGATTGGCGGCGAAGCGCTTCAAGTTCGCGGCGAATTCGGCCCCAGGATCGAGATGGCCGACAAAGCCGACGATGCATTTCTCCTTGGCAGCAAGATCGAGAATCCACTGGTTGTCTTCCACCAGCGGACTGGCCTCGACGATGACGGTTTCTTTGACGCCATGCGGCGATGCGACGGCCAGCCAGTCGGCAGGCAGCACGGTGCGGTAAAGTTTGGAACCTTTTCCCGGCCAAGGCACGCCGCCGGGACGCGTGGGATCGTAGAAATGCGTGTGCGTGTCGATGATGCGCGTCGCAGGCGGTGCGGCCTGGGCGGATTCATGGAGCAGGGCGGCAGCGGCGGTGGTTTGGAGGAAGCGACGGCGGTTCATGGGAGACAAACGTCAAACAACCTCAATGTGCTGCGGCAAAACGTCGAGGGCGCGTGCCAGCGCGGCCTTGGTTCGTGCATGAACGCGCAGCAGCACATCACCAGCACGTACTTGCATGCCGGTCTTGGCGATTTGATCGCAGCCGACGGCGAAATCGACGGGATCGGCGGCTTTGGAGCGGCCCGCGCCGAGTTCGAGGACGACTTGGCCGATGCCACCGGCGTCCATGCGATGCAGCACGCCGCTGGCGGGTGACTTGAACTCGGCGATGAACGGAGCTCGATGTACAGTGGTGATTTTTTCGAGCGCCTCGACGTTGCCTCCCTGCAAGGCGACCATTTGCTGGAATTTGTGCCACGCATCGCCGCGATGAAGCATCTTTTGCAAATCAACGCGTGGCGAAACGGCCACAGCGGAGGCGAGATCGAGAACGATGTCCTCCAAATCCTGCGGGCCACCGCCTTGGAGGCAGCGCACGCATTCGGCGACTTCGAGGGCATTGCCAGCGGATTCGCCGGTGGGTTCGTTCATCGCGCTCAATCGCACGCTGGAGCGCACGCCGAGCGCATTGCCGACGCGGACCATGCTTTGCGCGAGCTGGTGCGCCTGCTCCTCGGTTTTCATGAAGGCGCCGCTGCCGTATTTAACGTCGAGCACGAGGCGGTTGAGGCCCTCGGCGAGTTTTTTGCTCATGATGCTGGCGGTGATGAGCGGGATGCTGGGTACGGTGCCAGTGACATCGCGCAGAGCGTAGAGTTTTTTGTCGGCAGGGCAGATGCCGACGGTCTGGCCGATCATGGCGCAGCCGACTTGGTCGATGACGCTGTGGATTTCGGCCTCGTTGAGCTGCGTTCGGAAGCCGGGGATGCTTTCGAGCTTGTCGAGAGTGCCGCCGGTGATGCCGAGGCCGCGACCGGAGATCATGGGCACCCAGACGCCGTCGCAGGCGAGCAGCGGCGCGAGGACAAGCGAGGTTTTGTCGCCAATACCGCCGGTACTGTGTTTATCGACGCGGATGGGATCATCATCGTTCCATGCGAGCATGGTGCCGCTGTGCAGCATCGCGTCGGTGAGCGCGGCGGTTTCCTCCGGCGTCATGCCACGGAAGAAGATGGCCATCGCCAGCGAACTCATCTGATACTCCGGCATGTCCCCACGCGTGAAGGCGGCGATGATGGCGTGGATTTCCTCATCGCTGAGGACGCCGCCGTCGCGCTTGCGCTCGATGAGGGTCGGGATGTGCATGGGGCATGCTAGGTTCGGCCATGCATGCTTGGCAACAGTGAACCTGATGGCTTCGTTTGTTTCCGCCTCCAGTCATGCGTCTTCTTTGCATCCTCCTCAGTTTCGGCTCCGCGCTTGGCGCGGCAACGATTGATTTCTCGCGCGACATCCAGCCGATCCTTTCGGAAAACTGCTATCATTGCCACGGTCAGGACGCGAACGAGCGCAAAGGCGACCTGCGGCTGGATGTGGAGAAGGATGCGAAAGCAGCCAAGGCGGTGGTGGCGGGTAAAAGTCACGAAAGCCTGCTCATTGAGCGGATCTTCAGCACAGACCCGGATGAAGTGATGCCGACACCGAAAAGCAACCGCAAGCTGACCGAGGCGCAGAAACAGCTTTTGAAGCAATGGATCGATCAAGGCGCGAAATGGGGGAAGCACTGGGCGTTTGAGCGGATTGAGCGACCAAAGGTGCCGGCGAATGGCGCAAAAAATCCAATTGATGCCTTTGTGCGGGCGAAACTGGCGGAGAAAGGGATGACGCCATCGCCGAAGGCTGCGCCGGAGACGTTGCTGCGGCGCGTGTCACTGGATTTGATCGGTTTGCCGCCGCCGCCAGAGCAATTGAGGGAAGATTACGCGAAGACGGTGGAGCGGCTGCTGCATTCGCCGCAGTTGGGCGAGCGATGGGCATGGGATTGGCTGGATGCGGCGCGATATGCGGATACAAACGGGTATCAAGGCGACCCCGAGCGCACGATGTGGCCGTGGCGTGACTGGGTGGTGAAGGCGATCAACGACAACATGCGTTACGACCAGTTCACGATCTGGCAGCTTGCGGGCGATCTGCTGCCGAAGGCGACGCCGGAGCAGAAGCTGGCGACGGGATTCAATCGCAACCACATGATCAACGGTGAGGGCGGTCGCATCGCCGAGGAGACGCGGGTGGAGAATGTGATGGATCGTGTCGAGACGACCAGCACCGTCTGGCTGGGGCTGACGATGGGCTGCTCGAAGTGCCACGATCACAAATTCGACCCGCTGACGATGCGCGACTACTATGCGCTCTACGATGTCTTCAACCAGACGAGCGAGGATGGCAAAGGCCGAAGCGGTCAGGCAGCGCCAGCGATGGATATTTCGACGCCAACGGAGCTGGAGCGCGTGAAGAAGACCACGGAGAAGGTGAATCTCATCGCACAGGAGGTGGAAGCGTTTGAACTGACGAAGTTTCCGCGTGCTGCGGGCGCGCCGCTGACTGAATCGGACGCGATCAAGCTGCCGGGCAACCTGCCAAGCTACATTGCGAAGACGGAGCCGAAAAACCGGGGCGTGGATCCGTTGCTGGAGGCGGTGAGCTATTTCAAAGACAAGGATGCTGCTTACACGAAGTTGCTGCAGAAGCTGCTCATGGCGGTGCGGGAGCGTGTTTCAGCCAGCAACAACGTCACCAAGGTCATGGTGATGGACACGCTGCCGCAACCGCGTGAGACATTTGCTTTGGAGAAGGGCGCGTATGACAAGCTGACGACGACGAAGGTCAGCTTCAGCGTTCCAGCGAGTCTGCCGCCGATGGCGATGGACGCACCGCGCAACCGCCTCGGCCTCGCGCAATGGATCGTGAGCCGTGACAACCCGCTCACAGCTCGTGTGACGGTGAATCGTTTCTGGCAGGCGTTTTTCAGCGTGGGGTTGGTCAAAACGGCGGAGGATTTTGGTGTGCAGGGTGAAACGCCGTTGCATCGCGAGCTGCTCGACTGGCTGGCGGCGGAATTCATCGAGAGTGGCTGGGATGTGAAGGCCTTGCTGCGGTTGATCGTGACGAGCGAGACGTATCAGCAATCGTCGAAGGTGGCAGATGCGCAGCTTGATCCCGAGAATCGTTATTTGTCTCGTGGGCCGCGTTTTCGCATGCCGTCGTGGATGATTCGGGATCAGGCGTTGTTTGTGTCCGGCTTGATGAGGGAGCAACTCGGCGGACCTTCGGTGAAGCCGTATCAGCCGGAGGGCATCTGGGAGGAGGCGACGTTTGGCAAGAAGAGCTACGTGCAGGATCACGGTGACGCGCTGTATCGCCGCACGTTGTACACTTTCTGGCGGCGCATCGTGGGGCCGACGATGCTCTTTGATAACGCGGCACGGCAGGTTTGCGCGGTGAAGACGACGCGCACGAACACGCCGCTGCAAGCGCTGGTGACGCTGAATGACATCACCTACGTTGAGGCGGCGCGTGCCTTGGCACAGCGGGTGTTGCTGACGAATCGAGGCAATGAAGATGCGGCGTTGGAGCAGGTGTTCCGATTGGTGACTTGTCGAGCGCCTGCCGGTGAGGAAAAAACATTGTTAAAGTCACAACTCGGCAGATTGAGGGCACTGCAGGTCGCGGATCCTGCCGCTGCGCTCAAGATGCTCGCTGTGGGTGAGTCGAAGCGGGATGAGTCGCTCGATGCTGCCGAGCACTCGGCATGGACGAGTCTGTGCCTCATGCTGCTGAACCTGGATGAAACCGTGACAAAAGAATGATCAGAACTGGATGTAGCTCAGCGGCACGTCTGCCTTCGGCTGCAGTTTGAAATCACGGTCAACGACACAGGGAACTTCGGTGATGGCCATGATTTCCTTCGCGAACTTGGTGTTGCCGTCGGGACTGGATTCGGCGAGCAGGATGTTGCCGTTGGCATCCAAAACATAAAGCACGTAGCCGTGGCTGCGGACGCCGCTGCGGGGCATTCCTTGGTAATAGGTCAACTGCACTGGCTGAGTAGTATGAACCATCTTCGACTGGGCGCGGATGCTGACTTCGAACTCCTGTTTTTGCAGCACAATGAGGTCGCCGCTGGTTTCGGCGGCGTTTTTGGCGAGGGTGATCAAGAGGCCTTTGGCCCCCTGCAAGTCGCGCTGAACCTCACGATTGGAAATGTGGAAGGCGTAGGTAGTCTCGAAGGTGCGGGTGAAGCCATCATTTGGGCCACGGTTGCTTTTGGAGGGCTGGGTCTGGCAGGCGAGGCTGTATTTCTGCACTGGAGCGGGAGCACCGGTCGTGGTGGGAGCGATGGATTTGTCCGGATTTTTCTCCATCCAGCCGAGGATGTGGGCGTTGTCTTCTTTGCAGAGCGTCTTGCGGTTCACGACGAGGGATTGCTCATCGTTCACGCGTCTCAAAGTGACGTTGTCGCCGGTCACAGCGGTGATCTCCGCTTCCAGCAGTGTTCCGGCGAGGCTGACGAAGACACGTGTTTCGGCCAGCGCCAAGGGGGCGGGGATGACAGACAGAAACAGCAGGCAGAGGATGCGCATGATCGAGCTGTGGAGGATACGGCGTGGCACCGGCTAAATTGCAGGCCGGACGCGGGTGTTCAAGCCTCGCGTAGCAGGATGGCATCGACATTGACGCCGTCATAGAGGGCATCGCTGAGAATGACGAGGGGGTCGCCGAGCTTGATGAGGTTTTCTTTGCGCAGGAGATCGAGCGCATCGCGGATGCTGTCCTCGGGCTGGCCTTCGGTGAATTGGAGGACGAAGGGATGCACGCCACGGGCGGTGACGAGGGTGCGGCTGACGTGGAGGTTCGGTGTGAAAGCAAAGATGGGGGCGAATTCGGGGCGCTGGTGGGCGAGGAGATGCGCCATGACGCCACGAATGGTGAAGACGAGGAGCTTGCTGCCGGGGATGCTGTTGGCGAGCAGGATGGCGGCTTTGACGGTTTTGTGCTTGTTCGTCTTGAGCGGCGCATCGCTGGCAAAGCGGCCGGAGGGGTATTTTTGCTCGATGCGGCGGATGACGGTGTCTAGCACCTCGACGCACTTGTCAGGATAGCGGCCCACGCTGGTCTCACCGCTGAGCATGACGCAATCGACCTGCTCGATGACGGCGTTGAAGATGTCCGTGACTTCAGCACGAGTGGGCACGGGATTTTCGATCATGCTTTCGAGCATCTGGGTGGCCACGATGACTTTGCGGCCATGGTAGGAGCAGCGTTCGACGATCTGGCGTTGGATTAGCGGCAGATC
>CAMCWM010000249.1 GCA_945882215.1 Akkermansia muciniphila | reverse complement strand
TGTGGATGCCGGTGATGATGCGGCGGGCGAGAGCGTCCTTTTCACGCCATTCGACCAGCTTGCTGATGCGGCGCTCCAGGGTGGGGATTTCATCGGTGATGAAGGTGGCGAGGATGGCGTCACAGCCGTCTTCAACGAGGCACTCGCAGGCGTGGTGGAGGGCTTCGGCGGTGAGGGCGTCGCCGTTGAAGTCGGTGCCGGCGTAGCCATTGACCTGGAGATCGAAGGGTTTCATGGGGGTATTGGAGCGGTTTCGGGAACGGGAAGCAAGCGCGGGAGGTGATGGGTTTTGGTATGAATGTCACGTCTGACAGTTCGCTGTTGCCGGTTCGCAGTTCGCCGTTGGTTGAGTTTTGTAGTCCCTGCTTTAGCCGGTCTGGGGTTTTCCAGAACCGCCTGAAGGCGGAACTACGGAACGGCGCTGGGTGGCTTGGGGGAGACTTCGGCCTGCCCTCTTGACCTCCGTCCCGTTTTCAGGTTTATTTCCACTGTTTACAAGCCGTCCTGATCGGCATAAAACATGCTTTGCACCCTGCGTCTCCCGATCTGACGCGTCGCCCCTGACATTTTCACCCACTTTCTGACTCCCGGCCCATGATTGATCTTATCTCCAAAGGCGGACCGCTGGTCTGGCTCCTGATCGGGTGCCTGTGCTTCGCCGGAGCGATCTTTATTGAGCGGCTGGCCTATTTTCATCGTGCCAGCATGAACATCGGCGAGTTTCTGGCCGGGCTGGCCAGTCTGATCCGCCGCAAAAACTTCGCCGAGGCGCTGCAGGAGTGCGTGGCGACGCGGGTTCCGGCCGGACGCGTGATCCATGCGGCGCTGCTGCGGCACCATGCGCCGCGTGAGCAGCTCAAGGAAATCGTGCAGGAGGCCGGGCAGCTCGAAGTGCCGCGTCTGGAGCGTTTCCTCGGCATTCTGAACGCCATCGCGCATGCAGCCCCGCTGATTGGCCTGTTGGGCACCGTGATCGGCCTGCTGGACAGTTTCACCAGCCTTTCGTCCACCAATGGCGTCGCGACGCACGCGGATGTGGCACGTGGAGTGTATCAAAGCCTGATCACCTCGGCTCTCGGCTTGGTGGTGGCGATTCCGGCCTACCTGTCTTTTGCTTTCCTCAGCGCCCGTGCCCGCTCTTTGATGCATGACCTGGAGCGCGCAGGCATTGAGATCGTGAATCTGATCGAAGACGCGAACAGCACCGACAACATCGTGGAATTCCGCCAGGCGGAAACCGCTCCACCGGCGACAAAATCGCGCTCGCGTGGAATGAAAGGATGATTTTTCGCAGCGCATTCACGGCAGGCCCAACCACAAGCCGCCCGCCGAAAGCGCGAAGCATGCAGCAGCAACCATGAAGCTCGAAAGCCACCTGCCCAAGCAAAGCCCCTGGCTGTACACGGTGCCGTTGCTGAACACGATCCTGCTGCTGCTGGTGTATTTCCTCTTCACCAGCGGCTTTGTGGTGCAGTCCGGCATCACGGTGGAGCATCCGCAGTCGAACTCGCGGCTCACCGGTTTTGACCGTGCGCACATCATCACGGTACCCGCCGGAATGGAGAACGCGATTTTCTTTGACGGAGTGCGCGCCACCCAGGCGGAACTGCGTGAAAAACTCAAGGCAAACCGCGAAGGCGAGCGCCGCGCCATCATTCATGCTGACAAGCAGGCACCGCATGGCCGCGTGATCGAGGTCGGCAACATCGCGCTCGAACTCGGCTACGAGGTTGCCTATTCCACGGTGCCGCCGAAATCCTGACACACCGCCGCTCAAGATGTCCACGAAATCGCATCCACACGAGCCGCTGATTTTCGCGTGGGGTGTGCGTGATCATTCGACGTGGCATCTGGTGGCGGCGCTGCTGCTGCTGATGGGCGGCATGGCGGGATTCTTTTTCATCTTCCGCATCGTGCATCCCGTGACCCAGCGCCTGCCGACCACGCCCCAGCGTGTGATCTCGCTCGATCCGCGTGATCCGGCGGCGCTGGCATTGATTCACCGGGCGCAGGATCGCAGTTTTGCGCTGTTGAGCGACACTGACAGCGCCCTGCCCCTGGACAATCCGCTGCTGGCGTTCCGCCCGTCGTTTGAAGGCTATCAGATCAAGCTGCGCGAGCCGGCACCCGCCACCGCGGTCACGCAGCAGCCGCGTTTGTTCACCGCCACGTCAGATGTGCTGCCACCCGTGCCGCGTCGTGCCAGCGCACCTGTCACCGCACCGCCTGCGGCGACGCTGCGTGCCATCATGAGCCCGGCGCTGGCGAAGCGAGGCCCCGCGAGCGTGGAACTGACCGGCATCAATCTCACGCAGCCGACGCGTGTGCAGTTTCGCGTCGCCATCGGTTCCGCCGGGCAGATCATCACGGCGTTGCCGCTGGGCAGCACGGAAGATGCCGCGATCATGGGCCAGTTGAATGCCGCCATCGCTGTGTTGCGCTTTGCGCCCTCCGAGGTGCGGCGCGTCGAGTGGGGTGAAATTTCCTTCCGTTGGGAGGCGGTGGCCGCGCCATGATTCCCATTCCACTCGGTGGTTTGATCATCCTGTTCATGGCCGTCGGTGTCACGGTGGTGTGCGCGTTGTGGTTTCATAGCTTCTGGCGCGACCGCAAACGCGAGGTGTATCGCCGCCGCATCGCCATCCAGTGTCGGATCTGCGGCACGGCCTATGCTTGCGAGCCGAAACGCAAGATCGCCGTCACCATCTGCCCGGTTTGCCGCACGCCAAACGAGCGCAACAAGCTGCAGCAGATATAAAATGACGAATGACGAATTCAGAATGACGAAGGAAGCCCAAAGCTCGAATGCTTGAATTCGTCATTGGGCATTCTTTCGTCATTCATCATTCTGGTTTCGTCATTTTATGAGCGGCAGCGATTGCAGACTTGCTTTCCCACCCGCAAATCGGCGACATTGACGCATCTCAATGTCTTCCCGCGCATCCCATACCTCCGCCGACGCCATGCTGCCCGCCACCACCGCCCAGCAAGCCTCGCAGCAGATCGAAACGATCATCCAGCGCGTGTCGCAGATCATCCTGGGCAAGGAGGATGTGGTGCGTCTCGCGGTGACCTGCCTGCTGGCACGCGGGCATCTGCTGCTGGAAGATCAGCCTGGCGTGGGCAAGACGATGCTGTCGCAGGCGCTCGCGCAGGCGCTGGGCCTCGGCTTTCGCCGTGTGCAGTTCACCAGCGATCTTCTGCCTGCGGACATTCTCGGCGCGTCGATCTATGATCGCGACACGGCCGCTTTTCATTTTCACCGCGGCCCGGTCTTCACCCAGGTGCTGCTGGCGGACGAAATCAACCGCGCCACGCCCAAAACACAGTCCGCGCTGCTCGAAGCGATGGAGGAAGGCAAAGTGACCGCCGACGGTGCCACGCACTCGCTGCCAGAGCCGTTCTTCGTCATCGCCACGCAGAATCCATCCACACAGGTAGGCACCTTCATGCTGCCGGAGTCGCAGTTGGACCGCTTCCTGATGCGGTTGGCGCTCGGCGTGCCGGACCGCACCGCCGAACGCCGGTTGTTGGAAGGCCAGGAGCGGCGCGAACTGCTGCGTGCGATGCAGCCTGCGATGTCGCTGCTTGAATTGCAGCAGTTGCAGACGTGGACACGCGCGGTGTACGCCGCGCCGGCCTTGCTCGATTATTTGCAGGATCTACTGGCCGTCAGCCGCGTGCATGGGCATGGACTGTCACCACGCGCCGGGCTGGCGGTGCTGGCAGCGGGCCGCGCATGGGCCCTGCTCAGCGGACGTGCGATGGTGCTGCCGGAGGACATTCAAGCCGTCGGCCTCGCTGTCATGGGACATCGTCTGGAGCATGCCGCGGACGGCATGAGCGGCCCCGAACTGGCGCGGCAGTTGATCTCCGAAACACCCGTGCCGTGATGCGATGAAAGTGCGCGTGCGCTGGAACCGACACACGCTGGCGCTGCTGGCCATCGTGGCGGGCATGTGGTATGCGGCGGAGGTTCAATCGAATGGTGCAGCACACCTGATCGCGCTGCTCACGGCCACGATGGGCGCGCTTTCCTGGCTGCATGCACGGGCGAATCTGCGCGGGCTGAAGGTGCGCCTCGTCGGTGCAAAACCTGCGGCGCAGGATGAAACGGTTCGCATTCCGGTGGAACTGCGCGCCACGGGAGCTGTCTCGCCCTGCGGGCTCGAGGTGCTCGTCATCGGGGCGGATGACTCGATGTTTGTCGAGCGCGTGCCGTCAGGAAACGCGGTGCTGGTCGATCTTCCGCCGCCAGCGCGGCATGTGGGCGGCGCCTTGCGCATTCTGGTGCGCAGCGTGTATCCGCTGGGCCTGTTCACGGCGGAAAGCGTGGTGGAAACAGCCTGGGTGCGGCGTGTTCATCCCAAACCTGCGGGTGATCTGCCTTTGGCCGTGTCGGATTCTTCACGGCAGGGGGATGCGGTCGTTATTTCCTCCACCCGCATGCATGGCAGTGGCGGCGATGACTTTGCCGGCCGGCGTGAGTGGCGAGTGGGGGATTCGCCACGGCACAACGACTGGCGTGCGATGGCCCGCGGAGGCCCGCTGATGGTCAAAGCATGGAGTTCCTCAGTTCAAGGTGTCGTCGTGCTCGATTGGAATGCGTTGCCGCTGGAGAATGCCGCCCGCGCTTCTCAGATCGCCCGCTGGATGGAGATCTGTGAGGGCGATGGCAGGCCGTATGAGCTGCGAATGCCGGGACTCACCCTTCGTGCGGGGCTTGGTCCCGCACATCTGCGGCGCTGCCTCGATGTGCTCGCCACGCAATCGACAGCGGATGCCGGGACGGCGGTTGCTGGCGAGTTGAAGGCCGGGAAGGGCAGCAGCGTGATCAGTTTCGAGCAATCCTCGCATCTGCCCGCGCGTCCGCTGTTGTTCCTGAGTCTCGCTCTGCTTCTGGCACTCCTGCCTTTGCGTGGCTACATCGCCACCGCGGGTCTGGTGGTGTGTGCGTTGTGCCTGATCTGGCGCGGCGTGCTGCGCATGGCCGTGCCGAATGTGCTGGTGCGTGCCGGAGTCATCATCGCGGGCATTGCGGCGGTTTATTTCGACTATGGAGAGCTGCATGGCATGGAGCCTGGCATCGCACTGCTCCTCGTGCTGGCTGGGGCAAAGATGCTGGAAAGCCGAACGCCACGTGAGTTTCAGGTGCTGGGACTCATCGGCTGGTTTCTCGCCTTTTGCTCCATCCTTTTGGAAAACAATCTCTCCCGTTCTGTGTGGGCGGTGGCGGTGGTGCTGCTCATCGCCGCGTGCATGGTGCGCTTCCGCCGCAGCTCGCCGGGAGCACGCGAACCGGCACGGGTCACCGCCATGCTGTTTGCCCAGGCATTGCCGCTCGCGTTGATGTTGTTTTTTGTTTTTCCACGCGGTTTGCTCGATCTGAGCGCAACGCTTGGCCGAAGCCGGTTTGGTGTGACTGGCATCGACAACACGCTCGATCCCGGCAGCATCGCCGGAGTGGCCTTGAGCACGGAAGTGGCCTTCCGGGTGCGTTTCCCTGATGGCGCACCGCCGCCGAATCTGAACCGCTACTGGCGCTGCATCACGCTGTGGGAATGCGACGGTCTGCGTTGGACGCGTGGAGAACGCCTCGGCTACATGCCGATGTTCACTACCAAGAACAGTCCCAATGATGTGCGTCAGATCATCGACCTGGAAGCGCATGGCCAGAGGTGGCTGCCCGCGCTTGATCTGCCGCTCAGCGCCACGATACGCGGCATGCGGTTGTCTCCTGAGTTCGATCAAACCCTCGTTTCACCCATGTCGGTGAGCAGTTCAGAACGCATCGAGGTCTTTTCACGTCTCGAACAGCCGCCGTTGCGTGATCTGCCCGATCACCATCGAGAAGCCGCGCTGCAACTGCCTGAAAACATCGCGCCGCGCCTCAGGCAGCTCTCCGATTCCTGGGAGTCCGTGGCGCAAAATGACGAGCAGATCGTGCAGCTCGCGCTGAATTACCTCCGCACGCAGGGCTTCACCTACACGCTGGAGCCGGGCGATTATGCGGGGCCTGGAGGCCTGGAGGAATTCTTCCTGAACAGCCGCACCGGCTTTTGCGAGCACTTCAGCGCCAGCTTTGCCACGCTCATGCGCATGGCGGGTGTTCCATCCCGGCTCGTGGTCGGTTATCTCGGCGGTGAGTTCTCCGACCACAACGGCGGCTACCTGATTGTGAAGCAGAGCGACGTGCATGCATGGACCGAAGTGTGGCTCGAACGCTATGGATGGCTGCGCATTGACCCCACCGCCGCGCTCGCTCCAGATCGCGTGAACATCGACCTGCGCTCCTACTTGGCTGGTGGAGCTGCGGAGGCGGAACGTCAGCGCCTCAGCCTGTGGTGGCGTACCATGCAGCGCATGCGGCTGCTGTGGGACAGCCTGAGCTACGCCTGGCAGGATCGCGTCATCGACTACAATCAGGAGACGCAGCGCGGCATGCTGGAACGCTTCGGGTTGCGTCAGAGCAAGGTCATGCTGCTCCTCATCAGTGGCGTCGCTATTCTCATTGTCGTCGCGTTGGTCACCTGGTGGCTGCGACGGCCGACGCGTCATGCCGATCCATGGATGCGCGCGTGGCAGCGCGTGTGCCAGAAGCTCGCCAAGGCCGGTGTGCGTCCGCGTCTGGTGAATGAAGGCCCGTTCGCTTATGCCGAGCGTGTTTCTTCCATCCGGCCGGATTTGGCCGCCCAAATTAAGCCGCTGGCCGAATTGTATGCCGCAGGCCGTTACGGTGCGCAGTCCGGGCGTCTGGAAGAATTCAAAAGACTGCTTTCAGGCTTCAAGCCTCGCAGAAGTTGATGGCCCGGCCCGCAGTGCTTCGCACAGCGTGGCGGACAGGTGCGAAATCAAGAGAGGCGTCTTTTTAGATAAGCACGGCCAAACCCGGTCTTGAGCTGCTTTTCCCTGGCAATGGCCGCCGTCTCCGAGCGACAGGCTTCATAGTACACCAGCTCAACCGGCAGCCGGATGCGCGTGGTTGGAACTTTCCCCTCCTTATGTCCTCTTAACCTGGCTTTCAAATCATGGGTGAACCCGACATAAAGTGTCCCGTCCGCACACCTCAGAACATAAGTGTAATAGAACTTCATCGTCGGAAGTCATTGGATGGCCTGCCATCCTCAATGCGCGAAGCGCTTTGGGATGGTGCGCGATGCAGGGTTCGAACCTGCGACCCCTGCCGTGTGAAGGCAATGCTCTACCACTGAGCTAATCGCGCGGAATTTTCCGGGGCGCAGTCTTTACGCGGACTTGGCGGCGTGGGCAACCGGAAATTATGAGGGTGGTTTCCGGTTGGCTTTTGGGAGGAAGTGCCCCAGCTAGGCCCGCCTCAGCCTAAACTGACGCAGATACTGGAATGGTGTGAGTCCCATGTGGCGGTGGAAGTGGTGGGTGAAGGCGCTTTGATCGCAGAAACCAAGGTCGCGGGCCACGTCGGCGATCTGCGCGCGCTCCTGTTGCAGCGCCTCACACGCGGCCTGGATGCGCAGTTTCATGATGAAGGCCTGCGGGCTGGCACCGAAGGTCT
>CAMCWM010000248.1 GCA_945882215.1 Akkermansia muciniphila | reverse complement strand
TCGGCGGAGTTGTTGATGAATCACGCCGACTACTTTGGCCAATTCCTTCTGATCCATACCTTGGCATCGCCGTGCCTTCATCACAAGATCGGCAGTAGATTCTTGGCCGAAAGGGTAGTAACCGAGGAACGAAATGATGCCCGGCCACTTAGAGACGACAGGCTGTCGTTCATTGCGCTCCCAGCGTTCGTAAACCTCACGCAGAGTGCCAAGTTGTCTCGCTACATCCTCCTGACGCAAATCCAGTACTAACCTGCGATTGCGAAGATGTTCGCCAAGAGATTGGGGCAGGGGAATGACGCCTTGCTTTCTGAGAATGAATGATTTAAACGCTTCCGGGTTAACCCGAATCGCAAAAAAGCAAAATGGCAAAATAGGGTGATACGTATTTCGAATGAAGGCACAGGCAGGCAGCCTATGAGGGGGGGACAGGCTGGGCTGCTTGTTTCACGCTTGCTCGTTCCCTGGGGACTAGGCCTTGCTTGCGGCAGAAGCGCACAGGTAATGCCGCCGCCCCTCAAACGGTCGCGACCGCTATCACTTCGGCTCGCTTGTCTTTGGTGAAGCGGATGTCCTCGGCCCGTTCGATGAAGATCGTGTCTTCGCAGACATTTTTGGCGTGATCGCCGACACGTTCGAGGAAGCGGGCGACGAAAATGAGGTGGATGTAGCCTTCGAGTTCGGAGTGATGGGACTCCATGACGGTAATGAGTTCGCGGTCGAGCGCTTTTTCGGCGGCGTCGAGCTCTTTGTCGAGGAGGCGGGCGGCGGTGGCGGCCTCGGGGTCGGCGTTGAGGAAGGCTTGCAGGCTGGCATCGAGATTGCGATCACAGATCGAGTACACGGGCTGGATGAGCTTCACCTCGGCAAACTCGGGCAGGTTGTTGATGATGCGGGCGCGCTTGGCGATGCTGGAGGCCTGATCTGCGATGCGTTCGAGATTGTTGGCGACGCGGATGGTTCCCATGACCTGGCGCAGGTCGTGCGCGGTGGGCTGGAACTTCACGAGGATCTGCATGCCGAGCTTATCGACCGCTTTTTCGAGCTCATTGACGTCCTGGTCGGCGGCGATGGCGGAGTTGCAGAGGTCAGTGTCACGCTCGAGCAGACCGCGCATGGCGCTGGCGAGATTTTTCCGCGCCATGCTGGCCATGGCCAAGACATCGCCGCGGAGTTTTTCCAGCGAGTGATTGAAGGTGGAGAGGATGTGTTCGTGCATGGAGTAGATTGGCCCAATGTGACAGTTTTGCTACATTGGAATTGCCGAAGATTCCGGCGGAAACGTGTCTTCAGCTCCTTCGTCCACCTCGGCGACGCCCTTGGGATCGCGATGGGTGAGGCGGCAGAATTCGGGGTAGCTGAGGATATCGAAGGTGCCGTCGAGGTTTTCCACGATGGCGGTCATGGACTCGACCCAGTCCCCCGAGTTGAGGTAATGCGTTTCACCGACGATCTTGTTGTCCGCCTTGTGGATGTGGCCGCAGATGATGCCGATGCAGCCGCGCTGACGTGCGAGGTTCTGCAACTGCTCCTCATACTGCCCCACGGCACTGACGGCGGACTTCACCTTGTGCTTGATCCAGGCGCTGAAGGAGAAGGGATCCTTGCCCCGCAGCCGACGGTAGCCATTGTAAATGCGGTTGATGCGCAGCAGCGCGTTGTAGCCAAAACCGCCAAGCTTGGCGAGCCAGGCGTGTTTGCTGGTGACGGCATCGAAGCCGTCGCCATGTACGATGAGGTAGTCGCCCTTCGGGGTGTTATGAATGTGATCGTCGGTGATGGTGAAGTTTTCAAACTGGATGGGGATGAAGCGGTCGAGAATGTCATCGTGGTTGCCGCGAAGGTAGATGATCTGGGTGTTCTCCTTCTCCATCTTGCGCAGGACGGTGCGGATGAAGTTGGTGTGGCACTTGTTCCAGCCGCCGAGGCGGCGCAGGTGCCAGGCGTCGATGATGTCGCCGTTGAGCACGAGCTTGTCACAGAGGCAGTGGCGGATGAAATGAGCAGCCTGCGCGGCCTTGCTGTCCGGCATGCCGAGATGCACGTCGGAGATGAAGAGGGTCTTGAACCGCAGCTTGGTCTTGTCGCCGCCATCGGACTGAGGACTGTTGCTCATGGTTTCAAAGGGCTGGGGATTGCATCACCGCGCGGAGTTCCTGCTCGAACTGTTCAATCACACGCGCCCAGCCGAGGTCAAATGCTGATTGCCGCGCGGCGTGACGAATGGCGTGGTCATTCCATGAGGTGGCGGCCAAACTCACCTGGTCGAGAAACGCCGCCTCTTCCGCGAAGGGAGCGACCCAGCCGTTTTGACCGGAGCGGATGAGAAGCCGTGGGGCGGCGTAGTCAAACGCGACCACGCCGAGACCCGAGGACATCGCCTCCAGCACGACGTTGCCAAAGGTTTCGGTGATGCTGGGAAACAGAAACACATCTCCTGAGGCATAGTGCGCGGCCAGATCCTCGCCCGTGCGGGCTCCGGCATAATGAAATTCCGGGTGTTCCTCCTGCAAGGCCGTCAGACGCGGCCCGTCCCCCACAAAAACCATGCGTGCATCTGGCCGTGCCTCACGGAAAGTGGCGAATGCTCTCACCAGCAAGTCCAGGTTCTTCTCCACGGCGATGCGTCCGACATAAATCGCCACAGGCGTGGAATCTTCGGCGCCCCAGCTTTGACGCAGGGAGGTGCTGCGACGTTCAGGATTGAACGTGTCCGTGTCCACCCCGCGTCCCATGACGCCGACGTTTTGAATGCCCCAGCTCTCGAGCATGTGCGCAGTGTCCGCGGAGGGGGTGAGTGTGCGCGCGGTGCGATTGTGTATGCCGCGCAGCACGCCTTGCGCCAGCGATTCCAGGCCGGGCAGATGGTAATCCTCGAGGTAGGTTTGAAAATTGGTGTGAAAGCCGGACACGACGGGCAGCCCGCGCTTTCCGGCCGCGCGAATGGCCGCGATGCCCATGAGCCCTTCCGTGGCCACGTAAAGAACCTCGGGACGGAAGTCATCGAGGACTTCCAGCATCTGCCGCAGGGAGGCAAAGCCGAAGCGCAGACCTGGATAGCCCGGCAGGGGCACCGAATGCATGACATTGCGTTTCAATCCAGATGAGCCGGTCGTCCCCACCGTGGTGACGACCAGCACCGCATGACCACGGCTTTCGAGCCCCTCACCCAAGGTGTTGAGCGTTCGGGCCACACCGTTGATGTCGGGCGGGAAGGTGTCTGTGACGATGAGAATCCTCATGTCGGGGTGTGAATAGAAGAGTTGAAACGAACAAGCACAGCGCAAGAACCACTCCAAGCCCGCTCACGTGACGAAACTGTCACGTGTCACACGATTCGCCAGAGCAAGTTGGTTGCCATGTGACAGCTTCGTCACCATCATGCGTTTGCCCTGCGCCTGACAGCGGGGCAACTGCCAGTCACCACCATGAGCAAGATCTTAATCGTTGAGGATGAGTCGGACATCGCTGAACTCATCGCCCTGCACCTTGAACGGGAAGGACATGAGGCCGTCTGCATCACCAACGGCCTGCAGGCGCTGCCAGCGGCATTGGAACATTCACCAGCGCTCATCGTGCTGGATCTCATGCTGCCCGGCCTGGACGGTGTGCAGATTTTCAAACGCCTGAGGGCCGACACGCGCACCGCCACCATCCCGGTCATCATTCTCACGGCCAAGGCTCAGGTGACGGACAAGATCGCCGGTTTGGAACTCGGCGCGGACGATTACCTCACCAAACCCTTCAGCCCGCGCGAGCTGTACCTGCGCATCAATGCCATCCTGCGCAGGGTGAAAAAGGTGACGCACGTCTCCGAACTCCAGCGCGGACGTTTCCTGCTGGACCGCAAAAACCTGAAGCTTTTCCTTGATGGCACGCCGCTTGATCTTACCACCACGGAGTTCAAGCTGCTGACCACCCTCATGGAAAACGACACCACCGTCCACACCCGCGCGGATCTTTTGCGCGAGGTCTGGGGCTACAACAGCGATGTGGCCACACGTACGCTGGACACCCACATCAAACGCCTGCGTGAAAAACTCGGCGCGGCAGGCGATCACATCGTCACCATTCGTGGCACCGGTTTCCAGTTCCAGGTGGAAGCTGCCGTACCCATGCCTGCATGACCACGCTCTGCCTTGTTCTCGCCCTGCTGCTGGCCGCGTGCCTCATCTCCTGGATGCAGCGTGAAAGGCGCTGGCTGCGGCGATGGGAAGAAGTGGCGAAATCCATCGGCATGCGGGCGCGTGATGCGAACCAACTTCCGCAAAAGGCAGGCATTTTGTTTCGCGCCCGCCAGCAAGCGGAGGAGCAGGCGGAGCAGCGCCGCGTCTTTGAGGCACTGTTGGGTGAGATCAGCCAGGGGCTTGCGCTGGTGGACGAGCGTCTGCACATCCGTTACGCCAACCTTCCGCTGAAAAAGCTCCTCAACCGTCCGGAAATACGCGCTGGTCGGGCGCTCATCGAAGAAGTGCGCGATCACCAGATCGTCAGTCTCGTGCAGGAGGCGATGCAGGAGAAACGCCACACCATGCGCCGCATCCAGGTGCTGCCGTTCGCAGTTGGCGCGGGCACGGACCTCGGCGGACGCCATTTCCTCATCGAATCCGCGCCCCTGCCTGCCACGTCTGGTGCGGGTGCCTGGCTCATGGTTCAGGACGTCACCGAATCCGCGATGACCGAGCAGATCCGCAAGGATTTCGTCGCCAATGCCTCGCATGAGCTGCGCACACCCCTGACCATCATCAACGGCTACATCGAAATGATGCAGGACGGCGGCACGCCCAATCCCGCCTCGATGAAAAAATGCCTCGATGTGATGGAGAAACACGGCAAGCGCATCGCCCGCATCATCGAGGACATGCTTTCCATCTCGCGTTTGGAGGACTCCAGCACGCCCCTGAACTGCGAACCCTTCAGCGTCCGCGCCTGCGTGCAGGAAGCCGTTGATCATCTGGCCCCCATGATGGAAGGCCGCAACGTGCGCCTTGATTTCGATTTTCCCAAGGATGGAGGCAAACTTCAGGGGGACCGCTTTTATTGGGACCAGATCTTCACCAACCTCATCGAAAACTCCGTCAAGGAGAACAACCGGCCCGGCCTCATCATCCGCGTCTCTGGTGAATGGCAGCAGGACCACTGCATCCTCAAAGTCAGCGACAACGGCATCGGCATCCCCGCGCACGACCTGCCTTTTGTCTTCAAACGCTTCTATAGGGGGAACAAGCATCACTCCTCGGAGATCAAGGGCACGGGACTGGGCCTTTCCATCGTCAAACGGGCGGTCGAGGCCCACGGCGGCACAATCGAGCTCACCAGCACGCCGGGCGTCGAAACGAGCTTCACCATGCGCGTACCATTGCAGCATACGAAGGCTTGAGCATGCACGTAGAATGTGGTTAGAGAGCGTTTCAACGCCTCCATCCTGTGGAAGACCCTTTCGGCCATCGCATCTCCTATCTACGCGTCTCCGTCACCGACCGGTGCAACGAACGCTGCCGTTATTGCATGCCCGAGGAGGAGCAGCCGTGGTTCGCCAAGGAAGACACGCTCACTTACGATGAAATGCTGCGTGTCGTGCGTGTGGGGGCCACACTCGGCATCAAACGCATCCGTGTCACGGGTGGCGAGCCGCTGACACGCCCGGGCATCGCCGGATTCTGCGGCGAACTGACGAAAATCCCCGGTATTGAAGGCGTCGCAATCTCCACCAACGGCACCTTGCTCGCCAAAACCGACAAGGGCCGCACTCTTGCCGAACAGCTCGCCCAAGGCGGCGTCCGCACGGCCAACATCTCGCTCGATTCCCTCGACCGTGCCGTTTACCAGCGCACCACGAGCCGCGATCTCCTGCCGCGCGTGCTCGAAGGAATTGATGCCGCCATCGACGCCGGCTTTGACTCCATCCGCCTCAACTGCGTTCTCATGAAGAACCAGACCGAACGCGAGCTTCCCGCCCTGATCGACTATGCGGCCAGAAAGAACGCCCTGCTCCGTTTCATCGAACTTATGCCCGTCAGCACCCAGGAAGTGCTCAGTGAGGCTAACTTCCTGCCCATCGCCACGGCGAAGAAGCTCGTCGAGCAAACGACCGGTCCGCTCATTGAGGAGCCTGACTTCAAAACGAACGGCCCCGCCGTCTATCACCGTGTCCCCGCCACCGACCAGAAGATCGGTTTCATCGGCGCGATGACCAACCTGCACTTCTGTGAGAACTGCAACAAGCTCCGCCTCACCTGCGACGGCAAACTGCGCCCCTGCCTCGGCAGTTATCTGGAGTTTGACCTCCGCAGTGTTCTACGCGGCGGCTGCAGCGATGCCGAACTCGCCGCGTTCTTCCAAAACGTCGTCGCCCGCAAGCCCAAGGAGCACGACTTCCGCCACAACTACCAGCCCAACCGCCGCATGATCGCGATTGGGGGGTGAGTGAGGTGATGAGTGATTCGTTATGGGTTATGAGTGAGGAAAACATGTGACGCAGAACGCCATTTCTTAACCTCTAACTCATAACCCTTCCCCTTCCTTCCATGAGAAAACTGACTCACCTCAATCGCAAAGGCGAAGCCGCCATGGTGGATGTCTCCGCCAAGCCGCCCATGCGCCGTGAAGCGGTCGCCGAAGGCCGCATCGTGCTCGCCCCGGCCACGCTTGAGCTCATTCGGAAGAATCAAATCAAGAAGGGCGATGTGCTCAGCATCGCGCGCATCGCTGGTATTCAGGCCGCGAAGCAGACGCAGCATCTCATCCCGCTTTGCCATCAGATCCCGCTCAGCAAGGTGCAGATCGACTTCGAGCTGCGTCTCAAGGCCGTCCACATCACCGCCACCGCGATTACCGTGGCCGCGACCGGTGTCGAGATGGAGGCTCTCACGGCGGTCAGCATCGCCGCGCTGACGATCTACGACATGTGCAAAGCCGCCGACAAGAAGATGCGGATCGAAGGCATTCGTCTGGTGAGCAAGACCAAGCAGAACCTGTGAATCTTACGGCGCGGTGCCTGCCGCCGGTAGCGCCACGCTGAGAGATGCAGCCACCTGCTTGAACCCGCCCGTGACTTTTAGCAGATCCTCGTCAGCCACTTGGCAGATCAGAAAGCAGCGTAATTCGCCGAAATCGCGGCTCAGGTAATGCCGCACGTGCGGTATCTTCTCGCCGAGGAGTTGCAGCTCACAATTTTCCTGCAACCGGGCAAAGCCGTCGGCTTCCGCAAGTGGAGTGAACTTTGAAGCCATCATCTTGCCAATGGGCAGGGCGGCGGCTGTTTCGGTAGAAAAGGCACTCGCATAATCTTCCAGCGAATCGGCGACCGCCATTGGGAAAAGCTGCACTGTCATCACCGCATCGCCGCCAGTCTCGAAGGAAAGATGGCGAACTCCCGCCCCCAGAACTTCATCTTCCGCAATCTTCCAATTGCCGGGATACAGGAACTTGAGCCCGCCTTTCTCATAGCCCTGCGGCCTTGCCACGTCCGCCACAGGCTCACCGCAGCCAACAAGCAGGAACCCAACACTGACGAGGAGAATGGCTGGCGCGATGTTCATTAGGAAGGATCGCCTTGCCCGGCCAATTGCTCAATGAAATTCACCTTTGTCACCATGTCGGCCTGTGTGGTGCATAAAGAAAACACGCGACGCTGGTGAGGCG
>CAMCWM010000247.1 GCA_945882215.1 Akkermansia muciniphila | reverse complement strand
GTGCCAGCAGCACGATGCCCGCGAGCGCGAGGCCGGACGGCACCAGGAAAAGCTGCTTGTAGTCCACGACACCATTGGTCGTGTAAAGATCACGCACATAGGGGAAGAGCTTGCTGGCCACCACCATGCCCACACCGAGGATCAGCAGGTTGAACAAGCCCTGCGCGCTGGAGCGGATGTCCTTCGGGAACACCTCATCGACGAAGATGTACACCGTCACAAAGAAGAACGCGTAACAGATGCCGTGCAGCACCTGGACGGCGATGATGAGCCACTGGTTCTCCGGCGTGCCGAAGAAGGCAAAGATGCCGAAGCGCGCCGCATGACCGCAGATGCCGAGGATCAGCGTGGTCTTCCAGCCGAGCTTCTTGAGCACCGTGCCAAGAATGAGCATCGTCACGATCTCCGCCACCTGGCCGATGCTGCTGACCACCATGCTCATGTTCGCCGAGATGCCGACCTTTTGCAGGAAACCGTCGATCACCACGAAGTAACCGTTGTGGATCGTCGAGTCGATGAAGGTCACGATGAACAGCACCAGCACGAAGGGATTTTTCAGCAGCTTCAGCGCCTTGAGCCAGGCCACCTTGTCCTCCTCCGCCACAGCCTTGCGCGGTGGTGTGTGCGGCAGCGTCAGGCTGAAGACCGCGAGCACAAAGGAGATGATGCCCGCCACGATGAAGACCCATTTTGTCTCGGAAGCGCCCGCCTTCTCGCTGAGCAGGAAGATGAACGGCCAGCTCACGACGATCCAGCCGATGGTGCCGCCCATGCGCACGAAACCAAAATCCTTCGCCGGATCTTTGAGGTTCGCGAAGGCCAGCGAGTTCGTCACCGAGATCGTCGGCACATACAGCAGGCAGTACGTCACGAAGCAGGCAAAGAAGGGCCAGAACTCGGTCTGAAACGCCGTCGCCACCAGCGCGATGCCGCCGACGACATGGCTGAAGGCCAGGAAACGCTCGGCGGAGAAGTTACGGTCGGCGAACTGGTTGCTGAAGAAGATGCCCACGATCGATGCGATGCCAAACGCGCTGCCCACCAGCCACTGCTGATCCTGATTGAAGCCCAGCATGCCCATGTAGGAGAAGATTTTGATCTGCCACGCCCCCCAGATGGCGATCTCGAGGATCATCATGAGGAACAGCTTGGTTTTGATGGTCGATTGGGAGGCGTCAGTCATAAGTGGGCGCGAGGCTAGGGAACCCGCCACAACTTGGCAAGGACAAAACCACTCCCGCGCTTGAGCCGGTGAAAAGCCAGTGATAAGGGCAGGCATGGTCCGCAAAATCGTCCGCTACCCCGAACCCGTGCTCCGCGCCAAATGCCGTCCCGTGACTGAGATCACGGCGGAAATCCGCACCCTGGCCGCTGACATGCTCGAAACGATGCGTGAGGCGAATGGCGTCGGCCTGGCCGCTCCGCAGATCGCCGTGGATGTGCAGCTCGCGGTCATCGACGTCGCTCACAATCCCGACTGCATCACCTTCATGAAGATCGACGGCGAGAAGGTGGACATGGTGAAGCACATGCCCATCGTGCTCATGAATCCCCAGCTCGAACTCGGCAAGGACAAGGAGCTTGGCGAGGAAGGCTGCCTCAGCTTCCCGCGCCTGCGGGCCGACATCCGCCGCTCCGGCGAGATCAAGGTCACTTACATGGACCTCCACGGCAAAACCGTCACCGTCGAGACCGACGGCCTGCTCGCCCGCGCCTTCCAGCACGAGATCGACCACCTCAACGGCATCCTCTTCATCGACCGCATGAACGCCGTCGCCAAAGTCAGCATCAAGCGCAAGCTCGCCCGCCTGATGGAGGAGTGGGAAGAGGACGATTAATTCCCTCCCGCCACCGCCGCCTCGTCATTCGTCGTCTAGTCTCCCAGTTTCAGGCATACCACCTCTCCCGCATTGCTGCGGCACAGCAGGCGATGCCGCGACAGCACGGGCAGCACCCAGCACTTGCCTTCGAGCACTTGCGCATGCGCCAGCACCTTGATGCCGGTATCGGAGGGCTGGCAGAGCTGCAGTTCGCCTGCGGTGCTCAGCACGATCAGATGCCCGTCGCTGAAGATCGCCGTGCCTTTGGCCACTTCGGCAGATTCCCACAAGGCCTTGCCCGTCGTGAGATCGAGGCAGCGCAGATCATTCACGCCGCGCTTCGAATCGTTGAAGATCATCAGCGCGTTCTTGCCCCACGGCACACCGGAATTGTACAGCAGGCCGAGATCACGCACGTTCCACGCAGCGGTCAGTGATGTGCCGTCAAACCGCAGCCCGGTGGAGCCGTCGTTGCCGGTGTGGGAGATGAAGATCGTGCCGTCAGTGCCGATGGCCGGCGTGGCGCAGTTGCAGAAATCGTTCGTGGTCGTCGCGTAGCTGGCGATCTCCTTCCCATCCTGCGGATCGAGCACGGCGAGTTCGCGCCCCTTGAACATGACGAGCCTTTCTGCTCCTTCCAAAGTCGCCATCACCGGCGTCGCGTAACCCGCTTCGCCGGCACCCTTGGCCCACAACGTCTCGCCGGTGGCCGCGTTGAGACACACCGTCGATCCCTCCTCGCCACCGACATCGAGGAACAGCTTCCCCTGCCACAGCAGCGGACTGCCCGCGTAGCCATAGACCGGCCGCTGGCCATGGAAATCCTTCAGCAGGCTCTTCTGCCACACCACCTTCCCGGTCGCCGCTTCCAGGCAAAACACATCGCCCTCACGGCTCACGGTGAAGACACGCCCCTCGCCGACACACGGCGTCGCGCTTGGTCCACCCGGCACGATGGGCATCACATGCGCCGCGCTCTTGCACGGATAATCATGCCGCCACAGCACCTTCCCGGTCGGCAGATCGAAGCACCAGATCGTGTCCTGGTTCTCGCCATCATTGCCCGCCGTGAAAACTCGCCCGTCCACCACCGCGAACGACGCCATTCCCGCGCCCACCTGCGCCCGCCATGCCACGGGTGGTCCCGCCGCCGACCACACTTTGAGCCAGCCGGTTTCCGTCGTCGTGTTGTTACGAATCGGACCGTGAAACTGCGGCCAGTCCACGCCCGGCGCCGCGTCAGCGGCCAATGCGTGACCGCTCGTCATCACGAAGAAGGCCAATGCGAATGCTTGGAGCGAACGTTTCATGCGCGGTTTCGGTTCGAGGTTAGCGCTTCGCCGGTTCCACCGTCACGATCTCCACATCATCCATCGGCTTGCCGCCAGCGGTGCCGCCGAGCGCCATCAGGTGCGTGTCATCCAGCGCGATCAGTTGATGAAAGTAGCGCGACTTCGCCAGCTTGCCGCACTCGCTCCACGATTTCGCATCCGCGCCAATGCGATACACCTTCCCACCCTCGGGGCTCACATACAGGTTGCCGCCCGCCACGCTAGCCGCGCAGCCAAACGCCTTCGCCCGATCCGTCTCTCCCACCGGTGGTGCGCTGGTCCACTGCTGTGTCGCCGGATCATAGATGTCCACCACGGACGACAGCTCGTTGTCTTCCGTCATCCCGCCGATGCACCAGAGCTTCCCGGCAAACACCACCGCCGCCAGCGCGCGGCGCGTCCACGGCTGCGGCAGTGTCTTCCAACCCGCCTCCGGCTTGGTCAAATCCAGCACCACCATCGTGTTGTGCCACTTCTTCGGCTTCGGCGCATCCGGCTGCGGTTCCTCTTTCGGAACGCCCACCTTCAGCGGCCAGCCGCCCACCGCGTAGAGCTGATCGCCGATCACCGCCAGCGCATGGCTCGACCGCGGCTCCGGCAGTGGCGGCAGCTTCGTCCAGGTCTTCGTCGTCGGATCAAACAGCGCCGCATGATCCAGCGACATCAGCTTCTGGTCCGCCCCCGGCGCATTCTGCGGCTGCATCCCGCCTGCGAGGATGAGCTTGTCCTGCCACACCACGATTCCCGGACTCTGCACCGGCACATCGCCCGGCAGCACCTCCCAGGCGTCCTGCTTCGTCAGCGACAAGCGCCACAACGCCCCGCTCACCGTCGCCGTCGAATACTCATGCGCCTTCCCCGCGTGCCCGCCATAGACATAGACGCCCCCCGCGCACACTCCCGCGCCAAAACTCGTCACCGCCTTCGGCAACGGAGGCGGCTCCGCACGCAACACAGATGACGACAGCAATGACAGGACCCACAGCAGAACAAAATTCCGGCTCATGCCCTGAGTATCACCAGCCACCCGCCCGTTCACAAGACCGATTCATGAAAAGAGCGCGACTGTCCTCGTCTGTGCCTTCCAGCACGAGATCGACCACCTAAACGTGTTCGCCAAAGTCAGCATGAAGCACAAACTGGCGCGCAGCGGTGGCGAATCATCTGGCCGTTAAAACAAATGCATCACGCGCATTGCATCGTCGGTGAGCGCAGCACAGAATCCGGCACCTCTCCTGCCCATGAAGCTTCATCCTAAATCTCTCGCCAAGCTCATCGGCCTCGGAGCTGGTGCTTTCTTCGGTGGTCCACTGTTTGCCTGCCTCGGTTCCACCTGCGGTGGTTTCATCGGCGAGATGTTCGATGGGACGGATGACGGGGGCTGGGAGCTGGACAAAGCCTTTGGTGGCGTGATGGGGAATCTCTTTGCTGGGAAGCTTCAGCCCATGTTTGAGGACGTGCCTTCCGGCTTCAATCATGACCTCCGCCGCGCCGCCGCACATGCCTTGGTCGCCGCGCTAGAGTGGAAAACCAAACCCGGCCCCCTCTCCGCCGCCCTGCTCAAGACCAGCCCCTTCTCCGTCCTGAGTCCCCAGCGCAAAGAGCTGCTCAAGCGCCTCATCCTACTCTGGCACGATCACATCGAAGCCAAGCTGAAGGCAGCGGAGAAAAACAAGGATGCTTCCCTGCTCGACGCCATCCTGCCGCGTGGTGACAGCGATGCCTTCACCCGACTCTCCGACGACAAGCTCTCTGCCGAAGAGCACACCACGGCCGCATGGGCCGCCTTTTACCAGCAGACGCTCCAGCCCGTGCTCGATGCCATCGTGAACCAGGACGAGCGCCAGCATTTCGATCACACCGACCTTCGGAAGCACGTCACCGCCAGCCTCGCCGCAGTGTTTCCCGCCTGCTTCAGTGAGGCGCTCAAATCCCCCGATCAAAAGCGCGCCTGGACCGCTTATCAAAAGACGGTGCTCTCCGCCATCCAGCGCTGCGTCTATGACATCGGCGGGAAGACGAAGCGCATCCCGGAGATCGAGAAGAAAATTGACCTGCTCGTCGAGAACACCGCTGCCGGGAAGCAAAGCCAGCTGCAACTCAGTGAGTTCCTCGCCGTGGTGCAGCCTACACTGGATGGACAATGACAGACGACAAAGAAGACGGAGAGCATTGTCACCGCCATTCAGGAGCAGCTTGGCGTGTTCCTGGCTGAGTATCAGAAGATTGCTCCGGGCAGTCTGTACAAGGAGGCCGTCTTCGATGCCTATGCGCACTACGTTGAGGTTGGCCTGCCAAAAACGGGCGGCACTTCGTTTGGCCAGCGTCGGGCGCTGATCGGCGACATCTTTGTCGATCCGTGCAGTGCGGCATCCCGTGTCACGCCCGCGCAGCTTGATGACGACATTGATGCAAAGCGCCCGCTTCCAGGCGCGGCACTGCTCCCATTGATTCAAGAGATTTTTACGGCGGAGTCGATGCGTCGGCTGGTTCTTCTCGGCGATCCGGGAATGGGTAAATCTACTCTCGTCCGCTGGCTGACCGTCTCCCCTCTGCTAACGGGTGCCCGGAAGAAGCTCACCTCCGTTTTCCCCACTTCGCTACCAGCCTGCCTGAAGTCAGCCATCCCTCTGCCCTTTGTCATCCGGGATTTGGTTCTCCACATGCCAGACGATGCCGCGCAGTGGGACTGGGACGCCCTAATCTCTGCGTTCCGAGAGTTCCGTGCTACCGACAGCGCCGTCCGCCCATTGCTCTCCGCTTACTCGGGCAATGAGCCAGCCTTTGAGTCTCTCCTCGCCGATCCAGACGCACTCTTTCTCATCGACGGCCTCGATGAGATCGGCGACTCACGAAAGCGCGCCGCCATGAGCGCAGCCATTCGGCAGGGCTTTGAGCGCCTGCCTCATGCACGTTTCCTCATCACCTCCCGCATCATCGGTTACGATGACGCACCGGTGCATAGGGGGGGCACTCGCCGCGATGAAGACAGGGCTATCGTGACCAAAGCCGGACACGAAGCGATGGTGAAGCTGCTCGTGGAAGAAGGAGTTCCTCAGGAGGAAGCGGAGGCGATTGACCCGCAGGCATCACACAGCCACACGACCGAAATGGGACTGGCCATACGCCTCTTTCTGACTCCGTTTAACAATCAGCAGCAGGAAAAGTATGCCCTCCGTTGGTTTACCGTTCGTGTGGGTGAGCAGGTTGGTCAGAGTCGTGCCACGGCATTGCTCAATGAAGCACGGCGGAAGAAAAGCATCCGCGTCATCTCTCGTGTGCCAAACCTCCTCTGCATGATGGCCTTGCTGAAGACACATGATGTCCCTCTACCTGATGGCCGGGCCGAGTTGTATGCGGATATCAGCACCGCTTACCTCAAGACCATCCATGAGGCACGCCATCTGGATGATCCGCAACATGGGCATCTTCTCCCCTGCACCCAGCAGGAGGCCGAAAAGTGGCTCTCCATCATCGCCATGCGGCTGCGCGTGCAAAGCGCCGAGGCTTCTGATGGCAAGGAGGACCCCCGACTTTTCAGAAACAAACCAGCCGACTATTCCGACGAGATTCTCGCCACGCAGGCTCAGATGCTGGGTTGGCTGGAACCCATGCTGGCCGAAGATCGGTGTGAAGAGTCGGCTGAGACCCTGCTGCGCGACTTTCTCCGCTATATCACCCAGCGCGCCGCCTTTCTGCTGGAGCGTGGGGAGGGGCAGTTCGGCTTTGCACACCTGTCATTCCTTGAGTACTACGCCGCACGCTGGATGTCTGACGAGGTGGACCGTCTGCTCAAGCGCCGCCAGCCCGAGCCCTGGCATCAGCCGGAATTGACCCTATCCGAAACGAGCTTTGAGCAGCTCTCACGCCAGCCCGCCTGGCATGAGCCGCTGCACTTCCTGGCAGAGATCATCACCAGTCACCACCGTGCAGATACACTCAGCCTCCTCGCTTGGACCTTCCCGTGGTTTCCGTGGAAGGATCTCGGCACCACCATTCCCGCCCCATCCGGTGACGCTCCCGACTTGCACGCCGCACATCTGCTGGTCGCCCTCACCCTGGACAAGAAGGTCAGCCTCACCCTCCCCCAAAGGACGGCCATCTGGTCATGGCTTTGGCAGCGCTGGCTGGCAAAAATGCCAGAGGACGTCATAAAGACCGTACATCCCTGGCATCTCGCTACAGCCATGCTAGATGCCTCCGATTTCCAGACGCACACGACGACTGCCCTCACAGCACTGCTTCCCCACAGAGAAAGCCTCTTGCTGGATGGTTGTTCAGCTCTGACCGCATTTGAGTTCGTCCAGGTAGCTGCTGACCTGAAGCACTTGTGTCTAATGAATTGCACTGGCCTCAACACAAAGGCTCTCGCCGCGCTCAAGGATTTGGACAGCTTGCAGTCGCTTAACCTCTCCTTCTGCACGGGCGTGAGCGATCTCGCCGCGCTCAAGGACTTGGGTCTCTTGCGGAAGCTTTCCCTCACCGGCTGCACAGGCGTGAGCGATCTCGCCGCGCTCAAGGATTTGGACAGCTTGCAGTCGCTTAACCTCTCCTTCTGCACGGGCGTGAGCGACCTCACCGCGCTCAAGGACTTGCGCAGCTTGCAGAGGCTTGACCTCACC
>CAMCWM010000246.1 GCA_945882215.1 Akkermansia muciniphila | reverse complement strand
GTCAGCGCCTGGCCGTGGCTGGAGGTGCCTGAAAAACGCGGCGGCTTGATGCTTCGCCACTCGTCAGCCATCTGCGCTCTGATCCAGCGCGTGCCCAGGCCCGTGTTGATGACGACGAGCATCATCGTGGCCGTGGTGGCCGCGCCGGTGAGCCATTTCCCCCAGCGCGAGCGTGGCAGCAGCACCAGGAGGCAAGCGAGTAGCAGCAGGCCGCCGATTCCGGCGAGGTCCGCGCCCAAGAGGCTGCCCGGCAACCAACCGAGCCGCGCGGCCTGCATCCAGCCCGCTCCTGCCAGCAGGAGCAGCACGGCGGTCACGCAGGAACATAGGGCGGTGGCAGGCATGGCGGGAAAATGAGCGGGCTTCAAGCTCAGGGCTTGGATGGCGTTTGCGGCGGCGGAGGCTCGCTTTTCGGCTTCTTCTTTTCGTCCGGCAGCTCGCCACCGGCGAGGAGCGTGTCGAGCTGGCTCCGGGTGGTCTGGAGCGCATTGCCCAGGTTGGCGAGCTCGACCTGGACCTTCCCTTTCTCAGCCTCGGCGTGTTTTTTCAAATCCTCCGCCTCCTGCTGCTGTTTCGTGGCGGCGGCCAGCAGCTCGCGGGCCTCCGCGCTGTGGTCGGCTTTTTTCTTTTTCGCATCCTCGGAGTCCTCTGGCAAGGCATTGGCCTCCTTGATCTTCGTGCGGGCCTTTTCCATCTCCTGGCTGGCGGTTGTCTGCGCCTGTTCCGCCGCCTCGACTTGTTTCGTCGCCTCCGCCACCTTTTGGACGGTCTCGGCCAGCTCTTGAATCTGACGTGCGGCCACAGGCATCACCTGCTCCATCTGCGCGCGGAGTTTCTGCATGCCGGGCGTGAGCTTTTTCAAACCCTCCCCGGAAGCCGCCACGCCGCGGAACAAACCGCCGTTCATGGCCTCGCTGCCTTGTTGTGCCGTGTAGCCCAGTTGTGCCAGCGCCTCGACGGGTGTTTTCTCCTTCATCTCGGCGAAGGGCGCGAAGGCATCCAGCGAGGATCGGAGCATGTTTCGCAGCGTTTCCGCCTGTTGGTAGGCGCTGGTCACCTGCGCGGCCTGTCCGGTCTGTGCCGGCATTTGAAAACCCACGTAACTCTCGGTGCCGAAAGGATTTTTGACCTCCACAAGTTGTTCCGCCGCCTTCTGCTTCCGCTCATTGACGACGGCGTCGCGCAGATCGGTCTGACGGCGTGTGTATTCGCGCGAACTCTCCACCCGCGCCGCCACCTCCTGGCGATGCTGTTCCGCCGCCGCTCGCTTCGCCGCATCGGCGGCCAGTTGGCGGTCCCAGTTTTCCCGCGCGACGTTCAACACCGTGCGGTAGTCCTGCCAGTCCGGGACGAGGCGCGTCGCCTGCTCAAAGGCTTTCATGGCAGCCTCCCATTCGCCGCGCCCCGCATGCTGCCTGCCGCGCTCGAACGCCTCGGCGGCCTGCTGTCGTTCCGCCGCCTGCCGCGCCGCCGTGGCCTCCGCCTCGCGCGATTCCTGCGCCTTGCGGATGTTGCCGCGATAGACGTCGGAGTCTGGATGGTAGTTCCAGGCGAGCCGGAAGTACTTCTCCGCCTTGTCCCATTGTCCCGCCTTGTGGTAAAGACGCGCGTACTCGTTGTAGCACCACGCGATGTTCTTGTTCACCGAGCTGAGGATGCTGGCGCGGTAATAAGACGGTCGTCGCAGCAGCGCCTCGGCATTGAACAGCTTCTTCAGCGCGCTGTTGAGCCATTGCACATCGCCCGTGCGCTCAAACTGACGGATGTCCGCCACCGCCTGCCGCGACCAGGCACCCGCGTTCTCCGCGTCGATCTCCGCCTGCGATTTTTGCGGCGCCACCGGAGTCGGATCATCCTGCCAGCGCGGTGGAGTCGTGCGCAGGCCCACGCAATCATGGGGCGCCGGCATGTAGGCATTGCAGGCATAGCACCAGCCGTAGCCGATCCTGGGCGTGGAACTCTGCGCGGATGATTGGGATGACGCGGACATCCAGGCGGCCGCCCAAACCAGCAACCATGCCACGGGCTTCATTTTACGCCTCCTTTCCGCGCATTGCCTCCGCCTGGAAGCTCGGCCGTGATCTTCTCATCCTCCTTGGTTTCCGCCGCCTTGCCGATCAGGGTCAGTGTGAAAAGAAACCGCGCGTCCAGCAGCTTGCTGGCCTCCTCATACTTCGTGGCGGAGAGCTGTTTGCCGTCCACTTGGCTCATGAGCTTCTCCGTCCCGGCCTTCCATGCCTGATAGGTTTCAAACACGCGCTCCTTCTCATCATGCTGAACCCGGTCGAAGGCATGCATCAGCCGCAGCGCCTGGTCTTGGATGCCTTGCATGGCTTGCTGCAGCGGCGAGGGCTTCGCGGGTTCAGGCGGCAGGATGAGGTCGATCAGCTTCTCGTCGCTGTCCTCCGGCAGTTGGAAGGCTCGGCGCAGTTTTTGATCCACTTCGCGTTCGCGCCGCTGCATGCCCTCCTTCAATCCTTGCCGCGCCTCGCCATCAAGGCTGGCCATCAGCTCGGCATACGACATCGTGGCGAGACTGGACCCCGATGCGCGTCCTTGGGCGCGTGTTTGGATCTCTTGGTGAACCGCCATCGCTTTTTCAGCCGTGAGCCGTCCATGCATGCCACCGGCATAGCCGCTCACTTTCGCCGGGTCGATCGTGAAATCCTTCACATCACGCAAATCCACCACGCTGGCCGGGATCACCGGCTCCGAGGAGGCAGACATGTCCTGCATCGTTTTCAAAGCGCCGGTCAAAGACTCGACACGGCCCTTTGCCGCCGTGATGCCCGCGTCACACGCGGCGATCGCGCTCCGCGCCTTGGCGATGGCCTTTTCGATGACCTGGATGGAGGCATGGTCTCCGTCGCCCTGGGCCTTGGCGAGCAGTGTCTCGCCACGTCCTAGCAAAGCGGCGGATTCAGCCCGCTCGCTTTCCAAACGTTTCACCTCAGCGCTGGTGGTTTCAATCCGCTCCCGCAGGGCTGCGTTCAACGCTTCAGGTCGCGCTTCCTGTGAAATCAGGATCAGACCGCACGCGAAGACGGTCTGTCTGAAGGATCGGGCAACACAATGCATGACAGGCCTCCCTTTTGACTTGGCAGGATGCTAAGACCACGCCACCGGCGTTGCAAGATGCAATCTGGCCGCTTTGGCCGCGATGAACCGTCGTTGAGCGGCGTTTGTTGAGTTCACTTCATGAGCACCTCGATCTCCCGCCGCCGTCTGCTTCAAACCCTGCCGCTCGCCACTCTCGCCGGCAGCTTTCACATCCATGTCCGCTCCCAGGAGTCGAAAAAATCCTGGATCACCGGCAACCCGGCCATCGACAAGCCGCGCGAGGTTGCACTCAACCTGCTGAAGCCCACGCAGGCGCAGATCGAGCACGCCTGGGAGCTGCATTTTGGCTCGGTGGTGTTTGAGAGCTACGGCTTCGCGCCACGCTGTGCCATTGATGCGGAGGCGATGAACGCGGCCATCCAATCGGGCGCTTCCGCTGGCGAGATCGCTGATCTGCGTGAGTCGATGGGCATGAACCGCAACGCGACGAACGAGCGCGAGCGCAAGGAGTTCCTCGACGCCTTCCATGCTTCAGGCGTCACCTGCATTTTCCAAAACACCGGCGAGGAAGGCAGCGATCCAATGCGCCTGATCAAACGTCTCGCGCATTTCACGAAGGCGACCGACTTGATGAAGCCTGCGCTGTCCAAGGTGGTCACGGCGGAGGAAATCGTGGCTTTGAAAAAGTCAGGGAACGTCGGCCTGTGCTTCACCACCAACGGCGTGCCGCTCATGCAGGACTGGGAAAGCGTGAAGGATGAGCTGCGCTTCATCCGCATCTTCCATGAGCTCGGCACACGCATGATGCACGCCACCTACAACCGCCGGAACCCAATTGGCGACGGGGCAGGCGAGCCGCATGACGGTGGATTGAGCGACTTCGGCCACGCCGCCGTCGCGGAGATGAACAAGATCGGCGTCATCGTCGATGTAGCGCACAGCGGCTGGAAAACAGCCTTCGATGCCGCCAAGGCCTCCGCCAAACCGATGGTGGCCAGTCACACGACCTGCGCCTCGCTTTACAAACACTTTCGAGGCAAGCCCGACGACACCATCAAGGCCATCTGTGACACGGACGGCCTCGTGGGCATGTGCTGCATCCCCCGTTTCCTAGGCGGCAAGGGCGACATCACCGCGCTGATGGACCATCTCGACCACGTCATCAAAAAGTTCGGCTCCAAGCACGCCGCCATCGGCTGCGACGTGGCCTACACCTCGCGCTTCGACAAAGAAGAGCGTTCCAAATTGATGAAGGCCCCTGGTGGCCCAGCGGATCGCTGGGAGCACCTCTGGCCGAAGGACGATTATCAAACGACCCTCGAGGCCGAGCAGAGCGTCGCCTGGTCCAACTGGCCGCTCTTCACCCTCGGCATGATCATGCGCGGCCACAGCGATGACACCATCCGGCAGGTCATCGGCGGAAACATGCTGCGCGTGCTGAAGGCGAACCAAACCTGACCTTCTGGAGCCTGCAAGGCGGCCCGTTTCCTGCGCGTTTGGTTTTTGGAGTTTTGGCGTTAAGATGCCGGGTTCCAAAACCCCCAGATGACCCCACGCTTCCAGTTTCCCTCTTTCGCTTTGGGCGGCTTTGCCGTCGCCTGCTCGTTCGCCACGGCGGCGGACACGTTTCCGCCGGACCAGATCGAGTTCTTTGAAAAAAGCGTCCGTCCGGTGCTCGCCGAGCGCTGCTACGAGTGCCACGGCGCGCACAAGCATCAAAACGGCCTGCGTCTCGATTCGCGCGCCGCTGTCGTGCGCGGCAGTGACTATGGTAAAGTCGTCGAGCCTGGCAATCCGAGCGCGAGCAAGCTGATCAAGGCCATCAATCACGTCGCCGGAGTCGAGGCGATGCCGAAGAAGGGCGACAAACTGCCCGCGCCACAGATCGCAGCGCTGGAGAAATGGATCAGTCTCGGTCTGCCGTGGCCTGCTGAGCCGGAAGTGGCCGATCATGCGGCACCCAAGGCCGATCCGATGCAGCATTGGGCCTTCCAGCCTGTGAAGGCGGATCGCTCCAAAACCATCGATGACTTTGTGGGGGCCAAATTGAAGGCCGCCGGACTCGATTTCGCACCACGGGCCGATTCGCGCACGCTGACGCGCCGCCTGCATCTCACGCTCACCGGCCTGCCGCCGAAGTCGGGAGAAGCGGATCAGGCCGACGCGAACGCCCTCATTCAAAAACTTCTCTCTTTACCCGCCTACGGTGAGCGCTGGGCACGCGTTTGGCTCGATGTGGTGCGTTACGCGGACACCAACGGCTACCAGGTCGCCGGGCGCAGCAATTTCTACCCCTACGCCTACACTTACCGCGACTGGATCGTGAAGTCGCTCAACGAGGACATGCCGTATGACCAGTTCGTGAGCTACCAGCTCGCGGCGGATCGTCTCACGGCGGCCACGCCGAATTCGCCGCACCTCGCGGCGCTGGGCTTCTACAATGTCGGCGAGCGCTTCATCAACGACCGCGTGCTCATCGCCGACGATCGCATTGATGTCGTGGGTCGCGGTCTGCTGGGCCTCACGGTGGCTTGTGCGCGCTGCCACGATCACAAATTCGATCCCATCCCCAGCCGCGACTATTACGCGATGTTCAGCATCCTCAACAGCAGCGATGAGCCGGACGAGCCTGCCATGCCTGTCATCGGCAAGGCGGCGAACGAGCAGGATGCCAGGGATTACGAGGCGAAGATCGCGGAGATCGAGAAGAAGGCGCTCGACTTCAAACGCACCGTTTACGACGAGTTCCGCCAGCCGGAGCGCCTCACCGAGTACCTCGTCTTTGCGCAGGAAACCGTGGGCATCGCGGACAGCACCGTGTTCAGGGGCAAGGCCGGCCAGATGAAGCTGCGCGACCGCGTGGCGGACCAGTGGCGCGACTTTTTGAAGCGCCACGCGCTCAATGCAAAGCCGCATGCTGCGATGGTCGCGTGGAAACGTTTTGCCGAGCTGCCTGCGGGTGAATTTGCCGCCAAGGCGCCTGCGATTGCCCAGGAACTGGCGAAGCCGGAAAGCGGCTGCTCGCCGGAGATCGCCGCCGCCTTTGCCAAAGCGCCGCCGAAGTCGATGAAGGACGTCGCCAGCGCCTACGCGCAGATCATTCTCGACAGCAAGGTGGAGCCGGTGCGCCAGCTCATGCAGGACAAGCTCTCGCCCATGTCCGTGCCCGTCGAAGGCGCGGACGCCTTCTTCACGCGCAAGGACCGCGAGACCGTGGTGCGCCTGGAAAACGAGCGCTCGAAGCTCGACAGCACGCATGCCGGCGCGCCACCGCGTGCCATGGTGCTGCTCGACAAACCGAAGCCCAATGACGTGCGCATTTACATCCGCGGCAATCCCGCGCGGCAGGGCGATCCTGCGCCACGCGCGTGGCTCACGATGTTTGGCGGCAAGAAGTTTACGGACGGCAGCGGCAGGCTCGAACTGGCCCAGCACATCGCCAGCAAGGACAATCCGCTCACCGCCCGCGTCATCGCGAACCGCGTGTGGATGCAGCATTTCGGCAGGCCGCTTGTCTCGCAGACCAGTGACTTCGGTGTGCAGACGCCGAAGCCCGTGCAGGCTGATTTGCTCGATTATCTGGCCGATTACCTCATGCAAAACGGCTGGAGCCTGAAAAAACTGCACACGCTCATCCTCAGCAGCCGCACCTGGCAGCAGAGCAGCCACGCCACGCCGGAGAAGCTCACGAAGGACGCTGAGAACGATCTCCTTAGCCGCTTCAACCGCCAGCGCCTTGATTACGAGACCATGCGCGATGCCATCCTCGCCGCCACGGGCGAACTGGACGCCGCGAAGCAAGGCGGACGCGCCGTCGAGCTGAACGCGAAGGACGCTGACACCCGCCGCACACTTTATCTCAAAGTGGACCGCTACGACCAGGCCAGCGTGCCCGCGATGTTCGACTTTGCCAATCCCGACGGCCACAGCCCGCAGCGCTTCAACACCACCGTGCCGCAACAGGCGCTGTTTTTGATGAACAGCCCCTTCATGCGCGCCCGTGCCGACGCCATCGCCAAAGCCACACCGCTGAAAGGCAGCACGCTCGATTCCGAGGCCATCCGCACGATGTATCAGCGCATCCTCGCCCGCGATCCGAAGCCCGATGAAGTCGAGCTGGCCCAGCGCTTCGCGGCGGATGCCGACGCGCTCAATGGCGAGAAACCCTTCCGCTGGAGCTACGGCTCGATGAAGCTCTCCCGCACGCCGGATGGTAAACCCGCCTTCGCCGAGTTCCAGCCCTTCGCTCATCTCACCGAGCGCGGTGGTGGTGGCCAGAAGCTCTGGAGCCCAAGTGAGAAAATTCCCAGCGCCGACCCAACATGGGGCCACGCCTTCTGGGCGAACTACGGCGGTCATGCCGCGCCCAAAGACCTCGCTGTCACCGCCCGCTGGCATGTGCCGACGGACATGAAAGTCAGCATCGACGCCGTTTTGAGTCGCAGCACCGACCGTGGCGACGGCGTCCGCGCTTGGATTCACAACAGCCGCACCGGAGTCGTCTCCGAATACCTCTGCACACCGCAGAACAAAAAAGTGCCGACGCAGATCACCACTGAGGTGAGACGTGGCGACATCGTGAGCTTCATCGTTCACAACGAAGCCAGCACCGACAGCGACAGCTTCGACTGGCAGCCGCAAATCACCCGCGCTGACAACGGCGAGCTGCTCACCAACGCCAAAAATGACTTCTGCGACGCCAACCGCTGGCCCTTCGGCCGCCAACAACCCCAGCAGCCCCTCAGCCAGCTCGCGCAGGTGCTCATGATCAGCAACGAGTTCATGTTTGTGGATTGATTGGGCGCTGTAGTCCCGGCT
>CAMCWM010000245.1 GCA_945882215.1 Akkermansia muciniphila | reverse complement strand
GCCGTCGAGGAAGGTCGCGGCGTGTATGACAACCTCATCAAGTTCCTCGTGTGGACGCTGCCAGTCAGTGTCGGCTTTGCGCTCATTTTGCTCACCAGCGTCGTCTTTGGCCTCACCCTGCCGACACTGCCAGTGCATCTGCTCTGGGTGAATCTCACCACCGCCATCCTGCTCGGCCTCATGCTCGTTTTCGAGCCACCGGAGGCCGACATCATGAAAAGGCCGCCGCGTGATCAGAAGACGCCGATTTTCGATTTCGCCATGTTCATGCGCACCGCGCTTGTGTCGCTCATCATGCTCGCTGGAAGCTACTGGGTGTTCTTTTACGAGCAAAACAGCGGCGCCAACATCGCGCAGACCCGCACCGCTGTCGTGAACACCGTCGTCGCTGTGGCCAGCGCCTACCTCATCAACTGCCGCAGCCTTCGGAGAAGCATCTTCAGCATTGGCTGGTTCAGCAATCCGCGTCTGTGGCTCGGCATCGGGCTCACGGGTGTGCTGCAGTTGATCTTCACGTATGCGCCGTTGATGAACCGCTATCTTCATACTGCCCCGCTCGATGCCACGGTGTGGCTGCGAATCCTCGGCGTGGCGGTGGGAGCGCTGGTTTTGGTGGAGGTGGAGAAGAAGGTGCGGCGGTGAAAAGGGACGGAAAAGACTGAAGGGACGAAAAGGACAAAAAGCTTCGGTTTGTGTCCCTTGGGTCGTTTTTGTCCTTTTCGTCTCTTTCTGAATCCCCTAAATTTTCCCACATGAAAGACACGCCGCACTTCATCCCGCCGCATGGTGGCTATGAGCAGATGTTGTCCTACCAGAAGGCGCTCGTGGTGTTTGATGGGACGGTGTTCTTCGTGAAAAAATGGCTTCCACGAGCGGGAGATCGCACGGTGGATCAAATGGTTCAGGCGGCGCGTTCGGGGAAGCAGAACATCGTCGAGGGAAGCATCGCCTCAGCGATGTCGAAACAGAAGGAGATCGACCTCACGAACTGGGCCAAGGCCAGCCAGGAGGAACTCAAGGAGGACTACAAGGACTTCCTCCGCACCCGAAAGCTCCCTGAATGGCCGAAGACGCACCGTTATGCGCAACGGCTTTCTGAGCTGTGTCGCAAACCGGGAGCCACTTACGCGGATTTTCAGCGTGGCATCGAAAGCGATGATCCCGAAATCGCGGCGAACGTGCTGCTGGGACTTTGCAAGGTGACGATCGTGCTGCTCAAACGGCAGATCGAGAGCTTGGAGAAGGCGTTTCTCGAAGAAGGCGGCATTCGGGAGAGAATGACCAAGGCGCGGCTCGAAGTGCGTGGGCAGCAGAGAAGGGACAAAAGGGACTGAAACGACGATCATGTGCTCTCAGCCGTTCGCTGATGGCGTGGAGTGGAATACTGGCGCACGAGAGAAGTCCCCCCATCCATGAAAAAAACACTTCCCACCCTCTTCACCCTCTTTTGCGCCTCCGCGCTCACTCTCTCCGCGCAAAGCATCACGGAGACCACCACATCGCGCTCCGTCGATCTCATTGACCCGGCGGCGTTCGGGTTCGGCAGGCCGGGTTACATGGTGGACACGACGTTCATCGACACGCAGGACTTCGCGAACCGCCCGGGCGGGCTCGATTTCATGGAGGTGCGCACGATTCTGCCGTTGTGGACGAAGAAGGTGAACGCGCTGCGGGTGAGTGCGTCGCTGAGCTACAATTTGAGCGAGCTGGACTTCAACGGCTTCCTCGGGCTGCAACGCGAGACGCTGCACACGCTGGAGGCGCAGGTGAGTCTGTTTTGGCGGCCGGAGCAGTCGAAATGGTGGGGACTGGGCTTCTTCACGCCGGGGCTTGGCACGGATTTCCAAGGGTTGTCGTGGGATGACTTCGAGGTCTCGGGCCTGGGGTTGCTCGGCTATCGCTTCACGGACGCGTTCAGCCTCGCGGGCGGTTTCTTCGCGCAATACGGCGCACAGGAGGGCATGATCGTGCCGGCGCTGGGTTTCATCTGGAAGCCGGATCCGTTCATCGTGCAGGTGACGCCGCCGTTTGTCGTGCTCGGCTGGCGGGCGACGGATCGCGTGACGCTGAGCCTCAGTGCCTACCCGAGCGGTGGCTCGTGGGATGTGGAGGACCCGAATGTGAACCGCGTGGAGCTCAATGGCTGGCAGACGGCGGCCTCGGTGATTTATCAGGCCACAGATCGCTTTTCCATCTCGCTGCGCGCCGGTATGAATGTGGGCGGCGAGCTTGAACTTCGCGATGGGAACAACAACGTGCTGGCGAATGAAACGCTGGAGTCGGCACCCTTTGGGGCGCTGAACCTGCGCTGGCAGTTCTGATCCCGTTTTGATGCACGCATGACCCCACCCCTTCCAGATGAGGCCCGCTTCCGACTGCTCGTCGAGAACATCGGCGATGTGCTTTGGTTCAAGGAGCTGAATCCCGCGCGCTTCACCTATGTGAGCCCTGCGTTTGAGCGCATCTGGGGTCGCAGTGTGGCGGAGTTGCAGCGCAAACCGGGCCTGTGGGAGGAGGGCATTCATCCGGAGGACCGACCCGCGGTGCGTCAGGCGCTGCGGGCATGGTTCAGCGGAGAAAAAGCCGATTACGAGGTGCATTACCGCGTCATCGGCAAAAAGGGCGAGGTGCGCTGGCTGGCGGATCGTGGCATCATTTTAGGCCGCAAGAACGGCAAGCCCTACCAGATCGGTGGCATCGCGCGTGACATCACCGAACGCGAGGCCGCAGATGCCTCGCGCAAACGTCTCGCTGCCGTGGTGGAGAACTCCGACGACGCCATCATCACGCTCGATCTCGATGGCGTGATCCAGACGTGGAATGCGGGCGCGGAGCGCATCTTTCAGTACAGCGCCAAAGAGGCTGTGGGACGCAATGTGGCCTTTCTCCGCCCCTTGGAAGCAGCGGATGACGAGGCTGTTTTCCGACGTCACATTCGACAAGGCAAACGTATCGACCACTACGAGACGCATCGCGTGCGCAAGGACGGCCGCGTGATCGACATCTCCGTGTCGATCTCGCCTTTGAACGACTCCGCCGGACGCATCACCGGCTTCTCCAAAATCTCGCGCGACATCACGCAGCGGAATGTGGACCGGCGCATGTTTCACCAATTGCTCGAGTCCGCGCCGGATGGTTTCGTCATCCTCAATGCCGAGGGCGTCGTGCGCATGGCCAATGCACGCACGGAGGTGCTCTTTGGCCTGCCGAGGAAAAAAATCATCGGCGCTCCATTCGAGGCGCTGCTGCCTGCGGAGGACCGCCATCGCTTTACCGCATGCCGACGCGAGTTTTTACGCCAACCGGGCCGCTCGGAGAAATTTCGCGGCATGCATCTGAACGGCCTGCAACGTCGCGGCGGGCCGTTTCCGATGGAGATCAGCCTCAGCCAGGTGGAGACGCCGGAGGGGCCGATCATCATCATCGACATCACGGACATCACCGAGCGCAAAGAGGCCGAGCAAACCATCCGCGAGCTGAACGCGGAGCTTGAGCAACGCGTGCAGGAACGCACCGCCGCGCTCACCGAGCAGATCGCCGCCCGACTTCGGCTTGAAGAAGAGCTTCTCAACATCAGCGAGCGCGAGCAGCGCCGCATCGGCCAGGATTTGCACGACGATCTCGGCCAGCAGCTCGCCGGTGCGTGGATGATGGCCGATGTGCTCCAGCGCACGCTCGAGGCCGACAAATCCCCGCGCCATGCCGAGGCGAAAAAGATCGGCGGTCTGCTGCAAAAGGCCCTCGCGCACACGCGTGGCCTCGCTCGCGGTTTGCATCCTGTCGCGCCGGAGCAGGGCGGTTTTGCCAAAGCGCTCGAAACGCTCGCCGCGCAGTCTGGCGAGCTGTTTCGCGTGAAGTGTGTCTTTGAATGCGAGGAAGCACCGCCCATCGACGACGAGGCCATCAGCACGCATCTTTATCGCATCGCGCAGGAGGCCGTGAGCAATGCCGTGAAGCACGGCGCGGCCAAAAAAGTGCGCATCCAGCTCACGCGTGCCGCGCTGACCATCACCGACAACGGCAGCGGCCTGCGCGGACCTTTGCAAAGCGAAGGCATGGGCATGCGCATCATGCGCTACCGTGCCGAGATGGCCGGCGGCACGCTCAGCGTGCGCAACGGCCGCCAAGGTGTCATCGTCACCTGCCAGTTTCACCCCACGACTCACCATGCCGAAAAAACAGCCGCCAAACGACGCGCCCGCCAAAAAGCGCGTCCTCATCGTCGATGATCATCCGATCTTCCGCGCCGGTTTGACCGGTCTCGTGAACCTCGAGGCCGAACTCACCGTCTGCGGCGAGGCCAACGACGCCAAGCAGGCCATGCAAGCCCTCGAAAAGCTGCCTCCCGACCTCGTTTTGCTCGACATGAGCCTGCCCGGCAAAGGCGGCCTCGAACTGCTCAAAGACATCCGCGCCTTTGCTCCCCGAACACCGGTGCTCATCATCTCCATGCACGACGAGACACTGTATGCCGAGCGCGTCATCCGCGCTGGTGGCCGAGGTTACATCATGAAGCAGGAGGGGCCGGAGAAGATCATCCATGCCATCCGCCGTGTGCTTGGCGGTGGAATCGCGGTCAGCGAGTCCATCTCCACCCAGATTCTTGATGCGCTCTCCGGCGCGAAGGGCGGAGCCGCCAGCTCTGTCAGCACCCTCACGGATCGTGAGTTCGAAGTTTATCGTCTTCTTGGCCAGGGCAAGGAACCGCACGAGATCGCCCGCACGCTGCATCTCAGCATCAAGACCGTGGACACACATCGCATGCACATCCGCCAGAAGCTCGGCCTGCGCAACGCCACCGAGCTCATCCATCATGCCACGCGCTGGACGGCTGAGCAGGGATGATGAACGCTCAGCCATTTGCTGAGAATCGCATGGAAGGCCTGCCCATTGAGAGGGCCATCAGGAAAAGACATGATCTTGCGCATGGAAAACGGCGCGCCAGTCATCGGCAAAAACTTACAGAGCAGTGATCGCGCCTGTGCTTCTTTTTCCGTCATCGCCATCCATGACGGCTACCAGGCGGAAATGCAGGTGAATCAAGCGTTCGCCTGGCTGCACGAGTGCTTTCGCGCCGATCTGCGTATGTCCTTTAAATCATGGACTTTCGAAAAGCTAGTGTCCGCGCTCGACATACGCGCCATGTCTGTCCGTATCGGCGTGGAGGCGGACTTGATCATCATCGCCGCCTCCAGCGGCATGCCTTTGCCAGACCATATCAAACGCTGGTTGGACTCCATCATCTGGCAGCGGCGTGAGGACAGAGCGTTGGTGCTCGCCTTGGAGGAAGATGCCCATTCACCCTGCGCCCACACGAGCATTCTCTGTCAGGATCTAAAGCATTGGGCCGCGCGGTGGCGCACTGAACTCATCTGCTGCGCAGACATCCATCATCAGTCTAGCCGCCAGTCCATTCTCCGTCGCATCAACGAACGGTTTCATCACGTCCCAGCGGCTAGCCCTGATCAATTCGATATGAAGCCAGGCGAAAACATGTCCCTCACCATCCACCAAACCATGAATCAAAACCAAACCACCATGACTGAGGCGCAGATTCAGGAAGTTCGCGGACTCGCCTACCATCTTTGGCTTCAGGCGGACCGCCCCGCTGGCAAAGAAATCGACTTCTGGCTGAGCGCCGAGCAGCAAGTCATCCAGGCCGCTGCCGGCAAAGCAGCCCATGCAACCACTCTGAACGCGGTACCTGCCGCGAATTCAGTCACCAAGAAACTCAAACCAAACGCGAAACACACGAAATGAAAACGCGCCTTTCCCTCCTTCTCCTCCTCGCCGGCCTGCTCTCGTCATGCAGCAGCTATGAAATCAAATCGGCACAAAACGAGGAACACCCCTGTTACAGCACCTGGCATTGGTATCCCCAAAACTCCTGATGCTGTCACAACCGCCAGCAGGAGTCTTCCGGGCCAACCCCACCGTGAAAAGACCCCGGGGGCTCCTGTCGGCACCCTTTTCCACTCTTTACCCACCAACACGATCATGATCATTCAACTCGACTGGTTCGGCTGTGAACCGCGCACCCAATGGGAAATCCAGATCCATCAGACGCTCGAACAGTTCGCCACGCTCAAGCCCATTTCCCGTGCCGTGGTGCGCGTGGAGCAGCAGCGGGAGAAAACACCGCGCTACCACCTCTCCATGATGCTGAGCATTCCCGGGCCTGATGTGCTGGCGCGCAGTGCTGGGCACACCTTTGACGAGGCACTGCTGAAGCTCCACTCCACCGTGCGGAAAACACTCGCCACACGTCTTCTAAAAACGCGTCGGCTCACTGGCGCGGCGCGTGGTGTGAAGCCCTCACATCGCGGCTGATCTCTTCAACGACTCTACTAACCAACCACCATGACTTCCAACCCATTTCTCAGCGGCCGCAACCTCGTCACCGCAGTCACTTTGTTCTCTGTGGCGATAATTGCTGGCCATGAGAGTGCCAGTTCAGCAAACGCGCCATCCACCGTCTCACGGAGTATGCCGACTGCCGAGAGCAGAGCAGCGCGGGCGCTGAGCCGCGCAGAACTACTGCCGCTTGAAGCCATCGCCCGGCGTGCCCAAACCATGATGGAGGTGGCCTCATTCACGCCCACTCGAGTCTGGCCGCATGGCGTGCGTGATCAACAGGGGCGTCTCGGCATTTTCTTGAGCAGCGCACGTCCCTTGTTCGGTGATCCCAAGCCAGTCATCGTCCAGGCAAAGGAGGCCTGGGTGGTCTTTGGCCTAGTTGCCGCTGTCAAATACGCCGAAGGCAGCCAACTCGGTCACATCGCCTTTACCGACAGCAGAGGGGAGACAGGCGAACGCTGGTACTATGATATCAGCATGGCGGAGGCTCGAGAGATTCACGAGTTGATGATCCGTGGGCTCGTGAGGCCAGAAAATGCCTACAGGCTCATTGAGGCGGCATGGCAGAAAGTCACTCCGCGGCATGATTACGCGGTTAACTAACAATCGGCTGCACTCACCGTTTTTCAGGCAAAGTGAAAACCTCTTTTTGTCTTAACCGCCTCTCTAATCCGTGGAAAATGCATGCATGTTCTGACGAAATTATCATTGCCACTAACTGCATCGGTCCGGATTACTTGCCATGACTCACATCATTCTCGCCACCTTGCTATCGTTGCAGGCCGTCCACGGCTCTGCCTATCAGCCTTCATGGTCCACCATCACTCCGAAGCGCATCATCCAGCACACCGATCCCAATGGTCTGGCACTGGTGAAGGCCGTGGAAGCTTTGCAGCCTGGTGACAAGATTGAGCTCGCCGCTGGTACCTACAGCGTTGATCGCATGTGGGACATCCGCGTGAGCGGCACGGCAGACGCACCGATATGGATCACTGCGGCCCAAAATGCGCAGGTCATCATCACCCGGCCCGACGATCAACAAAACGTCATCAACATCGGCCAGGGCGGGCCTGTTTCTTTCCTGTGCCTGCGCGGCATTGAGTTCACCGGCGGCAGTCATGGCGTGCGCCTCAGTCAGTGCTCGGATGTTTGGCTCGATCAGTGCCATATCCATCACACCGGTCAGGTCTGCCTGAGTGCGAACAGCGCCGACACTCGACGGCTGTTTCTCACACAAAACCACATCCACCATGGCGCGGGACATGCCGAGGGCATGTATCTCGGCGGAAACAACGCCAGTGTGATCATGAGCGAGAGCGTCATCGCGCTGAACCACATTCATGATTGTCGCGGCGATCAAGGCGACGGCATTGAGGTGAAGCAGGGCTCCTGGGGCAATCTGATCGCGGAAAATCACATCCACGACACCAACTACCCCTGCATCACCGTCTATGGCACCGCGGGCAAGCCGGTGAACATCATCGAGCGCAATCTCTGCTACCGCAGCGGCGACCACGTGATGCAGGTGCAGGGCGAGGCCATCGTGCGCAACAACGTGCTCATCAGCTCCGCGGGCTCAGGTTTTGCCAGCACCGATCATCAGGGCAAAACGACGCGCCTGCAGGTCGTTCACAACACCATCGTCAACACCGGCCACGCCTTCAGCGGCGGTTCGTGGAATGATCGCGAAGGCATGATCCTGGCGAA
>CAMCWM010000244.1 GCA_945882215.1 Akkermansia muciniphila | reverse complement strand
AAGAGGTCCCTGCGTCCGAGCAGGAGGCCCCTGCATGGGAGAAAGCAGCCACCTTTTCAAGCTCAGGCGTCCCAATGGCCATGGCACCCCAACTCAGACGCCTCATCGACCTGGCCCTCAGCCTCGCCGAACCCCGTCGCACCGAAGTGATGACCACCCTCACCGCCACCCAGGAACAGGTGAAGAAGCTGCTGACGTATTTGGAGGGGTGAGGGACCGGGGAGAGGTTGAGTGCGTTTACACTGCAGCCGAATTGATTGTCATGCCTTCGTTTGGTTTTTCTCGATTCAGAATAGAGGCGACTTGTTGTAAAAATTCTTCCAGATCAGTGCCTTTGATGTCTTCGAGCTTCATCTCCTTAGCAATCTTGCCGCCATTCTTCTTCACCTCAAAACCCAACTGATCAACAACTGCCTTGTTTGGATCGAGGTTAGTAATGCCCGAGGGTATCTGCCCTTTCATCACGGCAGAAATCGCAGGCAACGAAAAATAATTCTCCATGGCATAGCGCTTCAGACGTGTGACGGGAACGTTGATTTCAGCGCACTTGCTCATGAAACGCTTCCGAACGGCTGAACTGCCTGGGTCGCCATCAATCAACGCGATGAGTTGATTGGCTTCCTGAAACACAGACAAATCGAGCTGATCCATAATGTCTCCACCCAGAGGCCAAACCTTGATATTACCCAGTTCATGCAGCCCCATCTTTTGAAAGAATTCCTCAAGGACGAGTTTGTCTTTTGGGCCTTCACATAAAACAATCAGATCAGATACAAGGTTATCCGCAATCGAATAGCCGAGTTCTGTTAGAGCAACTGCGCGGCTGGTTACATTCTCCACGATAACTTGGTCTGCCATCCGGCAGGTAAAAACACGGTCCGCAAACTGAGTGTTTAGAAAAACGCTTGAGTGAGTGGAAATAAAAAACTGCTTGTCCGATTTGTCCCGTAAAAATGAAACCAACCGGCGCTGGATCTCGGGATGAAGATGATTTTCGGGCTCTTCGATGAGGATGACGTCAAACTCAGATGCCAGGGAGAAATAGAGGATGATTAAAAGCTCCTGTAGCCCCAATCCGCAGTCGTTTGAATGGATCCATGCACTGCTTTTTTTCCGAAAATTGAGTTCGATTTCAGGAGGCTGAGACGGGTTTACGTTTGGGGGCGTTGTTACATGTTTGATAAAAACTTCAAACTCATATCCTCCGGTTATCTCTAGGAAGGCATCACGTATTTTGTCAAATTGCTTCCTTAGCGTTAATGACTCGCTCTGGTTTTTCGCTGAAAACAGAAAATTTAGCAGACCGGTCCCGCTTGGTTGAATTCTTTCGAATGACGTAGCGCGTTGAATTGTTTGCAGTTTTCGTTTTGCTGGAATTAAAACAACGCTCGGCTGAGAAGTGAATTCCGTCTGAAACGCCCTTTCAAGCGTGGTTTGATTGCCAGGGCTTCGGTGTTGGAATTTCGCCTGCCATACCCCGGAAAATGCATTCCAGAATTCGCTCACTTGATCTTTATACCAAGCCGCCTGTGTTGAGGCTGCCTTAGCAATCAATCCAGGGTAAGCTGCTGCGAATTTCGGATCATTCCGAATATTTGGCTCCATACCCGCCTGTTTAATTCGGTCGATTACTTGGGAATCAAAAAACTTGCTAAAGAGGTGTAACTTGTCGTCAGCAATGCACTCGAGGATGGTTGTTTTGCCGCTATTGTTAGGACCACAGACAACATTGATTTTACCAAGATCAGCCAAGGTGGCATTCTTCAATCCTTTGTGTTGTTGTTCTAATCGGAGGTTTTGAAAATGCGGCATAAGGTGGAGGGCAGGCTAAGCTTTTGCCACAAAAGCGGAGCGAGCAGAGGATGGCAACCGCGGGATCGCTTCAATTGCGATTCCGTTGGCAATGCGCAGATGTTTTTCGGGACGTGCTTTTTTATTTATGCAGGAAAGGGTCTGGAGTCGATAGTTGACAGGAGGCGCTTGATTCCATCCACAACACCTCGTGGGGAAACCGGGCGGATGAGCAATGGCCGTTGTCCTCCAGGCACTGGATTTGACGCATGGCAGCAACTGCGAAGGAGGCGGTCACACCGTTTGGGAAATCCACCTGATCACGGCGCGGGCAGATAAGCCGCGGCGAGGTCGATCTTGAAGCGCCAGCTCACGACTTCGGCGGGCTGGGCGGGATCGCGCTGGAAGCTGAGGCTGACGGCGCATTCTTCCCGCCGCAGTTTGTAGGGGAACTGGAAGCGCACGACCATCGTGGCGGGATCGTAGTGCGCAGGCACGGTGCCGAGTCCGGCGATGCGCAGCTTGATGCTCTCGGGCATGAGGGTGCCGATCTTTTTGAGATCAGCCTCGATGACGGGCATGCGGCTGGCGACGACGGCGTCGGGTTTGGGCGTGAGCAGGATGAGCTGCTCGCCCTTGTCGTTCTTGGCATCGGCGACGAGGAACTTGTTGGAGCCGACATCGCCCCGGCCACGGAAGCTGGTGGCGAGCTTGAAGTTGGTGTCGCTGTCGCCGTGGATGATGTAGCGGCCGAGTTTGCCGTTGGGGGTGTCCCAGGTGACTTTCTGGCCGTTGACGGTGACGAGCGATTCATAACCGATCTGCAAGCCGGTCTCCATGATGGCATCGTCAAAGATGCCGAAGGGGTAGGCGAAGGAGGTGACTTTGATCTTGAGGTTCTGCTCCAGGAAATCGCGCGAGTCCTTGAGCTCACCGAGCACCCACAGCTGGAAGTCGGCGTCGTTCTTGGCGCTTCTGGGGCGCTTCTTGAGGCTTTCATGGGAGACGCTGTGGCTGCCGATCTCACAGCCGTGCTGCATCATCTCCTTGATCTGGTCCCAGCTCAGCGAGCGGCCGCCGATGTTGACGTATTTTTTGTAGAGATAGACGGTGAAGGGGAAGCCGAAGTCGCGCAGGACGGGATAGGCGAAGGTGTGAACGCCCTCCCAGCCGTCATCCATGGTGATGACGATGGCTTCTTCGGGGATGTTCTTCTCGCCCTTCTTCCAGGCCATGACATCGCTGAGTGAGATGACGGGGATCTTGGAGTCCTTGATGGCCTGCATCTGCTCGCGGAACTTGGTGGAGGCGATGAGCATGGGGCTGCCGCCGCGCTCGCGGAAGTCGTGGTAGCCGAGGATGGAGACGACGGAGGATTTGTTGAGCTCGAAGGCCGTGGCTTTGGGAACGTCGGGCTCCGGTGCGGCCGTGGCGAGCAGCGCGGACTCCTGCAGCTTCTTTTCAATGGCCTGTTCCTCGGGGGTGAGGACGGGTTCGGCAGGTTTGGGCGGTGGCGGTGGTTTGGGGGTGACGCCGCTCTGCTCGGCAAGCCGGCGCAGCTTGTCCTCGATGCGCTTGCAGGAGGGCAGCGTGCCGAGGGCGAGGAGGACGAGGAGAATGAGAGAGGCAAAACGCATGGAAACTAGGGATTGGGGGCGGCAGGTCGCGGCCGGGTGATGAGCAGGCTTTTGAGGATGAGCTTCGGGCTGGCTTTGTCACCGGCGCTGAGACGCAGTGTTTCGCCGCGATGGTCGCCGGTCAAGGTGAGGCTGCCGAGGCGCAGGATGCGGAAGGTCTGCGCGTCCTTGGTGGCACGGTCAGTGGCCAGTTCCTTTTCGACCGTCTGACCGTTGAATTCGACGCGGATGGTCAAGGGCGCGTCAAGTTCGGGGCAGGCATATTGCAGCAGGATGTCGTAGGTGCCTGCGGCGATGAGTTCGATGCGCCAGTCTGCCTCCCCGATGGTGGCGGTCTCGGCATTGGCGGCAGGCGTGGGTGAAACGGTCTGTGCCAGCGCGGGGGAAAGCGCGATGAGCGCCTGCTTGCGCTCGATGGGAATGGGAGCAGGCGGTGGCGCGGGCATGGGCATGGCTCCCGAGAGCGACTGCTGCATGGCGATGAGGTCCAGCACGCCACCCGCGCTGATGACCTGCTGGATGCGCGTGATTTCGGCCTCATAGGCGGTCTTGTCGGTGGCGGTGGCGGCCTGGCGCTGCAATTCGACGAGATACTTGCCCAGCAGCGGAATGTGCCGTGCGCTCAGCTCCTTCTGATAGATGCCCTCCATCTGCTGCAGTCGTGTGACGGTGGCCGGCGGAGCAGGCTGCTGGGCCACGGCGGGAGGAACCAGCAGTGCCAGACAAAAGACAAGCGTGAGCAGGCGCCTCATGGGGCTTTCCCTCCGTTCGTTTCCGCCGAGAGCGCCCAGGCTCCGGGGGCAGGCTGGCGTTTTTTGGCGGCGTTTTCACGCGCGCTGAGCGTTGCGATGAAGGCCTTCTCCGTGGCGCTGCGTCGTTCATCGCGTGACGGCGGCACCACGGCGGCGAGTCCGTGATCGACGAGCACGTTTTGATACAAGCCGACATCCGGCAGGAACAGCAGCGCGGCCTGGGTGCCGTCCTTGTCACGATCCGGGCGGATGAGGAGCCGCAGTGGCTTGTCGTGCAGGTAACCGGCGGTGAATTCGCGTGCGTCACGGCCCACGGCCACGGCATCCTCGTCATCCATGTTGAAGTGCTTCGCGAATCGCTTCACGCCGGGATCCTTTTCATCCACCGGGGCGCAATCGATCCACAGCAGGCGCACGGCGATGGTGCGGCCTTCGTGAACCACGTTGAAGCGCTCGCCAGACAAGGGTTCCTCATCGGCAAGACGTGCGTCACTGATGTCTTCAAAGCCATCAAGGCTGCCGCCCGCCGTGGCGATGGCACGCAGGCCGGTGGGACCGGTCTTCTGATCGCTGAGCCGCTGGATGCGGCGTGCTTCGGCTTCGATCTGTTCCTTCAAGGCAGTCTTGCCCATGGCCAGCTTCTGCAAATCGGCGAGGTAAGTGGTGGCGGCGTTTTTTCTGGCCGTGTCGAGCGCCGCCTTCAACGTGGCGGTGGCCTGCTGCATGGCCGTGGTGGAACTCGTCAGGATGGTGGCGGCCACCGGGACGGCGGTTTCCTCGGTGACGGGCACCAGACGCAGATTGCGAATGCGGATGATGTTCGCGGGATAACCGGCAGTGGTGGCGAAACGCAACGTGACCGGGCTGTGGCTGAAATTGAGCGGACCGACACGGACGGTGAGGAAGGTGGTTTCATCCGTGCTGCGGGCGATCTCAAAGGTGCGGCGGTTTTCGGAGGAATTGCCCAGCAGCGTGACTTCGTTGAACTCAAACAGGGCGCTCTGCTGCGGCTGAAATTTGGACGAGGCATAGATGCTGCCGGCCACGGGGGCGTCGCTCATGTTGACCTCGAACTCGAGGTGGTAGCGCCCCGGCAGGATGCGGAAGTTCAGCCACTCAGCGCCGCTGCCGTTCGAGCGCCAGCCGCCGAGCGTTTCGCCCGAGGCCTGGGCGGAACCTGTGAGTCTTGCTTGGGCCAGGGCCAGGGGAGTGGCGAGGCTGGACACGGTGCCGGTGTACAGCGCCTGCAATTGCTCGCGGCGCTGGCGGATGGCGCGCGCCTCTTCGTAATCTCCCGTCGCGGCGACTTCCGCTTCCGTCCTGGCCAGCGCACGCTCGTATTGCTGGGTGAGGAGCTGCGAGTCCGCCATCACCTGACGCAGAAACGCCGCGCGTGTGGCGATGAGCGCGTCCGGCTCCGAGGGCGCCGTCTGGGCATGCAAGGCCAGGCAGGCGCAGGCATGCAGGGCGGTGATCCAGACTGTCAGGCGGTGTTTCATCGGGATGCGGGCACCAGTTCCACGGCCAGCAGTTGCATCAGGTTGTTGGTGACGAGTGATTGCGCGGCCAGGGTGAGCGTGCCTGAGCCATCGCTGACCTTGAGGGTGCCGGCGTTGCGTTCCTCGGGGCCTTTGAGCGTGGTTTCAATGGTCGTGGTGAGCGTGAAACGGGCCTCTTTGATCAACAACTGGCCGCCCTCCGCGGCACCGCAGCGATAGCGCAGCATCACCTCGTAACCACCGGGCGGCAGCGCGGGCAGCTTCCAGGTGGCGGCAGCGCCGATCTTTGACCAGCCGGTGATGGCGCCGCCCTCGCGCCTGAGATCGCTCAAGGTGGCGGAGTCCAGCGGGAGCTTGATGCGCTCCGGCAGCATCGCGCTCTTGAGCGCACGTTCGCGGGTTTGCAGCAGCAGCAGTTCCTTGTCGAGCCGGCCCAGCTCGTTTTGCAGGCGCTTGCGCTCGTCGCGCGCGGTGATGGCGGCGTCGTAATCGCGGGCATCGGCGAATCGTTTTTCCAGACCGGCCAGCGTGGTGATCTGCTGCTTCACTGGCGCGAGGCTGGATTCGATCAGGCTGCGTTCATAGCCGAGGCGCAGCAGGGCGATCTCCTGGCTCGCGCCCGGATCATCCGTGCGCTTCTCCGCCGCCGGGACCGACATGGCGAGCCCCATGCCGATGAACGTGCATGCAAGGACGAGAGCGGGTTTCACGCGTGAGAAAGAAGGGGTTGGAAGGAGAAGGGGATGCTAGCCGGAGCACCCGTTGAAACAAGCCGGAAGTCAGCCATGTGGAATGGGGAATGCACCCCACCCGGAGAAAATCACGCTGGCAGCCCGATTCCGCTTCTGCCAGCATCCCCGCATGCGCTCTCACCTCTTACTCATACTCCTGCTCATACTCCTGCTCATACTCAACTCTCCCGCCGCCGAGCCTGAGTTCCCGCTCACCGCCGATTCCCAGCCGCAGCCGAACGTGCCGAAGGGCACCATGCTCAAGGACAACTACACCGCGAAAGGAGACAGCGTCTTCCCCGGCACGCAGCGCGAGTATCAGATCTACCTGCCCGCCGGTCACGATAAAACCAAGCCCGCCGCCTTCATGGTCTTTCAGGACGGCGTCATCTATCAGGCACCCGTCGCCTTCGACAATCTCATCGCCAAGAAGGACATCCCGCCGCTCGTCGGCATCTTCATCAAGCCCGGCGTCGTTCCCGCCGTGAATGACAACGCCCTGCCGCGCTTCAATCGCAGCTACGAGTACGACAGCATCACGCCCACCTACTCGCAGTTCCTCATCGACGAGTTCCTGCCCGCCATCGAAGCCAAGCACGGCCTCAAACTCAGCACCGACCCCAATCAAGCCGCCATCTCCGGCAACAGCAGCGGCGGCATCTGCGCCTTCATGGCCGCGTGGCATCGCCCCGACCGCTTCCGCCGCGTCTTCACCGGCGTCGGCACCTACGTCGGCATTCATGGCGCCGATCAACTCCCCGTCCTCGTCCGCAAATTCGAGCCCAAGCCCCTCCGCGTCTTCCTGCAAAGCGGCACCGGCGACAACAACCTCTACTGCGGCGACTGGTGGATGGCCAACCAGATGATGGAACGCAGCCTCACCTGGGCCGGCCACGACGTAAACCACGCCTGGGGCGAAGGTGGCCACAACGCCAAACACGCCAGCCAGATCTTCCCCGACGTGATGCGCTGGCTCTGGCGCGACTGGCAGACGAACATCGAGGTGAAGGCGAATCCGAAGGGTGAGTCGAAGTGGAAGGGGTATGAAGTGGTCGGGGAGGGGGATTGGGAAATGGCCTATGACGGCCACAGTCATGAAGGCGCGACCTTCGATATGGCTCGTCATCTAACTTCTGTTTCAGACGGCACTGTTTTTTCGTGGTCGGAGCACTCGCTGATCTACAGGATCGACATCAACGGCAAAGTGGACTCGATAGCTGCAAAGACTACACTTCAAGAAATGTTGTCAGCAGCGGACGGAACTTTGATCTATGTAGGCAGTAAGAGTGATCCGCACAACGGCATTGAAGGGCTAATCGAGGCGGTCTCTCTCAGAGAACGCTACACAATTCATCAAGGCATCTCTGGAAATGCTGCCGCACTCCTCAACGATCAAACTTTGATTTTATCCGCCAGAGGCGATTTTGCGGTTTTGAGCAAGGGAAAAGAACAATCCGGCAAAGGTTGGAATCCAAATTCGCGTGGCCCTTACTCGTCATCCCTGACACTTTCTCCCGATCAGTCCATCCTATATATTGCCAGCCTCGAAAGTGACTTTGTTGCCACGCTAAACATCACACCAGATCGTCGCCTCACTAATTTCCAACCCTTTGTGTATCTTGAAATGGATGGTGCTCGAAAAGTAATGGCAAGCGGCCTATGCGTGGACACCAATGGCTGGCTCT
>CAMCWM010000243.1 GCA_945882215.1 Akkermansia muciniphila | reverse complement strand
TGGCTCGCGGCTATCGGCAGCGCGGTGGCGGAGGCTGCGCGTCAGCTTCCCGAAGGACGCGGACTGCGCATTTTGGAGATCGGCGCAGGCACCGGCGGCCTCGCATCACAGGTGCTGCCGCTCATCGAGCGCGACGTGCATTCGTATGTCTTCAGCGATGTCTCCGCCGCCTTCTTCCCCGCAGCGCGTCAAAAGCTGGCCGCTTATCCCGAAGTCGAGTTTCACACCTTCGATCTCGAAAAGCCCGGAAACGAGCAGGAGTTCGATCTCGGCTCCTTCGACATCATTCTCGGCACCAACGTTATTCATGCCGTCAGCGATGTGCGCTACGCGCTACGCAACATCAACCAACTGCTCGCGCCCGGTGGCAGTTTGCTCTTTGTCGATGTCGCCACGCCGCATCTGTGGCTGAACGCGGTCTTCGGCCTCACCAGTGGCTGGTGGCGTTTCACGGATCGCGATCTGCGTCCGCATCATCCGCTGCTGGAGCGCGAGCAATGGCAGAAAGTGCTCAGCGAAACCGGATTCAGCGAAACCGCATCGCTCTCCGGCTTGATCCGTTCCCAAGGCGGCGAAAGCCTCATCGGCCTCATGGCCCGCAAGCCATGGAGCGAACCAATCACGACTGCGCCAGCGATTGTCGAAGCACCTGCTGAGAAGTCTTGGCTCGTGTTTGCCGATTCGTCCGGCCTTGGAGAAAATCTCGCCACTCAACTCAGCCTCAGCGGTGTGCGCTGCCGCGTCGCGCATCGTGGCACGGCCTTCAAGTCAGAAGGAGTGGATGCATTCACCCTGCGAGCCGAGGCACCCGAAGATTGGAAGCAACTACTCCAATCCTGCGCCGATGAAGCGCCTGAGCGCTTCGTCTTCCTGTGGAGCCTCGATGAAAGCGATCCCAGTTCTGACATGCTCGGCACGGATGGCTTGTTCCATCTGACGCAGGCACTCGAAATCATTCATCCAGCCGCCAAACTGCATCTGGATGTCATCACACGCGGCGCACAAGCCGTCGGACGTGATCATTCCATCGCCCTGGCACAAGCTCCCTCCATCGGCCTGATGCGTGTGATCGCCAACGAGCACAACAACTTCACCTGCCGCGGCATTGACCTTCCCACCGAAGCTTCAGCCACCGACAACGCGCTGGTTTGGAACGAACTGCTTCAAGAAGACGCCGAACGCGAAATCGCCTTCCGTGGCGAAGCACGTTATGTAAGGCGCATCACTCGCGGTTTGGAGCCGAGGGAGCAGGTGTTGGATTGCGAGGTGCCGCTGCGGCTTGAGTCCCGCGAGCGCGGCTTGCTTGATGCCCTGCGTCTCGTTCCCTTCGCACTGCCGCCGTGTGGCGCAGGCGAGGTGGTGATCGATGTGAAGGCCGCTGGCATGAACTTCCGCGATGTGCTCAAAGCGTTGGCGCTTTATCCCGCCGAGACAGCCGATGCGCGCATCTTTGGCGATGAAGTGGCTGGTGTGGTGAAAACCGTGGGCGCGGATGTCACGCATGTGAAGGCCGGTGACCGTGTGTTTGGCCTCGCTGTGTTCGGTCTTGCAACGGACTCGATGGCGCGTGCTGGTGATGTGCGCATCATCTCCGATGGCCTGTCTTTTGAAGAAGCGGCGACGCTGCCCGTGGTCTTCATGACCTCCTGGCACGCACTAAAAACCGTGGCGCAGTTGCAGCCGGGCGAGCGTGTGCTTGTTCATGCAGGCGCAGGCGGCGTGGGCATGGCGGCGATTCAAATCGCGCATCATCTCGGCGCGGAAGTCATCGCCAGTGCCGGTAGTGCGGCCAAACGCTCGCTGCTCACCGTCCTCGGTGTGAAGCACGTCATTGATTCGCGCCGTGCTGACTTTGCAGAAGCCGCGATGGAAATCACCGATGGCAAAGGCGTGGATGTGGTGCTGAACGCGCTCGCCGCCGAGGCCATCCCGATGGGCCTCTCCTGTCTCGCGCAGTTCGGCCGCTTCATCGAGATCGGCAAACGCGACATCTATCAAAACAGCCGTATTCCGCTGTGGCCCTTGCGGAAGAACGCCTCGTTCCATGTCGTCGCGATGGACGCGATCTTCAGTGGCGATGAAAAACGCACACGGCAAATCTTGGAAACCATCGCTGAGTTGGTTGAAACGAAGGCACTGCAAACGCTGCCCTTCCGCTCGTTCCCGGCCTGCCGCATCGACTCCGCCTTCCGCCTGATGGCGCAGGGCAAACACACCGGCAAAGTGATCGTGTCCTTCCCCGAGCCTTTCGTCGCTAGACGTGGCGAACCGCTCGTTCCAGCTTTTGAAGTGAAGCCGGATGACACTTACTTGATCACCGGCGCTTTTGGCGGCTTTGGCAAAGTGCTGGCCGAATGGCTGGCTGACTGTGGTGCCAAACATCTCGTGCTCACCAGTCGCAACGGCGCTGCCACACCTGCGGCGGAGGCATTCTTGATCAAGTTGCGTGCTCGCGGCGTCGATGTGCAGGTGGTGAAGGCCGATGCTGGATCACAGGCCGACGTGAAGCGTCTGCTGGGAGATATTTTGTCACTCGGCATTCCTTTGAGAGGTGTGTTTCACCTCGCCATGGCCATTGATGATGCGCCCATGGCTGCGCTCACGCGTGATCGCATGATCAAGGTGATCGCGCCGAAAGCACATGGCGCTTGGTTGCTGCATGAAGGCACGCTGGGCATGGACTTGGATTGCTTCGTGATGTTCTCCTCGCTGGCGAGTGTCTTTGGCAACTCCGCGCAGGCCAACTATGCCGCTGCGAACGCCTTCCTTGATGCGCTCGCGCATCATCGCCAAGCCATCGGCCTGCCTGCGCTCGCGATCAACTGGGGCGCGCTCGGTGGCGAAGGCTATGTGGCCCGCAATGAGCGTGTGGCCGAATATCTCGCCCTTCATGGCACCACGCCGCTGTCACCCGGCGAAGTCGTCGTGCTGGTGGAGTCCTTCCTCAATGCTGGAGCCACACAAGCACTGGCGATGCGTGTGGACTGGTCGAAGTGGCGTCAATCCTACCGTGGCGGCCAGGAAAGCCCGCTGCTGGAGCGCATCTACGCCGCAGGTGTCGATGCACCCGAGACGAGCGGTGCCAAAAGCGACTGGCGGCTCAAGATCGAGTCCGCAGCGCCAGCGGATCGCACCGAGGTCATCGGCCAGGCAGTGCGCGATGTCGTGGGATCAGTCCTTCGCGTGAAACCCGAAGGTCTGCGCTTTGACCAACCCCTCACCGACCTCGGCCTCGATTCGCTCATGGCCGTCGAGATCGAGAATTCCATCGAAAGCTCCATCGGCGTCGCCTTACCACCCGCGAGCTTGATGAAAGCCCGCACCATCGGCCAGATCGCCACCTTGATCGCCGAACACATGGGAGCGGCCAAGGGTGCCACAGCAGCTCCCGCCGTGATCGTTGTGGAACCAGCGGCGGCGGAAGATGTCGATTTGGATGCGATTTCCGACGAGGACTTGGATCAGTTGCTTGGCGCGGACACCCCAGTGGACCGCCCCATTCATGCCGAGGAGGCAGCCTTGCTGGAGGTGCGCGCGTGAGCCCCCCGATAGCCGAGGACAAGCGAACGCGGCTGAAACGCTGGCTGGACAGCGGCAAGGCGGCGTTGCATCCGCTGACCTTTCCGCAGCGCGAACTGTGGGAGACGTCGCCCGTGGCAGTTGCTGACAAGACAAACACGATCTGCTGCCTCATCGAGATCAAGGGCGCGATCACCGCGCAGGACTGCACGGCGGCGATGCAGCGTGTGGTGAACCGGCATGAGGTGCTCCGGCTGTCCTTCCTGCCGAGCAAAGGCCAGGCGGTGCAGATGATCCAGACGCAGAGCGAGCCGGTGATGCAGTTTCGTGATCTGCCATCATCATCAGCGAGGTCGGAGGCTCTGGATGCGGTGGCGCAGGAAACCTTCGACGCGCCCTTCGATTTGGTGCAGGGGCCGTTGTATCGCGTGGAGGTGCTGCGGCGCTCACCGACGGATCATGTGCTCGTCGTGGCGATTCATCATGCGATTGCGGATGGCTGGTCGCTCGGCGTGCTGGTGCAGGACTTGTATACGGCTTATGCACAAGTGCTGTTAGGCGCGAGCGGTGGACTGCCGCCAGTTCCACAATCTTACATGGCTTGGGGAGCTGCTGAGCGCGCACTGTGGCAGCCTGAGTTGCTGGAACAACGCGCGGCGTTTTGGAAAGCGTGCCTCAATGGCTCCACGCGGCTTTGGGATGATCGCGCGGATGCGCTGGATGAGTCCGATCAATTGCAACGGCGCATTGCCGGTATTTCTGCCGAGTTGGGTCTCGCCATACGTGAATTGGCTCGGCGCACCAGCGCCACGTTGTTCAGCACCTTGCTTGCGGCGTTTCAGATCACCTTATCGAGATGGACGGGCGTAGCGGACATCGTGGTGGGCACGCCGGTGGCGAATCGCGCACGGCAGGAGGTCCGCGAAACGATGGGCTACTTCTCCAGCATCGTGCCTTTGCGCGGGCAGGTGGATGACACTCGCTCGTTCTCCGACAGCCTTCGTGCGGTGCATCAATCGACGATGGACTGCTTTGCCTATGCCATGCCGTATGCCGAACTCGTGAGCGCGCTCGATCCGCCGCGTTTGCCTGGACGCAATCCCATCTATGAAGTGCGTTTCGCGCTGCAAAACCAGCCTGTGCCGGACCTCGCGGTGGCTGGGTTCTCGGTTCAGCTCAAGATTCGCGCCACCGGCACGCCGCGCTTCGATCTCGCCTGTGAGGTCACGGAAGAGGGTGATGGCCTGGAAGTTGTCTGGTTGTTCCGGTGGAGCCGCTTTTCTCAATCTGAGATCGAGGAGCTGCATCGCCTCTTTCTCAGCGTCCTCACCGCCGTCTGCAGTTCGCCAGACAGTCGCCTTTTCACTTAATCCTCGATGAACACATCGCCAACCACCAAACCTCATTGGGTCAGCCGCTCGGCATTTCAAATCGTGGTCTTTCTCTTTCTGTTCACCGAGATTGGCCTGGCCGCAGCTCTGTATCGCAATGCATCGCTCTGGATGGTGATTCCGCTGGTCTTGCTTGCGAGTCATCTCATGCATGGGGCGGCGGTGGGGTTTCATGAGGCGACACATGGGTTGCTCAGGAGAAACCGACGCTTCAATGAGTTTGATGGGGTGCTGCTGGGCATTTTCAGCTTCATGAGCTTCAGCCTCTACCGTGCATCTCATCAAACACATCACGCCTACTTTGCCACGGAACGGGATGAGGAGCTGTGGCCATTTGTGTTCACCAGCACTCCGCGCTGGGCGCGAGTGCTCGCGGCGGTGCTCGAACTCACGCTGGGGCTGTTTTTCACGCCGTTTTTGTTTCTGCGCTCGTTCCTGCGCGCAGGATCGCCAATTCGAAGCAAGAAGGTGCGAAGACGCATCTGGATGGAACTGGCACTGATGGTGGCGGCGTGGACCGGCATCGTGGCGGCGGTGTCGTATGCAGAGGTGTGGCGCTACTTTTTGTGGATGTATCTGGCACCGGCATTTCTGGCCGCGAACCTGCAAACGTGGCGCAAATACATCGAACACGTTGGCTTGACGGGCGGCACGGTGAATAGCGCGACGCGGAATATCATCGCCGACGGCTGGTGGGGGAGGCTGGTGGCCTTCACGCTGCTGCATGAGCCGTTTCATGGCGTGCATCACCTGCATGTGGGCCTGAATCACGCGGAACTGCCACTGCGTGCCCATGAACTTCTGCCCGCGACACCCGACGAACAACCTCCCTTTCCGAGCTATCGCCACGCGATGCTCGACATGCTCCGCAGCCTGATGAATCCACGCGTGGGAGCACATTGGCACACCTCCACCCGCTCCACATGAAAAACGTGCCTCCCTTGTCTGACTTTTGCGCATCACACGACTGTGTGTTTGAGGCGAAAGGGCTCAAAAAAGAATTCGATGATGGCCGTGTTCAGGCACTGCGCGGCGTGGATTTTCATATCGAACATGGTGAGTTTGTGGCCATCATCGGCCCGAGTGGTTGCGGCAAGACGACGCTGCTGCAGATGCTGGGTGCGCTCGACTTGCCGAGCGGCGGCATCCTGCACTATCGCGGCAACTCACTGCCTGATCTGCCTGATCCATCAGCCTACCGTGCGCGTGAGATCGGCTTCATTTTTCAATCCTTCCATCTGCTGCCGACCTTCACCGCATTGGAAAATGTGCAGATCCCAATGTTTGAAACGGAGATCTCTGCCTCGGAACGGAATGATCGCGCCATCGAATTGCTCAGGTCCGTCGGGCTGGAGCATCGCCTGCATCATTTTCCCTCGAAGCTCTCCGGTGGAGAGCGGCAGCGCGTCGCCATCGCCCGCAGTCTCGCGAATGGACCCTCGGTGCTTCTTGCTGATGAACCCACGGGAAATCTCGACAGCGAAAACACCGGGCACATCCTGGAACTCATCATCCGGCTCCGGCATGAGCAGGACATGACCTTGGTGCTGGTGACGCATGATCTGAACATCGCACGCATGGCCTCACGCACGATCCAAATGAAGGACGGACTCATCGTGTCCACTCGCGAAGCACCCCATACCGCCAACTGACATGACCTTTCTCACCATCGTTGTGCGCGGCCTCCTGCGTCGTCCCGTGCGCACAGGACTCACGCTCGTGGGCATCTCCATCGGCATCGCCGCCGTTGTGGCGCTGGTCGGCATCTCGCGGGGATTTGAGCAAAGCTGGGCGACGGGGATGAAGTCGCGCGGCACCGATGTGGTGGTCAGCAACATGGGCGCCACACTCACGCCCAAGCCATTTAGCGCCACCGTGCGCGACCGCATCGCCAGCCTGCCCCAGGTCGCCGCCACCTGTGTCATTTTTGTCGATCTGACGAGCATTGAAGATTCCTCGATGATGGTCGTCTCGGCCCGCGAGTGGGGTGGCTTCTCGTGGCAGAACCTCAAGCTCATCTCCGGCAGAATGCCCAAGGACGCGATGGAACCCGTGGTCGTCCTCGGCCAGACGGCGGCGGAGGTGCTCAAGAAAAAAGTTGGAGATACCATTCAGATCGAAGCCGAAGAATTGTCCGTGATCGGGATCGTGGATGGCGGAGCCATGGTGGAGAACGGCTCGGTGATCCTGTCGCTGCCGCTGTTCCAGAAAATGTCGGGGAATGAGGGCAAAATCAACGTCATCGACCTCCGCGCCACCCCCGGCATGAGCGAGGACGAGGTGAGACGGCTCTGTGAGCAGATCAACGGCCTCATCCCGGAAGCCCGCGCCATGGTGGCGGGCGAGCACCTTGGCAACAGCCAGGCCTATCGCATCATCAGCGCCATGAGTTGGGGCACTTCGCTGCTGGCGGTCATCGTCGGCGTGCTCGGCGTGATGAACACGATGCTCATGACCGTGTTTGAGCGAAAGCAGGAGATTTGCATCCTGCTCGCCATCGGTTGGAAGCGCGGGCGCATCATGAGCATGATCTTATGGGAGTCTGCGTTGCTCGGCCTGCTCGGTGGCATCGTCGGTGTGCTCACTGGCTCCGCAGGGGTGCATCTGATCGAAAAGCTGCCGGCCATCCACGGCCTTCTGGAGCCCGATCTGAGCGTCCAACTCATGATATTCTCCGTGGCCATCGCCGTCGGCGTCGGTGTGCTCAGCGGCCTTTATCCAGCCTGGCGCAGTTCGCGTCTGACACCGAGCCTTGCCATGCAGGGCTGAATTTCATCCACCCCCATTATGAAACCCTATCTCACACTGCTTTTCCTCACCCTCACTGCTTTTCATGCTCACAGCGCGGATGCGATCTCTGCGAACAACCTCGCCGCCAAACTCAGCGCCCTGCAACAGGATGGCTCATCCGTGGTTCGGCTGAAAATGGCGGTGCAAGGCGCGGCGAAGACCACGCTGCAACTTCAGATCAAACAGCGCCGCACCAACGCGGGCACCGAGGTTGTTTACCTGGTGCTCTGGCCCAAAGAACGCGCAGGGGAAGCCGTGCTGCTGCGCAAAACGGGCAATCAGGCCGCCACTGGCTCGATTTTCACGCCGCCCGGCAAGATGCGCACTCTCGACAGCTCGCAGATGAAGGAACCGCTGTTTGGCAGCGACCTGAGCTATGCCGATGTTCTCGAAAATTTCTTCGCCTGGCAGAACCAGACCATCATCGGCACGGAGGTCGTGAATCGCGTGAACTGCCAGATCCTCGAATCCAAACCAGGGAAAGGCCAGCGCTCCAACTATGCCAGTGTGCGCACCTGGGTGGACGCGAGTCGCATTGTGCCCCTGCGCATCGAGAAATTCAATGGTGCCGG
>CAMCWM010000242.1 GCA_945882215.1 Akkermansia muciniphila | reverse complement strand
GCACCGTTTCGGACAGCAGAACTACGAGATGCTGTTCAATCCCATGGTCAACTCCACGGCGGATGAAATGGTCATCCTGCGCACGCTTCAGTACCGAGACCCGGACATCGACCGCGCGAAGATCGGCTCGCCCTACATGGATCCGCGCTACAACCCTCTGGCATCCAGCTCCACAGCGCACTATCGCCTGCGCTGGACCGGCAGGATGTATGAGCTGCTCAAACCCGGACAGGCAGGAACCGGGTTGCTGATGAATTTCGAAGGCACGGACTTCACCACAGCATTCGTCTTTCCGCCGAACTTTCAAATGGCAGGACGCTGATCCCGCCACGCCTCACCATGCCTGCCACTCTCCAGATTCCGGTCTCTCGAACACCAAAATCCTTTGGTGCTGCGAGTAATCCGCCAGACGCGACAATCGAGGCACGGCAGACGGCGATTCTTGCCATTCAATCCATCGAAGGGCTGGCCTTGCAGCATGGCATGCTGCCGGTCACACTGCTGCGTGAAAGCTGCTCTCCCGATGCCGAGCGCATGATCCGCAAACTGGGGCGTGTGCCTTACGTGGCCGACCCGTGGCTGCCGGTCACCACCATCGGCCCGTTGCTGGTCATGGCGCATCACAATCCCCGAGCAGGGGATCTGTGGGGAGTTCCGCCGTTCCTGACCATCCGCGTGCTCATCACGCAGGAGCAGTATCAAAACACGCGCAAGGATCTCGTGCAGCGTTTCGGCCAGATGCCCATCTCGCAATCGAACGCGATGGAGCAGCTGCAGCCGCCGGTGTTTGCCGACATGGGGCTGGAAGGCTCATTCAACTGGCTCCTCGAACACTATCCCTACGAGCCGGCTGAAATCACCAAGCTCAAAGGATTTTACGAGGCGCAGAAGGGCAAGACGGAAACGCCCGGCATCACGCACTTCAACGTGGTGCAGCGCAACATGGGCATCGCCTTGCAGCATCTCATCAGTGGCTGCCGGACGCTTGTTTACAGCGCCACCGAGGCCCAGCGCCAGACGTTTTTCCCCATTCCGCTGCTGGAGCGGCACAACGTCTATCCGCTCTACATCGGCAAGCATGTTGTCTTCCTGCTGAGTGAAAGCAGTGATTGCTACGCCTTTGAGGACGAGTGGCTCTCGATGGGCAATCCATCGGTCAAGATCGTGCCGGTCATGGCTGATCTGGCAAGCATTCGCGAGGCCATCAACCGTGCTGGAGCCACCTTTGATCCCAGTGCGGTGGCGTCGATGGATGGGGCCAGCCTCACGGCATCTGATGACTCCAGTGTTGTGGAAATCTCGCCTGAGGACATGGGCCGCATCAATCCGCAGAACCCCAACCACGAGCCCGAACAGCTCGTGCAGTGGGCCTTGTTCACCGCCATCCGCTGCCGCGCCTCCGACTTGCACGTGGAGAAATTCTACAATTTCACGCGCTTCCGTGCGCGCATGGACGGCACCATGAAGACGATCATGACGGCACCTGAGAGCCAGCTCAATCGTTACGTGGCGCTGCTGAAAAACTACGCAGGCATGAACCAGAGCCGCCAGGAGTGCCAGGACGGACGCATGGCGCTGTCGATCGGACGCCGCCGCGTCGATGTCCGTGTCGCCGCCGTGCCGACACGCCGCGAGTTCCAGAAGGTCATCATGCGTTTCCTCGACAAGCAGGACGGCGTGAAGCGCCTCTCGGATTTCAACCTTTCGCAGCGCCAGATCGACATCCTCACGCGCACCATGCAGCGTGATCAAGGCCTGGTGCTTGTCACCGGTCCCACCGGTTCCGGCAAGACGACCACGCTCTACGCCCTGCTCAACAGCGTGAACGACGAGGGCGTCAACATCCAGACGATTGAAGACCCGATCGAATACGAGATCGAGGGCATCAACCAGACGCAGACGAACAACGCCCGCGGCCTCGACTTCGCCAATGGTCTCCGTGCCCTGCTCCGTGCTGACCCGGACATCATTCTGATTGGTGAGTCACGCGATGCCGAAACGGCCGGCGCCGCGGTGAATGCCTCGCTTACCGGTCACTTGGTGCTCACCACCCTGCATGCGAACGATTCGTTGCGCGCGGTTTCACGTCTGCTCTCGATGGGGGTCGAAAAATACCTGCTCGCCGACTCATTGGCCCTCAGCCAGGCGCAGCGACTGTCCAGGCGCCTGTGCAGTTATTGCAAGCAGCCCATGCAGGCGCCGCAAGATGTGCAGGATCTGATGGCCAAGCAGGCCGTCATCACCCAACCGCTTACCACGCCGATCTACAACGCCCGCGGCTGTGATGAGTGCCATGGGACCGGCTATGCCGGCCGTGTGGCCCTCATGGAACTTTGCGAGGTGAACAACGAACTGCGCGATCTCGTCGAGGAAGGAGCGCCACTCAGCGCCATGCGTGCCGCTGCATTCAAAAACGGTTTCCGTTCCCTTTATCAAGAGGGCCTGCAGCAGGTCATCGGCGGTCACACCTCGCTCGATGAGATCAAATGCCTCAGCTACACGGCCATGTGATGCCCTGACTTTTCATTCCATTCCACCCTTCGCAAGCCATGTCACAAACCACCCAGCTCCTGCCTCGTGAATTCGCCGCGCGCGCCGTCGCCCGCGTGCTGATTGTTGATGATGAACCGCATGTTCTTGCCGTGGGCAAGGCAGTGCTGGAAGCCCATGGTTTTGATGCCGTGACCTCGCACAGCGGCGAGGAAGCGCTCGATCTCGTGCGCAAAGGCGTCGAGGAAGGGATGCGCTTCACCGCCGCGATCCTGGACATCACCATGCCCGGCGGCGCCTCCGGCTTTGAAGTGCTCGAATGGCTGCGCGCCTGTGATCCGCGCCTGCCCGTCATCGCCTGCAGTGGTTATTTTCAGGAGGATGTGAAGGATCTCTGCCAGGCAATCGGCTTCGTGGATGTGCTGCACAAGCCCTTCAATCTCGAAAGCCTCTGCCTCGCTGTGCGCCGCGCCATGCTGCAGGATGCCGATGCCGCCTCTAATCCGCACCTTGGAACTGCATCATGAAGTTCCACTTCCAGATTGCCAATCGCTTTACATTGCTCGGCATGTTTGCTGTGCTGGTTGGCGCGGGTGCGACTGCGACCGGCTTTGTCTGGCAGGAGTTCATCACCCTGCGCTTCGTGCAGAGCTCCTATCTTGGCGCGGTTGTGCTCGCCGGGCAGATGGAGTTGAACCGCCAGGCGCTCAGTGAGGGCGAGATCAGCGGCGTGGCGCCTTTGAACTGGGAAAACGAAACCCGCATGCGCATGCGCCTGCAGACGGTGGACATCCCGCCCGCGTTGCAAAATCTCGGCCTGCAGGTGGAGGTTGTCGCACCGCGTCAGACCGCCGCTGGAGCAGGAGGCCAGCCGGTGGCGAAGTCACCGCCCATCTCCATCCTGCCCATCTGTCAGAAGTGCGTTATTGAGGAGCCTTCTCCGGCTCACATGGACAATCTCATCTACCGTGTCATGGCGGGGAGCAGCCTCGTGATGGATGACACCAGTGACAGCCGGAATCTGGAGATCAACGGCAGCGACCACTGGCTCATCAGCGCCGCTCCGCTTTACAGCCGTGACGGTCGTGTTGCCGGCGCCTTCATCGCACGCCAGCCGCTGGTGCAGTTGCGTCATCTGCTCAATACCCAGCGTCTCATGGTGCCCATTCTCGGCGCCTGCGCCGGTCTCGCCCTCGCGGTGTTCAGCTTCTACATCATCGGCACGCGCATCACGCGGAAAACGCGCGCCCTCGTCGATGCCTTTCGCGCCATGCGTGCGGGAAATCTTAACATCCGCGTCCCCAACCGTGGCTACGACGATCTGGACTTGGTTCAGGAGGAGTTTAACGCCATGATCACTCACGTACAGGAGGAGGATCATCGCAAGCATACCCTTCTCATTGAGTACGAGGCCGCTAAACGTCAGGCTGAGACTGCCACCGCCGCCAAGGGCAATTTCCTAGCCAACATGAGCCATGAAATCCGCACGCCGATGAATGGCATCATCGGCACCACCAGCCTGCTCATCGAGATGGGGCTCGATGCTGAGCAGGAGGAGCTCGTGCGCATGATCCGCTCCAGCGGCGAGTCCCTCCTCCACGTCATCAACGACATCCTCGACTTCTCCAAGCTCGAGTCCGCCAAGATGGACATCGAAAAACTGCCTGTGGACATTGAAAAGCTGCTCAGTGAGACCACCGACGTCTTCTCCCACAAGGCCGCCGAGAAAAACATTGAGCTCAACGTCCACATCGACACCGCCCTGCCGCGCAAAGTCCTGGGCGACTTCCAACGCATCAAGCAGATCCTCGTCAACCTCGTTGGCAACGCCATCAAGTTCACCGAGAAGGGCGAGATTCTTCTCCTGGTCCGCCAGGTTTCACGCCAGACCCCGCAGGGCGACCAGACGCTGCTCCATTTCTCCGTGCGCGACACCGGCATTGGCATCCCGGCAGAAAAAATCAGCCAGCTCTTCCAGGCCTTCAATCAGGCCGATAGCTCCACCACCCGCAAATACGGTGGCACCGGCCTCGGCCTCGCCATCTCCAAAAAACTCGTCAAGCTCATGCATGGCGAGATCAGCGTTGTCAGCGAGGAAGGGAAGGGGTCAGATTTCTTTTTCGAGGTGCCGCTGGTCGTGGCTCCGGATGATGAATCTCGTGAGGAGGAAATCGCGTGGTTGGATGTCGTCAAAAGCCGGCCTGTCACCGTTTACAGCGCACATCCCACCACGTTGCAGGTGCTCAATCAGTCGCTTCAGCAGTGGGGCATGACGGTGAATATTCTCCGTGAGCGTTCTCAGGAGGAGCTAGGCCACGTTCTGGAGGAGGCTGGTCTTTTCATCCTGGATGTTTCACGCCTGCGTCATGAGGAGGCGCTGCCCTTGCTCAACGCCGCCGCCTTGCGTGGCACCGCCATCATCACCATCATGCCCATCACCAGCGCGAAACTTGACCGCGAGCGCTGCGCCCCGCCCGCTGGCAGCCGGCACAGCCGCCTGTCCAAACCCCTCAAGCGTCGCGAACTGTTGCGCACCATGGCCGAGCTCTACCGCATGCCGCGCCGTGTCATCACCACGCCCGCCGTCATGGCTTCAACTCCTGCTCCAGCATCGCTCATGGGCATGCCGGTCCTGCGTCCCTCCAGCACGCCTGTGATGCCCCAGATGCAGTCTCCCCAAATTCCTGCCCAGCCCTTTTTCCAGCCCCAGGTTGGCATGCCCATGATTCAGCCTCTTTCCACCACCTTTGCTTCTCCGACCGTCCTGGAAACGCCCCCCCCTCCCGCCATTTTCATGTCCGATCAAGGGGCCGCACGTTCCGCCGCCGGCGGACATGATGCGCAGGTCTCCAATGCAACCAACCGTGCCATCGCCAAGGCAGCCAGAGCCGAGGCTGATAACTTCGCCAGCCAGAATCCCGCGCGCATCCTTCTCGTGGAAGACCAGCCCCTGAATCAGAAAATCGCCACCATGCTGCTGCAGCGTCTCGGCTATGCCAAGATCGATATCGCTAATAATGGCGAGGAGGCCGTATCCATGGTCGCTCAAGGTGGCTACGACATTGTTTTCATGGACCTGCAGATGCCCGTCATGGGGGGGGTCGAGGCCACCCGCCGCATCCGTGGCAACTTCCAGCTCAAGCACCAGCCAGCCATCATCGCCATGACCGGTCACGCGCTCACTGGCGTCAAAGAGGAATGTCGGGAATGCGGCATGAACGCCTTCCTCACCAAACCTGTCTCCCTGGATGATTTCCGCCGCGTCATTCCGCCCGCCCTCTCCATTGAGGCTTCACAGATTCCAATGAATCTCTGACCGGAAAATTGAGAAGGGTTGATGTAACGCTTCGAGCGTTCGCTTGCTGGCTGGACATTTCTTGCCACTAGTCGTTCATGCGTCGCCCTTGGATCAAAGTAGAAACCGCCACCCCTGACAAGCCGGAGATCTGCGCCATCGCCACCGCTCTCCGCATGGATGCTGATGCCGTGCTCGGCAAACTCGTGCGATTGTGGTCTTGGGTAGAGGTTAACCGGGTCAAACCTAACGATTTGGGAGTGACCAAGGAGTTTCTGGACAAACTGGTCGGACGTAAAGGTTTCTCCACCGCCCTCGTGGCCTGCGGATGGCTCACTGAGGGAGACGGAAAGCTCGGTTTGAAAAACCTGGACCGCCATAATGGTGGTCTTGCCAAGGTTCGCGCCCTCACCGCTCTTCGTGTCGCGATGCACCGGAAACGCAAGCTGACAAACGTGCCTTCCAGTGTTGCGACAGCGTTACATATCCCGGTTTTTGATGACGATGATAAAAAAGTAAAAAAAGAATCTGAACAACAGAATATCAGTGAAAATGATGCGCTGAAAGGCGCGCTGCCTGCTGACGTCGCGAGGGTTGTTTCTTTTGAGGAATCGAGTGCACCACTCCCTTCCGCTGTCCCTTTTCCAAGTATGCATGCTGATACAGTTGGTCTCAGCGAATCCGAGGTGATCACCCAAGAATCAACAGCCCGTAAGCGCCGTTCTAGAACCGACTTAGATTCTGCCAATCAACCGCTATTGTTTTAAGTTTCGTAACGCAAATGTAATGGTAGAGCACTTTCTTTCACGTTGCCTGAACGGTGAAATTACCGTTTCTTTGTAACGGCTTACTTCTTGCCAAAAAGCCAGCCGAAGAATCCGCGCTTGGGGGGCTCTGCGGGCGGTGGGGGTGGCGTGGCTTTCTTCACGACAACCGGTCTTGGGCTAGGTGGGGGGCCTTCTATGGTCACGGACATGCCTTGGGTGATCATTTTGACGAGGCGGACGACATCCCAGTTCGCGGTGCGCATGCAGCCGTGGCTGGCGCTGCGGCCGATGGTCTGTGGCTGGTTGGTACCATGGATACCGATGCCAGCGCGATTCAGGCCGATCCACATGACACCGACGGGATTGTTCGGGCCGATGGGCAACTCATAGAAGTTGCCACTGCGGACACCGTATTCGAGCACGCTTTTGTCCCAGCGGAAGGTGGGCATCTGTGTGATGCCGAGGATGCGCCAGGTGCCGGGCGGTGTGGCGAGGTGGCCGCTGCCGGGGGTGATGGGAAGACTGGCGAGTAATTTCTCGCCTTCCCACAGGCCAAGGAGCTTCTCCCGCGTATCGATCTTGATGACGCGGGTCTGGAATTCCGGCACTTCGGGGAGTTTTGGCACCTCGGTGAGCTGCTCGATGAGGAAGGGCTGCACGGTGGGAACCTTCAAGATGTCACCGGGTTTGAGGGCGCTCATCTTGAGAGGGCGGTTGATGAATTCGAGGAGTTCGGGAGCGCTGTGAAAGCGCTCGGTCAAGAACTCCAGCAGCGAGTCGTAGGGCAGATACTTCTTCCGGCTTTGCGCGGAAGGCTGCCGTGGCAGATCACCGACGTATTGGAGATCCTCGGGGCGGATGGTGTAGGTGGTGTAAGTCTCCGGCACGCTGGTGAGGTCGAGAGAGTGTGTTTCGAGCTCAGTCTCAGGCAGGCCCTGCGCGTGCTGGTAACGTTTGAGGGCTTTGGTGGTGAATTCCCCGGGCCGGCCATCGAGTTTCCCGGGTCCGAAGAGCTGCGTGTCGAGAAAGATCTGCAGCCGCAGAATGTCCTCGATTGGTTCCGGTGCCGGGGGCAGTGGGTCCGGGATGACCGCTGAAATGGAGATGCTGGTCAGGAGCAGCAGGCTCAGAAGAGTGACAAGCGAATGTTTCATGAGGGAGAGATGCACGAAAACTAGGTGGAGCTCAAATGGCCTTCGATGTATTTTTACCACACTGAAGTTCTCCGGCATTTGGGCTGCGCTGGATCACAAGACGCATTTTTTGAGTGACATGTGCTGAATGCGGAAGCTGCTGGACGTTGGCGGGAAGACGTAGCAGAGATGAGGTCAAGCGGCCCCTTTCCACTTCCCCCCAATGCAATTGACTGAATTCTCAAATGCTGCTTGTTTTCCTTGGCAGAAGGAGCCACGCCTTCTGCCCCTGATTTCTCTGGTCGCACTGGCCGCCATCTGCCCACTGGCCCGATGCTCCCCTGATTGTCTTTGGAGGAGCATGGATTCGCTGGGCTGCTCCTTGGCGAAAAATGCGCCTTGCTTCGACCGCGACGTCTTGTGCCGGTCTTTGCAACTGAATGAAGCTCCATGGCGCTCCTGCCACTTTTCGGGTACATAATATCTGCGCGCCGCCATCTTCACAACGATTATGAATGACGCTGCTGATAAGATGTTTGCCGCCGGAGAATTGATCTATGAACAGGGTGAGGCCGGTCAGGGGATGTTCC
>CAMCWM010000241.1 GCA_945882215.1 Akkermansia muciniphila | reverse complement strand
GGACGTACTGGTGATTTGCCGACATCTCGGTTTGAAGTCGGCTGAGCAGGTGATGGAGATCGTTCAACGCTTTTACCCTGCCAGCTTGCTGCCGGTAAAGTCGCAATATTTCATTGCTGAAACGATGGAGGAACTTTCGCAGTCCTAGTTCCATGCCCGTCGCCATTGCCATTCCCCTTGCTGAATGCGTTGCTCATGTCACGAGCAGAAATGACTTTGGCTATGCCGTGCGTGATTTCCTGGATCAGTTCAGGCATGAGCCAGATATTCGACTGATCGAAGACGAACCGGCACGATTGAATTCAATCTTGAATGATGACGGTGTCGCCGACGCCTATCTGGCATCCGTGGCAGCCTCGCTGGCACATGAGCAGAACTGGCCTGCGCCCGTCTGGGCCAGAGGTTCTGCGAGAGCGCTCGAGAAACCATTTTTCGCCGCCAAAACACCGAAACTAAAAGCCGTCCTTCTTCAGGAAAGTCCCGTCGAGTTTCGCATTCGCAACATCTTCGTTTCCGCCAACGCCCTCTCGCGCGCCTAGTCCCGTCCCTCTTTAGCCCTTTCGTCCTCCGCCCATGCAAGACCCCAACATCCGCCCCATCTCTGTCGCTGAAGAAGTGAAGAACTCCTTCCTCGACTACTCGATGTCCGTCATCATCGCCCGTGCGCTGCCGGATGTGCGAGATGGCCTGAAACCCTCCCAGCGCCGCATTCTTTATGCGATGCATGAGCTGTCGCTCTATCCGCCGAAGAAGCACATGAAGTGTGCGAAGATCTGCGGTGATACTTCGGGTAACTACCATCCGCACGGTGAGGCGGTCATTTACCCGACGCTGGTTCACATGGGCCAGCCCTGGGCCATTCGTGAGCCGTTGATTGATCCACAGGGGAACTTCGGTTCGGTGGAAGGCGATCCTCCGGCTGCCATGCGTTATACGGAAGCCCGCATGACGCACCTAGGCGGCACCTTGATGTCGGACATGGAGAAGGAGACGGTCGATTTCGTTCCAAACTACGATGAGCGTCTCACCGAACCGACCGTGTTCCCGGCGGCGTTCCCGAATCTCATCGTCAATGGCGGCACGGGCATCGCCGTCGGCATGGCGACGAACATGCCGCCACACAACCTCGGCGAAGTCGTCGATGCGGTGTGCGCGCAGATTGACAATCCGCAGATCACTTGTGGCGAGCTTCAGGCTCACATCAAAGGCCCCGATTTCCCGACGGGCTGCGTCATCCTCGGCACCAACGGTATCCGTGAATACATGGAAACCGGCCACGGCAGCGTGCGTACGCGCGGCAAGGCGGAGATTGTTGAAAACGGCAACCGCGAGCAGATCATCATCACCGAGATTCCGTTCAACGTGAACCGCGCCGAGCTGGTGAAGCGCATCGCCGAACTCGCGAACGAGAAGATCATCACGGAAATCAGCGGCGTGCGCGATGAGTCGGACGAAAACACTCGCGTCGTCATAGACCTCAAGCGCGACGCTCGCGGGCAGGTTGTGCTGAACAATCTCTACAAGCACACGGCGCTCGAATCGAGCTTCTCGATCCACATGCTTGCCATCGACGGTGGCAAGCCGCGAGTGTTGAGCATGAAGGACGCAATTGCGTGCTACATCGAGCACCGTCGCGAGGTCATCATCCGACGGACGCGTTTCCTGCTGAAGCAGGCCGAGATCAAGGCCGAAAAACTCGAAGCCCAGCTCCTCGCGCTCGGCCATCTCGATGATTTCATCAAGATCATCCGCGACAGCAAAAATCGCGATGAAGCGCGCGAGCGCCTCAAGGCTTACAGCTTCGCCATCAGCACCGCCGAGCAGCTCGGCATCATGATTCGTGCTCAGGCGAGCATTGTGGGCGACAAATACATCTTCACCGACAAGCAGGTCGAAGACATCCTTGAACTCCGCCTTTACCAGCTCGTCGGGCTCGAACGCGACAAGATCAAAGCCGACTACGACGACGTTTTGGTCAGCATCCGCGACTTCATGGACATCCTCGCGCGTGAAGCCCGCGTGCTCCAGATCATCAAGGACGAGCTTCAAGCCATTCGCCTCAAGCACGCCACGCCGCGTCTCACGAGCATCGAGGCCGCCGAGGGCGAGATCGAAAACATCGACCTGATCCCGAACGATCCGACCGTCGTCACGATGACGCACTTGGGCAGCATCAAGCGCACGTCCACCGCCGAGTACCGTCTGCAAAATCGTGGTGGCAAAGGCCTCAAAGGCATGGAGGCCCGTGAGGCGCAGAGCGAGGAGGAGGCCGCCGATTTCGTGGAGCATCTGTTCAGCGCGCATCTTCACGACTTCCTGCTCTTCTTCACCAACACGGGCCGCATGTATGTGGAGCGGGTGCATCAGATTCCTGAAGCTCCGCGCACGGGCAAGGGGCGCAGCATCAAGAACATGCTCAATCTGCGTTCTGAAGAAAAAATCGCCGCTGTGCTCATCCTCGAAGCCCAGGGGCAGGAGGATGAGGCCATGTGGGCAGCAGACAAGTATGTACTCTTTGCCACCAAGGACGGCACGGTGAAGAAAACCGCCCTCGAAGAGTTCAAGAACTACCGCAAGGATGGCATCATCGCCATCAAGCTCGATGAAGGCAACGACCTCGTCGATTGCGTGCTGACCGACGGCAACAAGGAGATCTGCCTCATCACCCACGAAGGCATGTGCGCGCGCTTCCACGAGACGGGCGATGATCCTGCGTCACCGAATCTGCGTCCGATTGGCCGTGCCACCGCCGGTGTGCGCGGCATCACGCTCGACGATGGCGACTTCCTGGTGAGCTGCATTACGCACGAGGTGGGAGCCATGCTGCTCGTCGTGAGCGAAAACGGCCTCGGCAAGCGCACCGCTTTCGACGAATACCGTCTCCTCACCAACCGCGGCGGCAAAGGCGTCACCACGATGAACGTCACCGAGAAAACCGGCAAAGTCGTCGCCGCCAAGGCCGTGCATGACAAAGACGAGCTCATGCTCATGACCACCAAGGGTCAGAGCGTGCGCATCCGCGTCTGCGACATCCGCGAAACCGGCCGCAATGCCCAAGGCGTGAAGCTCATGGGCCTCAACGAAGGCGAAACCATCCAGGACGTGGCCACCGTGGTCGCCGATGATGTGGTGCCGGTGGTTGAAACGGCTGAGAGTGCTGCGCCTGCGGCTGATGCCGCACCAGAAGCGCCACCGGCTGCGGAGTAATCCGTTCACGTCCTGCAATGATCCCCAGACAGATCAGTCCTCGGTTTTTTTGACGCGCCAATAGGGGCCTTTGGCTATGAGCTTCTTGAACACCTTAGCCAATCCGTCGGCGATGGTCTTCCAACCGTCTGCTGATGGCTTCCATTTGTTCAGAGGTTTGCCTTTCTCAGGCAGGGCATTCAAATCACCCAGAGCAGTTTGTTCCCATCGGCATGCTTCCAAGATTACAGGAATGACGACGAGCTTGCCGTCGTTCTGGAGTTCAAGAGCCATGGGGAGCTCATGTTCGTTGATGTAGTCAGTCGCGAGAGCGGCGACACTCGTGAGCACGATGATGACATCCGCATCAGACAGTTCTCTTTGAATCGTTTCATCCCATTTGTCGCCTGGATCAATCATCCGGTCATGCCAGTTGCGCTTTAGCAGCCCCTCATTTTTGAGGATCTTGAGTTCGGATTCTAGGCGTCTGCGCTGCGGGACGTTGGTTTTGGAATAACTGATGAAGACTGTGGGCTTCCAGACGGAATCGGTGCGTGCAGGCTTTTCCGAATAATCGTTATTGGCCTTTTCTGGATTTACCATCCGTGTGCCGCGTTCGGTGGAAATGCCGGTTTCTCTGCCTGCCTTTTCATCCACCTCCAGAGCCTTGGTGGCAACCCATGTGCCTTCGTATTGCGTTTCTTCGAGGGGATCGAGGCCTGTGATGTCGGCGTGGATGTCGCGCATCTCGGCCTGGCAGAGACCGGCGAGTTGCTGGCGGGCTTTCTTGGGACCGGTGACGGTGATAATCACTTGGCGGTCCTGCGGCTCAGTACGAATAAGAGCGCGGGCAGCATCGCGGGTGAGCACGGCTCCGCTGGCCCATTGCTGCTTTTTGCCTTTGGAGTCGGCTTCGATAAACTCATGCAGACGCACGATGGCGCGTGCGACGAGGCCTTCGGGCAAGGCTTGATATGTGTAGCGCAGGCGGGTGGCTTCGGGGGCGTCGCGGAAGGCGATGACGCTCTTGGGTTGCTCATCGGGCAGCGCTTGGGGGACGAGCCAGAGGCCTTTTGTCGCAGGTGGGGTATAGGCGATCTCGAAGCGCTCCATGATCTGGATCAGGTAGGCGCGCATCGCTGAGTCTTTCTCCTTCGCAAGCACTTGGTCCACATCGGCTTGTTTCAACACACCGGCTTGCTTTTCGGCACGGCGCATGAGGGCATAGACGTTGCGCGTGAGCCACTCGGGCTGAAGCACTGTGGCCTCGCGCAGGCGGGGATCGTTGCGGTAGTTGAGCGCCGAGCCGAGGTTGTGCAGAATCTCGGAAAGTGAATCCTGCATGCCTTCATCGGTGACGTGATGTTTAGCGCAGAGTTGGCGGAACTCGGCGTAGGTGAGGTGGGCGCGCTTCGGGCGTCCGCTAGCGAGGGCACGACGCACGGCATCCCAAGTCTCGGGGAAGGGCTCCCGCACCCACTTGAGGCGGTCTACTTCTTTGCAAAGGGCGGTCTTGAGTTTGTCGATGCCGCGCTTCGTCTTGCAGTCCATCTCGACGAATCTACGGATGAAGGGATAGCGCTCCTGCAAAGCCCTGCGATCGACACGCGGACGGCAACCGGGCAGGTCCCATTTGTTGAGCGCGATGATGACGGGAGGCCCCTTGCCCTGATCATCGGTGCCGAAAGCCTTAATCAAACGCAACCAGTATTCTGCGTCATCGCGCTCGTTGTTTTCGCGGCCTGTGAGCACTACGACATACACGCTACGCACGCTAAAGAAGAACTGGTGCATGGCATGAGTGATGACCTGCCCGGCGAAGTCCCACACATGCGCGGTGATGGGTTTGCCTTTGGACCCGTTCATGATCCAATCACACAAGGCAATGCCGCAGGTGCTTTCTACGCCTTCTTTGAAAGGCTTGTCCTGCAAGGCTTGGACGGTGCTCGTCTTCCCGGTTCCACCTCGACCGACGAGGATAAGTTTGATTTCGTTGAGAGGGCGGGTTTTGCCGGTTTGACGGGCGAAGTAGTAATCGAGGATGGATTTTGGGGAAGCAAAGCCGTCGAAACTGTGTCCTGGGTCTGCTCCGAGGACTGAAGGCGAGATGCCCAAGGCAGGGTTGATATGAAGGAACAACTTCTTCAATCTCTTTAGATTCCTGAGTGTGATTGGTAAATCATTCAGTCGGTTAAAGATCAGGGTGAGTTCCTCCAAATCAGACAGCAGACCAATTTCCTTGGGCAAGCTTTTAAGCTGGTTGTTATCTAGCCAAAGCGTTTTCAACTTGGTTAATTTTCCGATGTCGGTGGGCAGGCTGCCAATCTGATTGTTGTTGAGCAATAGCTCTCTCAGCGCCGTGAGCTGAGTGATCGGTTGCAGCATTTTGGTGAGCCTATTTCGGTCGAGATGGAGGAGTTCAAGGCTTCTGAGTTGACCAAACGCATCCGGCAAGGTTTTCAGCTGATTTCCCGAGATCCCAAAGTGAGTGAGTTCCTTTAACTTGCCAATCTCAGGCGGCAGCGTTGTGAGTTTGTTGTCAGACAGATCAAGCCATCTCAGAGATTTGAGGCTCCCAATTTCTGGAGGCAGGCTGGTAAGTTCATTTCGGAACAAACGAAGCTCTTTTAAGGCGGTAAGCTGACCGATCTCCGCTGGGAGTGTTGCAAGGCCCATCTTGCTAAGACTCAGCTCTGTTCCTTGCTCTCCTAGCTGCCTACATCTTTCAATTCTTCGCAGCGCTGTAAGTTGCGCAGCCTGCGCTTTGGAAGTCATCTTCGAAGTCGTCTCAGGCATGGGATGAAAAGGCACGAGGTGAAGCTAGCGAGCCGTGTGGCTCGGATCCTCAAGGGTGATGGAGACGGTGGCGAGACGCAAGAGAACTTCGATGTCAGCGAAGCACACGATGATTCTTGAGCGTATTGTGGCATGAAATTGCCGTGAGCTTCGTTTGGATGGCTCCATGATTCGCCTGCCACTGTTCCTGCTGCTTCTCGCTTGCATCACGCTGCACGCCGCGCCGTCGAAGCCCAACTTCCTGATCATCCTGGCCGATGACCTTGGCTACTCGGATCTCGGCTGCTATGGGAGTGAGATTGCGACGCCGAATCTGGACAAGCTGGCGGCGGGTGGGCTGCGGTTCACGCAGTTTTACAACACGGCGCGTTGCTGGCCGACGCGGAGCGTGCTGATGACGGGGCATTATGCGCAGCAGATCGGAATGGACCCGCAGTACGGCAAGTTTCCGGCGTGGGTGCGGACGCTGCCGCAGCGGCTCGGGGCGGTGGGTTATCGCAGCTACCACTCGGGCAAGTGGCATGTGGGCAATGCGCCGAAGGTGGTGGCGGACGGGGGCTTCACGCGTTCCTACTACGTGGCACAGCAGGACAATCACTTCCATCCAAAGAGGCACGAGTTGGATGACCAGCCACTGCCGGTGCCGGAGGGCGGGTGGTATTCGAGCACGGCGATGGCGCAGCATGCGATCGATTTCCTCAAAGAGCATGCGCAGCAGCATGTGGATGCGCCGTTCTTCACCTATCTGGCCTTCACCGCGCCGCATTTCCCGATTCAGGCGCTGCCGGAGGACATCGCGAAGTACCAGGACACGTATTCGAAAGGCTGGTCGACGACGCGGGCCGGGCGCTTCGAGCGGCAGAAGAAGCTGGGGCTGGTGGCGACGACCTTGTCTGACCCTGAACCGCAGATCATCGCACCGAGCGGCAAGGAGAGTGATCTGGAAATCCTCGGGTCCGGTGAGACGCGGCATGCGGTGCCATGGGAGAGTCTGACGGATGAGCAGAAGCAGTTTCAGGCGACGAAGCAGGCGATTCATGCGGCGATGATCGACCGCATGGATCAGGAGATCGGTCGCGTGTTGGCGCAGTTGAAAGCCATGAACGCTTTCGAGGACACGCTCATTCTGTTTCTCTCTGACAACGGTGCGAGCGCGGAGATCATGGTTCGTGGCCTGGGGCACGACAAGGCCGCGCCGATGGGTGCAGCGGCTTCGTATCTCTGCCTCGGGCCCGGAGGCTCGACGGTGTCGAACACGCCGTTTCGCCGTCACAAGATCTGGGTGCATGAAGGCGGCATCAGCACGCCGTTCATCGCGCACTGGCCGCAGGGCATCGCTGCGAAGGGCGAATTGCGGCACACACCGGGCCATGTGATCGATGTGGTGCCGACACTGCTCGCGCTGGCGGGTGACGCGAAGCCAGTGATGCCGGAGAATGCGCCGTCCTATCCTGGTCGCAGTCTGCTGCCTGCGTTTGCGAAGGATGAGACGCTCAGCCGTGACTTCCTGTTCTGGCATCACTCCGGCAATCGTGCCTTGCGTGAAGGCGACTGGAAGATCGTCAGCGCCGCCGACAACGGCGATGCGTGGGAGCTTTACAACGTGAGCAGGGATCGTGCGGAGGCGAACAACCTCGCGGCGAAGGAGCCGGAGCGTGTGAAGGCGATGGCGGAACAGTGGGCGAAACTGGAGAAGGAGTTCGTCGCACAGGCGGGGCCGAAGCCGGAGGCGAAGAAGAAAGGGAAGAAAAAGTAGGCTTGCTGCGCCGCAACAAGCGACCAGACTCCAGTTGCGGCGCAACTGGGCTACTTTACTTGGTGCCGCTGATCTTGCAGCCCTGCGCTTCCTGCTGCGGCGTGGGGACGGGTTTGCCGGCGAGGATGGCGTCGAGCGCGTCGCGCAGATCTTTGGTTGTGGCGGCGCGCTGGCGTTTGGTGGGACCGAGGTAGAGGTCGTTGATGCGGCCTTTGTAGAGTGCCTCGGCTTTCGGTGAGAGCACGATGGCTTCAGGCGTGATCTTGGCTTGGACCTGCTTTGCGAGAGCTTGTTGCTTGTCGATGAGGACGGTCGCTTTGACTTCGGAGAGGATGGCGTGCTCCAGCGCGACCTCTTTCGTGATCTCGGAATCGGAATGCACGAGGTAAACGACGACGCGGTCGCTGTAATCGGCGGCGATCTGGTTGATCTCCGGCATGAAGGGCCGCGTGGTGGAGCAGAACGGGGAGACAAAGAACAGCACGATGGCTTTCTTGTCGCCCGCAACGAGTGGATCGTGCGTTTTGCCATCGGTGCCGGGCAGTT
>CAMCWM010000240.1 GCA_945882215.1 Akkermansia muciniphila | reverse complement strand
TGACTATCCGCGCAGCTTCACCTTTGATCCCACGGGTACGTTTCTTTACTGCTGCAATCAACGCGCCGACAATATCGCTGTCTTCCGCGTGGACAAAAAGTCCGGCAAACTGGAGTTCACCGGGCACTACACGCCGGTCGGCAATCCTTCGCAGATCGTGTTCTGCGATTTTGCGAAATAACCATCGCAAAACACATGGCAAAGTCTCTCAAGAAGACACTCCAAAATCCTTGCGCGAAGATTGTTTTCGGCGACACATCGCGCCAATGAAACCCTTTTCACTTCTCCACGCCGCCGTCTTCCTCACTTTTTCCGTGCTCGCCCAGGCGCAGAACGACACGGCGCATCACCGGGCGGTTTACAATGAGATCAATGCCAGGGTGGACTCCTTCAAGAAGGTCACCGCCACACACAAGGATGAACCGACGGTGTTCGCGCTGACCGGCTGGCTCGACGGCGGTGAGGTGAAAAAGATCGTGGCGAAGTGCGGTGATGATGGCGATGGCGTCACAGAGTATTACCTGGAAGGCGGGAAGCCGCTCTTTGTCTTCAACACCTACAACCAGTCAGCAGAGGACGGCAAACGCGGCGCGAAGATCGAGGAACGCCTTTATTTCAAAGATGGAAGCATCTTCAAATGGCTCACCACCGAGAAACCGGCCCCCGTCTTCCATGGTGAGGACTACCAGGCCACCACGGAGCTGTACACCACCAACTGCGAGATCTTCGTGGCCGCGCTGAAGAAGGGCAAGGAGGGTGCTGCAAAGCCCAAGGCGGCGGCCAAATTGACGGACGGTGTCTTCCTTGGCATCGAAGAAGGGGATTACGCCCATTGGAACATGCGTTCGGTGGATGGCGACGAAGTCTCCTATTTCATCCTGAAGCCTGACGAGTCCGTGGACAAGGTTCTGGAGAATCCCAAGTCCTTCATTGGCAAGAGATGCCGGGTGACCTGGAAAAAATCGACGGAAAACATTCCCGAAGCCGGGGGAAAGATGGAGATCGAGCAGATTCTCAGCGTCGAATGGCTTGGCAAAAAATAGCCCTCAATGAAGCGATGTTCGCCTTTCTCAGACGATGAAAAGCCAGAAACAAAACAACAAAGCGCCACGGCCATTCAAGAGCAAGAACTCTGGGCGTGACTGGTCCGGCGGCAGTGGGAGCGGTGGCTTTATTCCTGGTCCCAAATCCGCGCCGCGCGTGAAGAAGCCTGACAGCGCCCAACCACCGGGCCCCGTGCCTCAAACACCGCCTCACCCATAGCTGCGATGCTTGATTCCACGCTTCACGGGGAAGTGGAACGCGGCCATTGCGAAGGTCATGGGCGCATCCTTGCGTGCCATGATTCGCTGGTAAAGCCGCGCGGCTGGCGCACCTTCTGCGGCCATGAAATTGCTGCATCTGTTCCTCGCTGTCATTTTTACCTGCACCAGTGGCCTGCTGGCTGAGGACAAGCTGCTGGAGGGCGAGTTCTTGGGCAAGATCACGCTTGGTCAGAAGGCGGATCAACTCATCGCGCTCCTTGGAAAGCCCGAGGGCAAAGACAAGGACACGCTGTGGGAGGCGACGGGCGAGTGGGTGCAGGAGTGGCGCTTCGACGCGCAAGGGTTGAGGCTGAACATGGCCTCTGAGGACAAGGGAGGCGCGAAGAAGGTTTCAAGCATCACGGCCACACGTCCTAGCAAGCTCACCACGGCACGCGGCATCCAGATCGGCAGTTCCGAAGCGGAAGTGCGGAAGGCGTATCAAAACGTGGAAGACAAGGAACAGAGCATCGCCGGCGAGACCTTCGTGGCAGGCTCGATATACGGTGGTGTGATATTCACCTTCAAGGAAGGCAGGGTCGTGAGCATCTTCATCGGCGCGGCGGCGGAGTAGCCCGGCGAGCCCTGCCGGATTTCAGCATCATCTCGTGAAAATGACCGGTGGCGTGCTCCCGACGCCCGGTGGAAACGCATCCGTGACCGGCGCCCCCCTCGTCTTCTTCGGATTCTGCGGATCCCTAAAGTCGAGGATCAGCGTTTCATCTCCTTTGCGGATATGAATGAGTCCGCTGCCCCACTCGGAACGAATGAACGGCGAATCATAGCCGCGTGCAGGCGCAAGGTTGACGGGTTGCCCGTTCACTTCGGCGGGTTTGATGGAGCCGTGAAATGTGAGGGTTTCAAATCGCAGGACTCCGTCAGCGTAGTGGATGGGCTGTGCTTTCACGGCCGTTTTGAATGCATCAAAACTGCCTTGGTAATCGGTGGCTTGACTGGCGATGAGGATCACCGGCGCGTTCTCTTCTTTGAGTGTGATGAAGGCTTTGGTGTCGTTCGTGATGGCGTCAGCGTGCTTCCACGCGGGTGTCCATGAATAGCCACCGGCCACGACTTTGAGAGCAGCGAAGGCTGCGCCGTCCTTGGCGAAGATCCACCCGTCATCCTCCTGCACGTCGTCGAGTGTTGGGCTGAAATAGACGCGCAGATGGGCGGGATTCGTGGTGGGTGGATTGGGCGCCACAGGTGCCCACTTCTGGGTGATCAGGATGTTGCGATCCTGCACGCTAAAGAACGGATTGAAGCCATGCCAGTCCTTCGTTTTGGCCGGTGCGACCTCGAAGCCAATGCGTGAAAGTGGATCGTCGGCAAAGACGACGCCCTGCCAGCGAAAACCCATGCTCGTGTCGTCGAGCCATGACGCATCGAGTCCTGCGGAGCCGAGGATGTAGTTCGGTGTGCAGAAGCCATGGCGCAGGACGCTGTGCTCCGGATTGAGTGTCCGCCAGAGCTGCCCGTCCGGGTCGCCTGAACGCTTGCCTTTGCCTTCCATCACCGGACCCGGCCAGCGTGTGGTGAAGCTGTAGATGCCGCGGCCTTGAGTGTCCTTGGCCAGGCTTACGATGGCGGGCGGCGGGTAGTAATCGCTCGTGGTGCGCGAGTTCTCGCCCAGTGGCGTGAAGGTGCGGCCCGGGGCATTGAAGAGCACGTTGTAGCCGCGGTCATTGGCGAAGCCGCCGTCGTATTCGTGCCCCACCTTGACGCGGCTCTTCGGTCCGCCGCGCGTCGTGAGCAGTGTTTCCTCAGCCATGACGGCGTAGGCGAGATCGAGATACATCTCGGCTTTCCGGCGCAGCACTTCATCCTCCGCGAAATCGTGCACGTTGAAGAGCGCGTTGATGCTGTCGCCCTGATAGCTCGGCGAACCGGCCTCAACAAACTGGCCGTGCTTCGCCCGTTCATCGAACCACCGCAAAAAGTAGGCGCGGCGCACCTCATACTGCTGCGCGAGCGTGGAGCCGTCGTCGAGCTTTTGATCGGCATACTCGGGAATGTGGCGGAGGAACTGTGTCGCGAGCAAGTCGCAGGTCTTGCTCGCGAGGTGATGGTTTTCGGAGCCTTCCATGTCCCAGACATCGCGTTTCGCCTCGGCAAGTTTGGTGTTCGCCTTGGCGACCTGCCACATGCCCTTTTCAAAGTTGTCCATCGCCACGTTAGACAGCGGTCCCTTCATCGCACCAGTGCGATGATTCATGAGCGCATACAACCGCATGTAGCTGACGGTGAACAGGCTGAACCCAAACTTGGGATTGGCCGTCCACTCGAACGTGTCCGACTCGAAGAACGCATTGATTTCGTCCATGCGCCGGCCCAGCAGCAGCGATGGCTGTCCGTAGCGCACCCAGCCGATGGAGTCCGAGCTCTTGCTGTCGCCGACCTTCATCCGGTTCAATCTCTCAGTGCCTGCGACCATGCACGCCTTCAGCCGCTCCAAGTAATCCGATGGCAGATTCTGCATGAACTCCGGCGGCCATGCGACTGGCTCGCCATGGGATCGACCGAGCAGCAGCAGAGTTCCGACGAGGAGGCAATGAAAGTGATGACTGCGGAACATGGCCAGCCTTAACGCCACCCTGGATTTGCTCTTTCACTTCAGCCGAGCTGAGCCCGTCCGAAAACCATTCTGCGGAACAACGCGCATCACCACGAGCGTACTCACTCATCATGATCCGCCGCCTTCTGCCATTCCTCGCACTCACCTTGGGACTTCACACCACCCAGGCCGCCTTCCAGGAGGCCGCTCCTGACATCTTCGTCTGGTCGGACACCTGCAATGCCTGTCTCATCCGCGATGGCGATGCTGCTTTGATGATCGACCTCGGTGATGGCTCGGTGCTTGAGCACCTTGGCGGGATCGGCGTGAAGAAGGTCGAGTGGTTGCTGCTGACAGGACATCATCGCGAGCTGCTGCAGGGCGTCGCACTCCTGGACCGGAGCCAGACACAGATCGCAGCACCCAAGGAAGAGCAGGCATTGCTGGAGACGCCGAACCAGTTCCGCAAATGGCATCCGAGACTCGGTGACAAACACACCGTGCATGGCGCGAGTTATGTGCGACCGCCGCAGTCACCGGTGAAGGTGGACCGGTGGCTCGCGCCGGATGAGGTGTTTGAGTGGCGCGGGCGGCAGATTCAATGCCTCGGCACGCCGGGGCACTCGCCAGGCGGGATGAGTTATGTTTTGAAGACGGGCGGCACGACGTGCGTGTTCGCCGGAGGGGTCATGCATGATGGCGCGAAGATGACGAACTGGTTCGACACGGAGTGGGACTATGGTTTTGCCAAGGGCCTCGACGCGCTGATCGCTTCCGTGGACAAACTCATCGCCCTGGAGCCGCAGATTGCGTTTTCAGCGCGGGGGCCGGTGATTCGTGGTGCGACGGAGCAGCTCAAATCCTACCGCGCGAAGCTAGCGGCCTTCCGCCCCGACTATGTGCGTGGCTATCCCTCCGAATCATTCGGCAAACGCGCGGCCCATCCCGCCATGAAGCCGACCAAGGTGCATTACGTCGTGCAAGTGACGCCGCATCTTTACATGTTCGGCCCGGAGATGGCGGGGAAGAACTTCGCCATCATCATTGCGGACAGCGGCCACGCCTTGCTGCTGGATTGCGGCCTGTTCCCCAAGCTCGTGTTGAACCGGATCATCGACGACATGAAGGAGCATCTCGGCCTGAAGCAGATCGACGCCTGCTGGATCTCGCACTCGCATGGCGATCACTTCACGCTTTTCCCGGCCTTGCAGGAGCACGGCGTGAAGTTCTGGACCATGGACAGCATCGTGGACAAGTGTGAAAACCCACGCGCCTACGATTACCCCGCGATGATAGGCGCCTACAACGCAGGTTTTGAAAAGGCGAAGATCGACCGCATCCTCAAAGCGGGCGATGTGATCGACTGGGAGGGCTACAAGCTGCACATCGACTGGATGCCCGGCCAGACTGAGTTCGGCAACGCGCTGTGGCTTGAGATGGACGGCAAAAAGATTGTCTTCACCGGCGACAATCTCTTCGGCGATCCCGCTGATCCCGCACAAAACGGCCACGAGTGCGTCGTCGCGCGCAACAGCGCGATCACCGAGGAAGGTTATCTTGTCGCCGCCAAATACCTGCAAAAGCTCAAGCCCGACATCATCATGGGCGCGCATGGGGTGCTGATGACCGAGCCGGCAGCCTTTGTGGATCGCTATCACAACTGGGCGCAGCGCATCATCCAGCACTACAAGAACCTGCTGCCCGACGAGAACTATGAGTACCTCTACGACCCGTTTTGGGTCAGCGCGTATCCGTATCGTGTCGATCTCACCAAAGAAGACACGCAGACCGTGCAAATCACCGTGCGCAATTTCCGCGGCACGGCGCAAAAGCATCGCATCGCGTTGAAACTGCCGCCGGGAGTCGAGGCCAGTCCCGCAGTGCTCGAAGGCAGCATCGATCCCAAGAGCCGTCAGACCTACCCGGTGAAGCTCACGGTCAAAGGTCGCGCCGCGCTTCCATCCGCAGTGCAGATCGTGCCCTTCGACATCACCCTGGATGGCAGACGCTACGGCGAGCTGTTTGATTTCACCGTGCTCGGCAGAGAAGAAGACCAAGGCCGCTGAATGCCGTGATAGCATCCGTCTTGGTGCGCAAAGCGATCCGTTGCACCGTACTACTCTCACATCGAAATCCCGTCTAACTCACGCCTTATCATCATCATGAAATCAGCCGTTTACTCCTTCGCCATCATTTCTTCCTTCTTCGCGTTCACTTGCCACGCGGAGGTGAATCAGGTCGAAAAAGTCGGCGAAGATGTCTATTTTCACGAGGGCCAGATCGTGCCCTCGGGGCACTGCAACAACGGCTGGATCATCTTTGAAGACTACGTGCTCGTGATCGATGCGAACTTCCCCTCCGGTGCCCGCGTGATCATCCCGAAGATTGAGGCGCTCACGGACAAACCGGTGCGTTTTGCCTTCGATACGCATCACCACGGTGATCACGCGTATGGGAACCAGGTCTGGCTCGAAAAGGGTGCCACACCTGTCGCGCATGAGGGGGCGCTGGCGGCGATGAAGCAATATGAGACGGGTCTTTTTGGTGACAAACCCGGCCGCTGGGAGGACGCGGCGAAGGGCCGCAAAGATGTCTCCGAGAGCAAGCTCAAGGCCCCGACGCTGCTTTACCGCACCGAGATGATTTTCGATGACAGCAAGCATCGTGTGGAACTGCTGCACTTCGGCACCGCTCACACGCATGGCGACGGCTGGGCCTGGCTGCCCAAGGAAAAAATCCTCTTCAGCGGCGATGCCTGTGTGAACGGCGCCTACAACTACACCGGCGACGGCAACATCGGTGAGTGGATCAAGACTCTGGAAGCCGTCAAAAAGCTTGGCGCGAAGGTGGTCTGCCCAGGCCACGGTCCCATGGGCGGTCCCGAGCTCCTCGAAGACCAGCAGGCATTCTTCATCGCCTTGCAGGATGAAGTGAGGAACCTTGCTGACAAAGAACCTGCTCATGTCGAGGCCGCCGTGCCGACCATCATGGCCACGCTGAAGAAAAACGAGCGCATCGCCCGCTACGTCGGCAATTTCCTCCTCGCGCAGGTGGAAAAGGCCTTCATGGAGCAGGGTGGGAAGCCGTTTCCGAAGCCGGAGTTGCCGAAAACGAAGTGATATCGGCACCCTTGCTGTGGAAAGAGCCATATCGACGACGTGCAGTTGCGGGAAGGCAAATAACCACGCTCACGGCTTCGGCGGTGTCGTACGCGGATCAGGTGCTCCCAATAGCACCCAGGTCTCCAGCAGGGCGATCTCGATGGGCGGGAGCTTTTTCTTCGGCGGCATGGCGGTATCCGGGTCGTGATGGCGGATGGCTTGGATAAGCGGGCTGTTCTTCAAGTCGCCGGGCTTCACTGCGGGGCCGTTTTCGCCGCCGGTTTGCCAGCCAGCTTTGGAATCGAGCGCCAGCTCGCCTTCGATCTCGTGCTGGTGGGAATGGCACTCATAGCAGCGCTGTTCGAGGATGGGCTGGATCTGCGTGCGGAAGAACTTCGCAGGTTCGTAGGAGGCTTTCAGCGGTGCTTCGTCGGCCAGCAGAGCACTTTTTGCCAGCAGGGCAATGAACAGGCACGCAGCGGCTTTCATGTAAGCAATCAACAGCGTCGCTGATGGTGCGTCGCCGCCGATCTTGCTCATTTGCGGGCTGGCTTTGTCGGCTTGTAGATCAGCCTCGATCCATAGAGATACCATTTCTGCGTGTCCGTGGCCCAGCCGCGGAGGGTGAAGAGACCGCAGCGCCAGTAGTGGTCAAAACCGCCGCCATGTACATAGCAGGTGGCCTTGGTGTTGAGGTAATAGTAGTCGCCGAAGTGCCCGCTACGTAGCGGCATGCTTTTGCCGGGCGAGGAGTCGAGCCCCTGATAGGTGAAGTCGAGTGGCAGGGCCAACCATGGCACTTTGGGATCGTAGCCGAGGTTTTTCATGTAGTGGACCTCACGCACGCCGCCGATGTCGCCATTGTCATTTTGCAGGAGCTGATTCAGCGCCACGGGGCGATACGCGCCGGTGGTCATGCCGCTGGCATACGCGCTCATGTCATCGCAGATGTAGGCGCGGCTGTTGGAGAGGTTCACACCGTCAATGAAGCACCACAGATTGCCCCAGAGATTTTCCATGTGGCGATACTTCACCGCGCAGCGATAGCTCTCATACGGCGGGCTGCCGTGAAAGTCGCCGTGGCCTGAGTGGCCGGGAATCGCGTCCGCCCAGCCGGTTTTCTGCGCGGAGCCGCCGAGACACATGTCCGTGTTGGTATCGACTGGTTCGCCGTCAAAGTGAAGCGACACGAAGCCCGGCTCCGGATCGTCGAGCTTGATCGCTGTGAGCGTGCGGCCAGCGAGCAGCACATTCCCCGACTTCTCGTAGCTGGTGATCTGGATGGCACCGCCGACAAAGATGCCTTCCTCGATCTTCTTCACCGTCGTCGGCT
>CAMCWM010000239.1 GCA_945882215.1 Akkermansia muciniphila | reverse complement strand
GCCAGCGACCGCAAATCCATCGCCTGGACCCTCACCTACCGCGCCTCTGACAAAACCCTCGAAACCGCCGAAGTCGATGCCGCCCACACCGCCATCCTCACGGCGCTGGAGAAGACCTTGCCTGCCAAGGTGCGGGGGTGAACCCCGGGCTAGTCATCAGTTGCGGGGCAGGCACCTTCAAGATAAAATCAGGCTTATGACCACTGTGTTGGAAATCGAGCAAGCCATCGAGAGACTGCCCAAGCAGGATTTCCGTATCTTAAGTTCCTGGATGCAGGAGAAGATCGAGTCGGATGAAGACCAAGTCTTTGAGGAATCTGTGTTGGCTGGAAAGTTTGACCACCTCGCCGAACAAGCCTTGAAGGAAATCGCAGCCGGTCAAACCATGCCACTCGATGACTTGATTCGCTCGCATCCCCGCTCGGCTCACCCTTCGGGCGGTGCTGCGCACCGTCCGTCTCGCCGCGCCCCCGCAGCTCGGCTCCTCCGTCACGGCTAGTTTTCGTCAGGCGCTAGCCGCGCTGCCGCCCCAGGTTCAGGCGCGTGCAAAGAAGCAATATCAGCTCTGGAGCACGGATCACTGGCATCCTTCACTGCACTTCAAGCGTGTCGGGCCATATTGGTCGGCCCGTGTGGACAAAGGTTATCGAGCGCTGGGCCTGGAAAAAGAGGGGCGCATTTACTGGTTCTGGATTGGCCCTCATGATGAGTATGAAGATCGGATTTGATGCTGACAGCAACGGTGCGGAGGCAATCATAACCGCCCCCTCTGCCTCTCCGCCCCTCTGCGGCAACAAACGAACGTCCCACCCACTCGGATTCACCGCAGTGAGGCCAAGGGGCAGAGAGCGCAGAGGCAGAAGTATTCCTGAATCAGTCTCTCATCACCGCCTTCGCTCCCGAGCCATTGGAGCTGGCCCAGCGGCAGCAGACCTTCATCACCGAGTTCGCCAAGGACGGTCGGAACACCTACGGCACCTTCAGTCATCGGGACCAGCCCGCCGATCTCGCGCGCGGATTGAAGCAGGCCATCGAGGCTATCCAGTTTGAAATCACCGTCCTCGCCGAACTCTCCCTGCGTCAGCAGACCTTCAACGCTGAATGCACCCTCCCACTGCTGTATAAAAGAATTATTGGCATGGTAGGACGAATTGCTCAGAGTGTTAACTGCTGATGCCAACTCAGACCGCCACGATCTTTATCTCCACCGTTACGGACGAATTCAAGTCGTGCCGTGATGCTGCGGCGAAATGGTTGGATCGTCCTGGGACCCGCATTGAAACTCAGGAGAAATTCATGGCCTTGGGGCAGACCATATTGGTCAAACTGTCTGAATACATTCGGCAGTGCGATGTGGTAGTCCATGTGGTGGGAGATCGCTCCGGCAATGAGGCGACAGGCGGAGTGGCGAAACCGGCGACAGTTCAGCATCTACTGCAAATCCACCCCGACCTCCCGCAGAAGCTCGGTTTGGATGAGGCCACGCTGAACGCACTGACATACACTCAGTGGGAGGCTTGGTTGGCAGTGTATCACCGCTTCGAACACAAGAGCCTGCTGCTCTACATCGCAGTGCCGAGTGCCGACGCTCCCCGCGATTCATTGCTCACGGACTCCATTAAAGCCGCCTCTCAGCGAGAAAGCCAACAGGCCCATCTTCGAAGGCTAGCGGCTCACGGACGCTACCCGGAGATTTCGTTCGCCAATTCAGATCAGCTTTGTCTCGGTTTGGTCGGGCTGCGAGACCTACTTGCGACTGGCGTGCGCAGCGAGCTTGCCATCACCAATATCCTTTCGCTGTCAGACTACCGGGACAGTCTCGCAGGTTTCAGGCGTTTCTTGACGCAGGCTGGCCTTCCTTTTCAGGAGCCAATTCCCGGCCATCCCACTCACCCTGAGGAATTGTTGAAACGTTTAGAGACTTCATCGGATGCGCGGGGCGTGCTTTTGGCTGGCGCTGGCGGTGTGGGGAAGACCCGAACGACCTTCGAAACGGCTCAGCTAGGTGAAAGCAGGGGTTGGAGAGTCATTTATGTTCTCCCTGGGCAACCCGTTGTCACTGCCGACAAAGTTATCGAGGCCGCACTCGCTCATGGACCAGGCAAGACCATGGTGGTGATCGAGTATTTTGATCAAATGCAGGAACTCGACTTGGGAGTCCTGAGACGACATTTGATCCAGGCTTCCCATCAAAGAGGGATTGAGTTTGGCATCATCGCAAATTGCCGTCCCGGATTGCTCCTGAAACATCATCCAGAAAGAGAAGCCTGCTTTGATACAGTGCGCCTGGATCCCACGATCGAAGAGGCTCATCGACTGTCCGTGTATGTTGCGACTTGCACAGCACCCAAGGCGCGAGGGGCGCTCGGCGATGCTGAGTTGATGCGGCTCTGCGGACATCGGCCCATTATCGCCCTTCTGGTTGCTCAGCAACTGGAGCAACTGGCGGCCACCTCACGCATCGTCCCTGAAAACCTCAGCGCGGTGCGGACGGGTGATCTCGGGCACTGGCTTCGGCGTCGGCTCGCAGAGGACAAGCTCATCACTCCAGAGGCAGAGTCGATCTATGAATCTGCCTCCCCTCCACCCCATCTAATGGCAGCAGCCGCAGCACTGGCCTGTGCGCCTGATGAAGAAGCTGCCTTGATCGTCGCTGCCGAGCAGGCCCTGATCGAGATCGGTAAACCAGCATCGACGGCGGGCAGAATTATCGGTGTCCTGCGTGAGGTGGGCTGGCTCGAACACGAAGGGCCTTGGCTGCATGTTGTCCATGATGTGGTCGCCGATGAGTTGATGGAGCAGAGCGTTTTCGAACTTAATACTGTTCGTCGTTCTGATCTGAGCGCCATTCTTGTGCCTGGGATCATGCGAGCACGTAGTCTCGGGCGAATCTCAAAGACAGCTACCCGAGTCGCCGGGGCACTCTCACCCGCCCGAGCTGCGGGATTCCATGCCTCCTTGTCGGCGTGGTTGAGCACGCACGCTTCAGCGTTAGGCGAGCTGCTTGCTGCTGCTGAACCGGATAGCGGAGCATATGCGCTGGGCGCTGTGCTGGGTGGGTCCTCCTTGGAAGACGGGGCAGTCGAACACTGGAGCGCATTGGTTGCCCCTTGGCTCGAGTGCTATGGCGCACGCTATGAAGCGCGTCATTTGCTGTTTCGCGGGCTTCGCACAGGACGGGAAAGCGTGTGGAACGCTCTGTTGGGAGCGTGTCGCATCTGGCTGGAAAAGTGGCGAACTGACCGAGTCGCTTCTTTTGTTCTAGGACCGCTTTTGCATGGCGACGGAAAACGTCCGCCTCCCGAGTTTCCAATCATACAGTGGTCGCTGCAATGGCTGGAGGCCTTCGCCGACAAGTCCGAGGCGCAGTTTGTCTTCTACTCGCTCTTGGGCCGCGAGGACGTGGAGGGCGCGCAGGCCGGGCAAGCGGTGAAGCTGGCGCTGCAATGGCTGGAGGCCTTCGCCGATGACAAAGCGGCTAGTTTTGTCTTGGGTCCGCTTTTGAGGTTCGCCTCCCCGGCGTGCGGGGCAACTCCAGAGGATATTCAAACCGTTGGCCACACTTTAACTTGGCTGACTCGTTGGGGTGACACCGTGCAAGCCGGTTATGTTTTGCTTGCTTGGCATGTAGCAGGTTGGACTCAGTCCGTGTCAAATGTGGAAATCACCAAAGTCGCCGAGGCTTGGATTAAGGCGAACCGAGGGGTTGGGAGCGGTGGGCCAGCAACCGCCATTACACTTGCGATATGTGCTTTTGATTCACCCGCCGCAGTGAGACTCATCGCCAATGCGCAGTCCTGGGTATTCAATCACAAGCTCCACCAATCTGTTGGAGATGTTCTCTCCACATTGCTCGCACATTGTCGCTGTGCTAATCCGCTAGCCGGATTCATCGCAGACATGGCAATCCACTATGCCTGGCATCGGAGGAAGTCCCCTGTCCGTAAAGTGTTGGCACGAGTTCTGACGATACTAACCGCGGACGATCCCCGAAAAGAGGAAATTGAGGTCATTCTTGAGGAGAGCACTTGAGGGCTTCATGGCTCCGTGAACAACTGCGCAGGTGAGCGAGGGCGTCGGCGATGGTGGTGCGGTAGCCGCTGCCGACCTGCCAGGCACTCCAGGTGAGGAGCAGGGCGATGGAAAATGACTAATGACGAATTTGGAATGATGAATGGGAACACAAAGCCTTCGACATTCGGAGAACGCAGAGGCTTGATTCAGAAGGTTTTCTCCGCGTTCTCCAAAATCTTGGCGGTGTAAATCAGTCCCTTAGACGTTCCGCACCCATGAAAAATGCGGGCCCAAGCGGCCCGCATTTCGTGGTGAGATGATGCGGAAGGAAAGAGGCGCACGGATGCTCCAAATCCCAGCAAATTGCGGCCTGACATGCCATGGAGGCTGTCAAAATACGCTCTTGTATAAATACAGGCATTTATAAGCGGTCATGCCCTGCTACCTGTGTCGTCTTCACCGACCCCACCGGCACCAAGATCCTGCCGGCTACAGTGAGGAAGTAGTCAGGCCAATTCGCCAATCACCTCGGCCACGCGATCCATCTCCGCTTCGGTGTTGTAGAAGTGCGGGCTGAAGCGGAGCAGTGGTTGTCCGGCGCGGTTGTGGCGCAGGGAGGGGGTGATGCCTTGCTCGTTGAGGTGTTTGGCGATGTCTTCGAGCGAGCGCTGCGGATGTTGCACGGTCGTGATGGCCGAGGCGTGGATGCTGTGCGGATCGGGGCCGAGGAAGGTGAAGCCTTGCGGCGTTAAACCAGCGTGCAGGCGGGCTTTGAGCTTCAAAAGCTGGGCGCTGATGGCCGGGAGGCCGATTTCCTGAATCAGGTCGATGCCGGCCTTCATGCCGAGGATGCCGGAGATGTTCAAGGCACCGGGTTCGTAGCGGCGGCCACCGCGTTCGAAGGCGATTTCCTCCTGCGCGATGAAGTTGGGGCTGCGCACGTTCCAGGAGCCGAGCAGGCTGGGGCGAAGCATCTCCTGCAGTTCTTCGCGCACATAAAAAATGCCCGCGCTCATCGGGCCGAGCATCCATTTGTGTGAGTCGGCGGAGAGGAAATCGACGTGATCGACGCGAGTCTCGAATGCTCCGACGGTTTGGATGGCATCAAGGCAGAACAGCACGCCGCGCTCACGCAGCATGCGGCCAATGCGGTCGATCTCGATGCGGTAGCCGCTTTGAAAGTGGCAGGAGGCGAGCGCGACGAGCTTGGTTTTTGGAGTGAGCGCCGCTTCGACGAGTTCGGGTGTGATTTCGCCGAGAGAGGCCGGTTGGAGCCGTTTCAAGACGACGCCGTGGCGTTCCAGATCGCTCCACGGATAAACGTTCGCGGGATAATCATCGAGATAGCTCACCACTTCATCGCCTGCCTGCCAAGGAAGCCCGTTGGCGACCAAACTGAGGCCGACGGAGGTGGGACCGATGAGCGCGATCTCGCTGGCCTTGGCTCCGATCAATTGCGCCGCGACGACGCGTGTCTCATTCACCGCACGCCAGGCCTCGGGATACTCCTGCATGCGCAAGCTGCATTGTTCGAGGTAGTCCTGCATCGTGCGAGTGACACGGCGCGGCAGGATGGTGACGCCAGCATGGGCGAGGAACAGGTTGTCTTTGATGACCGGGAACTCTTGCTGGCGCAGGGATTCGTCGGTAAGCAGGGCGTCGAGGGTGAGCATGGCGGGAAATGACGAATGTGGAATGACGAATGCCGAATGATTACGAATAGCCGGGGGCATTCGTCATTCCGTCATTCGGAATTCGTCATTGCGGGAGCCTAAGCGACCTTGAGGGTCTTCGCGCCCTCATCAATGAGGTGCCAGAAGCTCTTGGACTGGCTCAACGCCTCGTCTTCACCGCCACCGGGCAGGTTGCTGCGGAAGAGGAAGTCCTTGAGTGTGTTTTTGTGCAGCACGCGATGCACGCGCACGTTGCCTTCGGCGATGCTGAAGTAGATGCGGTGGTCTCCAGCACGGCAGCGGTAGAATTTTTTGCCACCTCGCTCCAGCAGGCCGTAGCGCTTGGCGAGGATCGCGTCGTCGATGTCGGCGGGCTGGATGTTCAACGCCTCAAGCAGGTGAAACTGGACCTGGGTGGGGAGCTGTGAGAGTTCGGCGGCGCTGATGTCATTGAAAACGATCTGGATCACGGGTGAACGGGTTGGAGGGTTCCTTTTAGAATCTTCTGATCACATGCTTCTTGCGGATGCTTTCCATCCACTTGTCGATGTTGTCCTTGGATTTCTCCTGGTTGATCATTTTTTCGATTTCAGAGCGCTTGGATTCAAGTGTTGGAGCGGTCCCCAGCTTCTTCGCATCACAGGCGACGATGATGTACGAGGTCTCCTGGTCGATGATCGGGCTGATGCCGCCGGTTTTGAGCTCCATGGCGGCGTTGGCGATGGCGGGCATCATGTCGGTTTTGGCCATCCAGTCCCATGAGCCGCCGTTTTCCGCGCGGCTATCCTGGGAGTAGGCCTTGGCCGTGGCGGCAAAGTCGCCGCCATTGAGAATCTTCGAGCGCAGCTCCTGCGCGAGCTTCTTCTGCTTTTCAGGGCTGGAGCCGGCCTCACCGCTGAATTTGGGGATGGTGATGGTGGAGATTTTGATCTGGTCGCCTTCACGCCACTTGTCCACGTTCTTGTTGTAGTACTCCTCGACTTCGCGGGGCGTGGCGGGCGGGTGATCGCCGGAGTTGCGCGCGCGCATGACGTTCATGATGACCATCTTCTCACGCATCTCGCGGAATTTCTTCACCGACATGCCGGTCTTGGCCAGCTCGTCCACAAAGGCGTCCCGATCGCCTTTGAAACTCTCGCGGATGATGCTGTTGATGTCGTCATCGACATACTGCGCCTTGATGACACCGCCCATCTTCCTGAACTCGGCGAGGAGGATCTCGCGGTCGATGAGCGTCTCGAGGGCGGACTCGCGCAAGATGGCGAGTTCCTTGTTCATGCGGGCCGGATCATTTTGAAACTGATACATGATGATCTGCTCCTGGGCCTTGATCGTATCGCGGACCTCCGAAGCGGCGATGGGAGTGCCATCGACGACGGCGACAATGCGGTTCGAGTAGGTCTGGGCCGACGCGCTGGAAAGGGCGGCGGCGGCCAGGAGCATGGGCAGGCAGGTGCGCAGGGAAATCATGACGAATGAGGCACCCATCGTAGGGCGTGGGGGCGGCGTGGCAAGGCGAAGTTCGTCCGCATCGAGGCCGGTTATCACCCCGCAAAGCAGCAGCTTGAAATAGGTCTTGTCGTTTTCCGGGCGTTTTGCCATCATCACGAATCCGCCTGTTTCCGACAGGCGGCCAACCCATCGGAGGATGATCCCATGAAAGCATGCTGTTCGTGCAAAAAGCTGTCACTCCACCCCCTCACCGGCCTCGTGCTGATGGGGATGCTCGCCACTCTCGCGTGGACGCGCCTCTCAACCGCGCAGACACCTGCCGCCACGCCGCCGCCTGCTGCCCCGGCAGCGAAACCCACTGCCGCTCCGGCTCCTGTGAAAAAAGAGCCCAGGATCGAGCCCTTCGTGCCGGCACCGGAGGTTTCAGTCACGGACATGGAGTATGCCACGAGCGTCGCGCTGGCGCAGGGCGTGGCCAAATTGAAGCAATTGTCCGCCGCCGACCCGCAGGGGTGGATCATCCCGCCGATCCAGCGTGTGCGCATCACCGGTTACAAGGATGTGCCGCGCAAATTCCGCCGCATTGAGGTGGACCGTCCCATCTATGAGTACACCGATCTCGTGGTGATGGTCCCCAATTCCTCCCCCGGCGAGCCGCCTCTCCGCCAGGTGCGCAAGGTGCCCACGCGGCAGATCGACACCAAAAAGGAGATCATCATCCGTTGGGATCCAAACGGCCCGGAGGAAATGATCGACAAGCAGCCCATCTATGAGCACGTCGGTGACACGTCGTGGCAGTTCAACCTCATTGGCGACTCGGCGATGGCGCTCACCGCACTGCGCAAGGCCGGCCTGCCGGAGAATGACCTCGTCATCTACAAGATGTCGGAGAACCTGCTCAACTACCTCGACACCTACGGCGCGCCCGACCACACCTGGAACGTTGCCCAGCTTGCCATCGCCCTTGCGCACACGCCGGGTGAGGTGGCACAGGAATGGACGCTCAAGCTCGCCTCGCGTCTCCTTGACGGCCAGATTAGCGACGGCCCTGCACGTGGATTGTGGGGGCCGATGTGCATCCACCCGCGCATCCTCGCCGTCGTCATCCGCGATTACCTCGCCGGCGAGGCGGAGGTGGAAAAGCTCAAGCAAAAGCTCAAGGAGCGCCCCACGAAGACGAATGAGGTTCTGCTCAGTGTCGCCGAGGGGGGGCGCAACCGTCTCAAAACCTACGCCGAGTCGTGGAGCCGC
>CAMCWM010000238.1 GCA_945882215.1 Akkermansia muciniphila | reverse complement strand
CGACATGAGCAAATAAAACGGCTTCAAATCTGGATTTCGGACACGTCGTGTCTTTGATGAAAACATCAGTCGCCCGTAGTTTCTGCGTGGTGTCCTTGACGCCGCCGTGACAAACAAAAAGAGCTGCTTTGCAGCAGCCCTGTAAGGTCGTTGTCCTTGATGAATCCAGTGTTGTGTGGTGTTACTGAGGGAACTCGATTTGATCGAGATCACGAGCGGAGTGAATCACGCGTATGATTTCGATGCCATTGTCGATAGGTCGGAAAAAGAAGCAATATTTGCCGAAGGGATAGCTGCGGCAATTCCGAGCGAATTCTGGGCGAGGGCGGCCAAGCGTGTTCCACTTGGCAAGGTGTTCGATTTTTGATCGAATCCGCTCGATTAGTCGATCAGCCTGGAGCTGGCTGTCGTCAGAAACATAATCCCAAATCTCACGTAGATCAGCCTTAGCAACATTCGAATAGACGACTTTAGCCATGGCCTATGAGACGCGGTGACGATCTGCATATGCGCGGTGACGATCTGAGAAAAACGCATCCCAATCCATTTCACTTCCTTCGCCACGGTCGAGTTGATCGACTCCGATTTGAATATCACGGCGGAGACTTTCGAGCTTTGTTTGCTCAGCTTCGCCGAGTCCTTCTTCGACCTGATCCTTATACATTGACACGACGCTGATGAAAAACTCGTCCGCATTGTGAAAATCACCGGCTTGAACCGATTTGTTCACGAACTGGTTGAGCTCATCTGGAAGTTGAATGGCTACTTGGGTCATGGTGATTTTATTGTATCAAACCGGAATCGGTTTGTCGAGGTCTTGAATCAACGAAGTGAATCGTCGTCTCTGACCTGCTGCTCTAGGTGGCGTAGTGCGGTAAGCATGGCTTCCCTCGCCTGCGGCTCTCGGCGGGCCTTGACGGTGGCGATACAGGTGCCGTGTTGGTGGGTCAAGTGAATGACCATCGCGGTGCGCTGCCGTTTGGGCTGACTGCCGCCCTGCTGGGCAAGGTGTGAGTCGATGCGGTGACGGATGCTGCGGGTGGTCTCCCCTGCTTTCGCAGCGATGACCAGCTCGTCCTGAAGCTTGGTATCATTCACCTGAGCGATACGCTGAGCCATTTCGTAACCGATGGCGGACGTGGTGCGAAGTTCTTCCTGAACACGTGATGGCAGCTCCAGAACGCGCAGCATGCCGCTCATCCACTGTTCGCTCTTCCCTACCTGGCGGGCGAGTTCACGCTGGGTGTTTACGGCACCTGAGTCGAGCAAGGCGCGCAGGGTCTCGGCCAGCTCCACCGCTCCGATATTTTCACGCTGAATGTTGGAAATTAAGCTTTTAAAGCGGCGGTTGATACTGTCATCCGGCTCACGCACAAGGACTTCGATCTCGGAGAGACCGACCGCCTTGGCGGCACGAAAGCGCCGGTGGCCGGTGAGAATGCGGTAATGGTCGCCATCCGGGGTAACAGTGATCGGCTCGATGATGCCGTGGCGTCGCACGGACTCAATCATGTCGTCCATGTTGCTGAAGGTTTTGCGCTCGTTGTCGGGGTCTTCGAGCAGTCGGTCAATGGAGACGATGAAGCGGCCTCGCTTGGGCAATCCACCAGTAAGGCCGGATTTGACGAGATCGAGGCGGCTTTTGCCTTCGGGTAATTTCATGCTGTTGAGGCGGTGATCGCATCGAGCTGGGGTTCATCGGCTGAACTCACGGCGTCTGCGATCTCCGGGTGGGCGGGTTGCCCGTTAGTGAATAATTCGCGTACCTCTTCGACGAGGGCGGCCATGTCCTGCGCTCCTTTGGAAAGCGGTCGGTAATGGAAAATGCTGCCGCCGTTTTCGTCCACCTGAGCCAGCCAACCGCAGGAGCGTATCTCGCTGCGTGCTGACGCCATGGCGTCATTCTGCATAAGAGTGAGGACACGCTTCCGCAGGCCGGGCAGTCGCGTGAGATTGCTCAGCACATGAAGGAGTCGGAAGTCGGCGATGGGCCGGAGTTTGAGCAGGAGCTTGTAAATACTGGCGTAACTCTTGACGGCCTTTGTGCTCTCAAAGGGCACGATGAAAGCGTCGGCTGGAAAGATGGCGTTTTCCATAATCGGCGAGATTTGATTCGGTGAGTCGATGACAATGAAGTCAAAACGATCCGTGATGTGTTCCTCGGCGATGAGCTGCGTGAGCATGGATGGGTAGCCTTCGGTCTGGCTGATTTCGCGTCCGAGGTCTTCCAAGCCATCGGCGCTGGCCACGAAGGACAATCGTTCAAAGCCTGTGGCTTGAATGACATCGCTGAGTGTCTGCTGACGCATGAGCGCGGACACTAGGGTGCCATCGGCGGTGAGTCCATCCCCTGCGGCGAGCCATTGCGTGACCTGTGCCTGGGGATCAAGATCCATGAGCAAGACGCGATGACCGTAGCGTGCGAGTCCGCTGGCGACATTCATGGCGATGGTGCTTTTGCCACATCCGCCTTTGGCATTGATAACTGTGATGATTTTCATGCGGTTGGGTTAAGGGCTTGATTGTTAATGCTGGCATCCCACTGCCAGAAGTCTGGGAGGCTGAAGTACTGCCGGAAAGCGCTGATGCGCACGCTTTCGACATCGAAGCTATCGAGAGCCTTCCTCGACCACGGCTTCGGATCGGCAGCGAGATCGGCCCGCTCGTGATTGCGCTTGGCGATGAAGCGGGCGTATTCCTCGGGCTGGGATTGCTGCATCGCGCTCTCCTGCTCGGTGAGCCAGGCCAGCCATGCCGCACGATGGGTTTGCTCATGCTGCTCGCGCAATTGGGTCACGGAAGCGAGCTGGGCATGGAGCCTTTGCTTCTCGATCTTCACGAGGAAAGCATCGCCAAGCTGGCGGATTGCGAGCTGGAGTGATGGGAACGGATTGCGCTGCTCGCGGGCCACCTGTCCCAAAGCGCGGCCCCACTCGCTGACTTGGCTTTCGCCTGCAGCAGCACGAGTGAGACGCTGCACGAAGGCATTCGCCGCCTCCACCTCTCGTGGTGAAGGTTCGTTCACCGGTTCGCCGCGATTGCCGCCAAAGGCAGCGTAGAAGTGGCGGGAGAATTCCCAGCCGTGGGTGTCGAGAACTTCAGGCGCCCGAAGTTTTGCCGGTGCGGGCCATTGCTGCTCAATTGCCCGGCGTAGCAGCCCTGCTGGACTCCGTGCTGGTGCCCGGTGCGGCAGCCATGCCATCTGCTCCTCAATGGTCTGCCGGGTGTGCTCCCGAATCAACTTTGCAGCGGTCTTCTCGCTAAAGCCGGTGGTGATGAGCTTTTGTTGAAGCTCGGTGTTTGCCGCCGGTTGCCTGTTTATAGTTTCATTTTCTGGTTTCGTTTTAATACTGGTCTGATTTTCCGACTGATCGGCTGGTGCGGAAATCTGACCGATGCTGGTCTGATTTTCTGACTGATCAACTGCTGGTGCGGTTTTCTGACCGATCAGAGAATCCGACCAGCGCAAGGCATAGGTGGCACTGCGTCGTTCATCGAAGCGGTGGCTGAACACGCCATCGGCCACGCGAATGATGTAGTTCTTTTCCATCGCGATGCGCACGGCCTTCGCCAGATCAGATCGACTGCCGATGCGGGCGTAGTTCTGAATGTGCTGGAAGGAGAGGGACACTTGCTGGCGACGACGACCATGCTTGGTCTGAAAGCCGATGCTGTGGCGGATGATCGAGCCGACGACCTTGATGACGGAGAGAGGTTCATTTGGGATCACGACATCAAAGAACTCGTTTGGAATGTCGGTGCGATTGCCATCACCTTCAAAGAAGCCGTGGAACTCCGCTCGCCGGGTGGTGTAGGCTGCCCCGCTCCAGCGTAGGGAATAGAGCGCCGACTGGCCGGCATCGTGTGCGAGTTTTGGCCGGCCCTCGCGAACACATTCGAGCATGTGGCCTGTTAGGGCATCATCCAGCGCAGAACGGATCATGTCGCGGCTCACGCCCGCCTTGTGCTCCAGCTCGCTGTAGGACGCCTCAATCTGTTCTTCCTGCGGGTTGCCGTTCGCATCACACCAGCCAAGGGTCTTGCGAATGAGGTAGCCGACGATGCGCACGACACCACGCGAGAAGTGGGGAATGACGACATCGAAAAACTGGTTCGGTGTGTAGGTTGTGTTCGAGGTTGGCGGCCTGAATCCCCGAAATGTCGAAGCCGCCGGGCGGGGTGCCTTTGGTGCCGTGAGTACGATTCGATTTTCCACAACCGTTTGCTCCATAGTTGTGAGCTAGAGCCTAATTACCGGCACGGACTTCACGGTCTCGACCTTTTGTTGCGCTTGGTCCTCAAGCCACTTTGCATACCAACGCAAAATTGCGTTGATGATAAAGCTGCGACTGCGTTGCTGCTCACGGGCCACCTGATCAATGAACGCTAGCACGTCGCTTTCGAACTTAACCCCTGCAGATTTCCGCACGATTTTTTCCATGACTCCATCTTACCATGAACGTGACACACCTGGTCACGTCGTCCTGTGGATAACCGGGTATGGGACAAACTTCGGGCGACTGAAGTTTCGCATCCGTTCGGTGCAGCCGCATCGTCAGCGTGGCTGTGGATGGTGTAGCGAGAGCCTCGTGGAAAGGCGGAGAGGCATCTGCGAAGCACAGCCAGCAGTGGCGCTGTCATGGTGGGCGGTGGAATCGCCTGGCCTGCCATTCGCGAAGCGATGCCAAGCGGGGCGGTTGTGGTGGATGGCTGGTCTCACGCGCTTGGGTGATGAGCGTCAGGAGGGAAGGGGGCTGGCGGTCATCGCTGAAGTGCCTTGATGGGGTGACTGTCCTGGATTTGAGCGCAGCGAATGACGAAGACGGGAAGCGGTGTGTTGAATGTTGAGGGCGTTGCGGGACACCTCCCGCTCGAAGGGGTAGCGGCCCACGCAGTAGCCGCGAGGGGAAGGCTTTCCCCCACCCAACAAGCATTATTTATGAAGATGGAAAACCAGCCCGTGATTCTCCACCATGCCCTCGCTATTGAACTGAAAATGAAACTGAACTCCCACCAGAGAAGCGGCGCTCTTTTCACAAGCCCGCACGAACTCCGGCGTCCCCAGGCTTCGCTCCCATCCCTGTGAGCCTACATAGATGCTGGATGATCGCCGATCCGCTGACACGCCGCCATTGCCCTCATAGATGGCCCGGCATGTATTCACCACCTTGCCATTCCCGGAGAGCTCCCTGTAAGTGCGGTGCCAGGTGATGCCGTTGACGAAACTGATCTGGTCGATGAATTCGAGCCCGGCATAATCTCCCGCTTTTGTAACGCAGACATAGCAAGGTTTCGGGACAGTGATCGACACATTGCTCTGACCCGTCGTATTTGCGGCAGAGGGTTTACCCATCGTTTTGCTGTCCACCATATCATGAACCTTGGCCTTCTGAGAGATGATCATCAGGCGGCCGATGTTTGAGGCCATTGTTACAGTGAGATCGGCCTGTCCGCGATGCCAGTCGCCAGCAGCATTTTCATTGTAAAACTCAATGGTATAGATGGCCCTCCATAAGCCGTCTTCACTGAATACCAGCATTTGGCCCAGAATTTTCTCGCTGCCTTTGATCCACTTTTGACGGTGTGCAGTCTCCTCTGCCAGGATCACGTCTTTCGAGATTTTTCCCTTGTCGAGGAAGTCCACTGTTTGATCGTAATCAGCCACCATGCCGGGAACATCTCCCTGAGAAGCTTTTGTGTGATGGGCAGTGATAAACTCTTTCACCGCGACTTCGGTGACGCGGGCAGGATCAGCGGGGGCGGCTGACGAGAAGGCTGAAGTGGATGGGGCTCCTTGTGGGTAAAGTGCAGCGCTTGAACTGGTCCCTGAGCCCAGCATTGAAAAGGGGCTCTGTGACAGAGGCGATGGTACGAGTGCGGCTGGTTGGGTTTGAGTCTTGGGAGAAGGCCGATGTCTTTCCGCTGCTTTGACCACAGTGAAGGGTGATGTATCGGCATTTAAGGTGAGGAGCATTGGCATGTAGAGGTCAGCCAGGGTCTTCGGTAATTCACGCGAAACGGGTTTGATCGCTGTCCACCAATCATTGACGGTCGTTTCATTCCACATCGTTTTATGGCCGTCATCCCATGAGTGCAGTGTCGTGGCAATATCGGTGGATTGAATTGGCCTGGCGTGGGTTTGCAGCACAAAAACCGCATTGCGTCCTTTCCACTCCACAAGCTGGGCGATGCCACGAACTTGCTTATAATCCGGCCCAACCACCTGATGATTTAGTGGATTGATGAGCGGAGCGCAAACCAGCACACAGAGTTCGCCATTCGCTACATGCTGCTTCCAAGCCTCCTCTTTAATCGCATCATCAGCCAGAGGCATGCTGACTTCAAAATGCAATGCCGGGGCAGCGGTCTTCCTCATGTAAGTCACTTCAGCGCGCCCGTTTTTGAGACGGATCAGCTTGGAGCCGTCAGAGGTGCACAGAACCTTGGTGTTTTCATCGACCATCAACGAATCGAAGCCAAAGGCCACAGGCAGATCTGGATGTGACATGGAGCAAATGCTGGCTCCAAACAGTTCCCAGTCTTTCTCAGGGCTGCGACGAGGTGGCGGCACTGCGGAACTGATCACGGTGCGCACATCCAACTTCCAGCCTTTCTGAGAAGGGAGGGAAGCCCGAGGCCCCTTTTGCCATTGACGCTTGGCGTCCTCATCGAGCTTAGTGAAAAAAGACGAATCATCGATGGGCTTCAAGAGCAGCTTTTCGAGATCGAAGACGAGGAGGGATTCGTCGGTCGGGAAAAACACGAGTTCTTGCGCCTGCCACCAAAACACTTCGCCTCCCGGAGTGTCACGCCCAGGAGGGCGGGGGAGTGAGATGGCCTTTGCTTCCGCAATGTGCAGAATCCAGATGAGCCGATTGCTATTATTTAAGATGGTGCAGGCGAGGGATTTCTGATCTGTCGACCAAGCCAACGACTCCTGCGGAAAGGCAGGGACTTGGATGCTGGTGATCTTTTGGAAATGGTTCAGATCGTAAATGCCTATGGCAGGTGAGCCGGATGACGTGTCACAATACGCCAGCAAACGGCCATCTGCGGACAAGCTCACAGGCGAATCCGACTCGATGCCTTCAATCACCTTGGTGATGTCTGGTTGAATTTCGCCGATCTTTGCCGATAGAATGTCTGGCGAGGGCTCATACTGGAAGGAGGGCGGCACATTGTACGAGACAGTGATTGCGGGCGGATCAACTTTGGCAGAGCGCCCCAGGAACACCAAGGGCGCAAGCAGACCCAGCAGAGATGCGCTCATCACGCCCAACGTTGCCCAACGTATCCAGGGAATCGCGTTCAGATCATCCGATGAGGGCTCCTCTGACGACTTCGCCATCCTGAGCTGGCTTCCAAGCAAGCCGCCGACAAAGCCGCAAAGAACGGCTGGGAGGACGGCTGCCAGACTCACCGCCAGCTCGAGCCACATGCGCGTTTTCAGCACACTCTCCGATCCTGCCGTTGCCGCACCGAGGGCATTCAAAGTCGCAATCAAATCCAAGGCGGCACCTGCTGCCAATGCGCAATACAATCCTGTTCGAATGCCGAGCCTTCCAGGGAGGCCCTGAGGGCGGCGGGAACGCGAAACCCAGGCGGTGCCAAAGCCTGCAAGCAGGGCCAGAAATAGCACTGTCAAAAGGTGCCAATTTGCAGGCGGAAGGCCCAATAAACCACTGGTGATCAAACCGTGGAAAAGCATGGCAACCAATCCCATCCCAATCCCAAACGCGAGGGCAATCAGGCGGGGCTTGTCCGTGATGAATGACTGTGCTGAGTCCGACACGATTCGAGGAGTATCACACTGCATTGGCAACGACAAGTGGGGACATTGCAATTGCCTTGATTCGCTCCTGTTTGGAGGCGGGAGGCTCGCTTTCACCATGTTCCCATTCCCGGACATCTTTGGCGATGGCTTTCACCATGCGACCAATGGCATACTGGCTCAGACCCAAAATTCGACGCGCTTTCAATACCCAATCTGCGGGAGTGTTTTCCGCACCGGGGTAGTAGCCAAGGAACGAAAGGATGGAGGGCCACTCCGACACGACAGGCTGCCGTTCGTCGCGTTCCCAGCGCTCGTAAACCTCTCGCAAAGTGCCGAATTGGCCAGCCACATCCTCCTGCCGAAAACCCAAAACCAACCTTCGATTACGAAGGTGCTCACCAAGAGTCTGCGGCTGGTCAATAACGCCTTTCTTTTTGAGAATGAACGTTTTAAGCGCTTCCTGACTCACCCAGATCGTGAAAAAGCAAAATGGCAAAATAGGGTGATATATATTTTTAGGATATTGGCTAGTTGTGACTGGGCAGGTCAATGAGATCCGCGAGGCAGAGCGGGGTAAGAGAGTGAGTCATGATGTTTAAAGAACGGTCATGAAGGTCATATCATCACACTGCGCTTTCATGAGTGGGGCGCTTTTGATGGGGCGCACGGTGAGCTGATG
>CAMCWM010000237.1 GCA_945882215.1 Akkermansia muciniphila | reverse complement strand
AGGCGGAAAGAGCAGCGTGCCCGCAAGAGCCGCCAGCACCAAGGCTGACGTTGAAAGGATGCACCACCAGCTTTTTGCGGTGCTGTCCACTGCGTAAAGTTTCGTGGCCAGGATAAGCTCCGCGCCCGTCCTGTCTTTACCGCCAGGAGTGATGGAATCGGCGAAAGCCAGGCCACTAGTCATGTGGAGCCAGCCAATCCAGCAAGAGGAGCCGTGCAAGTCATGATTGCTCGAATATTTTCAACGGCGACTGACATTCATGCGTCCAGGCTCAAATCCAGCCGCGCAGTCGATAGACCAGCAGACCGACCGCCTCGTGCATCCAGATTTCAAAGTTGATGAGATTGGTGGCGTTCGGCACATCGAACCATTTGAGCCTGTGCCCGCGGATTGAGGCACTGAGATAATTACAAGGCACGGGCACCACGCACACGCCCGCTTTTTCAAACACAGCCTTCGTGCGCGTCATGTGAAAGGCGGACGTGACCAGGGCCACTTTCTTCCAGTCGTTTTTCTTCGCCAGCGCCGCCACCTTGACCGCTTCGTCATGAGTGTCGGAACATTTGCCGAGACTTTGGACCGGCACGGCTGAAAGCTGCCAGGCTTCCAACCAGGCTTTGGCCCCATCGGCCTCCGATTCATTCAGCCTCCCGCTTTCAACCGCACCGCCACCGACGACGAGCAATCTGCCCTTCCCCAACTGCGCGAGTTTGACCGCGGTAAAAAGCCGGTCGGAGCCGCCTTTGAAATGCAGCCCTGCAGGTTCAAGCCGGGATGGCTCCACACCACCGCCGAGGACGACGATCACATCGCATGCCGGCAGCGAAGCCACTTCCACAGGCGGCCAGTCGTCTTCCAACGAGGCGAGCAGAAGATGCGGCACCGGAAGCGCGGCGGTGAGGGTCAGCAGAAGCCAAGCAGCGCCTGTGAACCAAAGAGCGCGCCACCGACGACGGCGCACATGCAGCGCAAATTTGACCGTCAGCACCAGCCAGATCAGCCCCGGCGGCTCAAGGAAATCGATCAGTGATTTAAGAAAGGAGGTCATGCGCGGCGTTGCAGACGAAAGCTGAGGGCGGCGAGGATGAAGGTGCTGGCGATGAGGAGTGTGCTGAGCGCGTTGATCACAGGCAGGCTGCGGCTGGTTTTCATCATGCTGGCAACACGCAACGGCAGCGTGGTGGTGCCAGGACCGGAAACGAAGAAGGTGATGACGTAGTCGTCAATGGAAAGGGTGAAGGCGAGCAGGCCGCCGGCAAGAACACCGGGCAGCAGGAGCGGTAGCAGGACTTTTTTTAATGCTTGGACCCGTGTGGCGCCGAGGTCACGGGCTGCGTCAATGAGAGTGAAATCGAAGTCCTGCAAACGACCGAGCACCACCATGGTGACGAAACTCAAACAGAACGTGACATGCGCGATCCAGATGGTGAGCAGTCCGGTTTCGACACCGGTGAGAACGAACAAAGCCAGCAACGACATGCCCATGAGAATGTCCGGCATGACCAGCGGCAGGGTGATGAGCAAGGAATGCACATCCTGCAGCCAGGAACGGAAGCGATGCAGGGCATACGCAGCCAGCGTGCCCAAGATCATCGCGGTGAACGACGCGGAAAGAGCAATCTTGACCGTGATCCAGAGCGACTCCCACACTTCGTCTGCCTCCCATAGCTTTTCATACCAGTTCCAGGTGAATCCCTCCCACTCACCACCGAAGCGTGATGCATTGAAGGAATTCGCGACGAGAACGACCAGCGGTGCGAATAAAAAAACGATCACCGCCAGTGTGATGAGCGAGGGAAGCCATGAGCGCCTCATGACACAGCCTCCTTTCTGCCAAATCGCTGCCAGACGGCGACAATGAGCATCGGCACAAGCACGACGAGCATCAACCCGGCCGCTAGAACGCTGGCGTGCGGCAGATTGCGATCGGAGAACACGCGCTGGGCGATTTTGCTGCCGAGCATCTCATCTGAAGCGCCGCCGACCATCTGCGGGATGACGTACTGGCCGAGCGAGCAAACAAAGACCATCACCGCCGCCGACACAATGCCACGCCACACGCCGGGGACGAACACTTTGGAAAACGAGCGCCACGGTCCGGCGCCAAGATCACGGGCGGCATCAAGCAGGCCGAAATCAAACTTCTCAGCGGCGGCGTAGAGCGGCAGGATGGCAAACGGAAGCTGTGTGTAGATGAGCACGAGCAGCACAGCACCGGCATTGTTCAGCAGCATGGCATCCTCTGGAATGAAATGCAGCCAGATCAGCAGGCGTGTGAGCGGCCCCTCAGGGTGCAGCAGGGATTTCCAGGCAAAGATGCGAATGAGGAAGTTCGAGAGAAACGGAATGACCACGAGCAGCAGCAGCACCTGCCGCATGAGCGGCCCGACGCGCGCCATTTGAAACGCCATCGGCAGCGACAGAGCCAGGCAGACCAGTGTCGTCACGCCGCTGAACCACACGGTGCGCCAGAGGATGGGCAGATAAGCCGGATCGCTCACCTCATGAACCGTCGCCATCGTCCAGCCTGCCCCGACTCCGCCATGAAGATCCGCCGGACGAAACGCGGTGACGATGACCAGGATGGCCGGAATCACAAAAAACACGCCCAGCCAGGCGAGGGATGGCAGCGTGAGCAGCCACTGTTTGGAACTCTGGCGATCGGTGCTCATGCAGCGTCCTCCAACAGCACGACACGGCCCTCATCGGGGTGAAAACTCATCCACACCTCGGCTCCACGCTCCGGGGCGATCTCACCACCGCTGAACCGGCTGCGCTGAAGCTGGGCGATGATGTGATGCTCCCCAGCACGAATGCGGTAACGTGTGTGCGAACCGAAATAGGCGATGTCCTCAACCACACCGGCGAAGGCATTCACGCGATCACCGCTGAGCGGGCGTTTGAGCGTGAGGCTGATCTTTTCAGGGCGCACCATCAGGCGCAGCGTCTGATGCGATGAGATCGTGCCATTGCTGAGCACGAGCGGACTCCCCAAACCCTCGACCATCACGCGCACGTAGCCCTCATGTTGGAGTTCGACGACGGTGCCGGTGAAGAAATTGGCATCCCCGATGAAGGTGGCGACGAAGCTGCTCCGCGGCGTTTCATACAGGTGCTCGGGCGAATCGATCTGCTCGACCTTGCCGGCGTTCATCACGGCGATGCGGTCGCTCAGGCTCATGGCCTCGCCCTGGTCGTGCGTGACGTAGATGAAGGTGGTGCCGACCTGCTCGTGGATCGTGTTCAGCTCCATGAGCATGTGCTGACGCAGCTTCAAATCGAGCGCGGCGAGTGGTTCGTCGAGCAGCAGCACCTGCGGACGGTTGACGAGGGCGCGGGCGATGGCGACACGCTGCCGCTGGCCGCCGCTGAGTTGGGCGGGACGTTTGCGCGCCTGCTCACCGAGACGCACGAGCTCAAGCATGCGGTCCACACCGCTGCGGATCTCCTCGCGCGGACGGCGGCTCATGCGCAGACCGAAGGCCACGTTTTCCCACACGCTGAGATGCGGAAAGAGCGCGTAGTTTTGAAACACGGTGTTCACCGGGCGCTGCTCCGGCGGCAACGTGGTGATGTCCTGCCCCCCGACGAGAATCCGCCCGCTGTCCGGCCGCTCAAAGCCAGCGATCATGCGCAGCAGGGTGGTTTTGCCACAGCCGCTCGGACCGAGGAGCGAAAATGCCTCCCCTTGGGCCACCGATAACGACACATCATCCACGGCACGGTGTGAGCCGAAGGATTTGGTGACGTGGTCAATGACGAGAAAATCGTCCATGCGGGCAAAAAACAGGAACAGTAGCCTGCAAACAATGGATGTGGCAAGGAGCTTGCGGGATTGATCATCCGAGGGGTGTCAGCATGTCAGCCTCGCTTGCTTCAAAACTTCACGGCAGAGGAGCATGTTCTGCTTTTAGAACGTGGGCTAGACTCGGGAAACGCTGACCGGCGGTTCACACACCCCTGAAAATCTTCTTACACTTGGCGGTTTGCCCGGGGGCAAAGTTTCCTCGCCATAAACTCCTCTTCACGCACCTCACTCCTGTCACGTGTTGGGTTTCATCCCACTGGCCACTCCTAGCCGCAATTCGGGAAACTTATTCCATACCGGCTTCTGACAGTCAGAAGCCATTCCGAACATGGGAGGTCACTTTCTACTCAGAAAAGATTCCGGCTAGCTTTCGCACTCATGTCAGCGCCGCATGGCATTATATCATGTCCTTCCGTTTCATTTTCTACAGTCGCCACGCTCCGAGAGACATTAAGTCTCTCAATCACCCGACCAAAGGCAGCAGCTTCCCGAGCAGCTCGCTGATCTTCACGCGCTTCTGCTCGCCCTAGTCGCGATAACTCCGCGTAACGGATTCCCTCAGCTCGGAGACACCAATCGCGGAGTCTTCCAGCGTGTTAGGAGTCTCCCGCACCCCAATCGCGGAGCCGTCCTGCGTGTTGGGAGCTTCCCACACGTCGATTACGGAGTCCTCCTGCGTGTTGGGAGCCTCCCACACGCCGATTACGGAGTCCTCCTGCGTGTTGGAAGCCTCTGACACGTCGATTGCGGAGCCGTCCTGCGTGCTGGGAGCGTCGGTCAGGTCGATTGCGGAGCCGTCCTGCTTGTCGGGAGGCTCGGTCATGTCGATTACGGAGTCGTACGGCGTCTCGGGAGGCTCCGGCACCCCGATCACGGAGCCGTGGGGCTTGTCAAACGGCTCGGACGGGGCAAAATGGCCCCATGAGCCAGCCAGCCGCGCCTCCCACCCTGCCCGCGCCGCCACCTCAGGTGATTCCGGCGGATACCGTCTATGCCGCCCTTGGAGATCCCACCCGTCGGCGGCTTCTTCAGATCCTCGCCCACGGTCAAGGCCTCACCGCCACCGCTCTGGCAGGCAACGTCGGCAAGCGTCTCGACGCCACGCTCAAGCACCTCGTCGCGCTGCGCGGTGCCGGTCTGGTGGTGACGGCGGAGAACCCGCAAGATGGCCGCCGTCTCCTCTACCGCCTCGCTCCCGCCATTCCCGTGACCAAGACCGCCACCGGCTGGGAGATGGACTTCGGGTATTGTTTGGTGCGGTGCTGATATTTTTCTCGGCGATGACTTGGCATCTGAAAAGATATTTCCATTACTCTGTAATTCGTTAGCTTCTAAATCATGCCAATAGACGTGCCATACAGGGAGTTTGCTAAAAGACAGCACCGAATGCTTGCCGCTTATATGGCAATGGTGGCTTGGCGAAATGGTGTGGAGTGCATCCATATTTCGCGAGAATCCCTGCTTGGTTTTCTAGGCGTCGAGAAACTCAGACAGGAGCGGGAAGACTGGATCAGCGAAGACATGCAGACATGGTTCCCAAATATTTCGTTCTGGCAAGACCCTGACAAAAATGGATTTTACGTCGAGTCTGTGAGTTTCAGTCGCGTGCCGCTTGCTGAACTTCCATTGCCCCCAACTCCATCTGAAACTCGCACAGAACAGACTTTTCTGGACAAGTATCCGACAATGCAGTCATTCAAAAATTCACCCGAAACGGTTGGTCTTTATCAGACGCAACTGAAGGACTATCTGACTCCACCTTCACCTTCGGGCAGTGAGCGCCTCTGTTTCTCGAAATACGTTTCAGGCTTGCCTATACCTGATCACGCGGTCACGGAAGAGGTCATAGCGTCCATCCTAAATCGCGTGAGCATTGGATTGGACTCGGATGCACAATTGCTTGCTGGCTCGAAGGACAAAAAAGCCAACGGATTGACATCGTGATGACAACTCGAATCAAGCCTCCATCCGATTGCGACGCCACCGAGCTTGATGCCTTCGAGGCATTGGTTCGCACTGGTGGCGAGGTCACGGAGGCTGGTCTGCGGCAACGCATCACAAACGCGTCACACTTACTCTTCCTTTACGACTCCTTCGGCGTGCTTGCCGGCGTCTCCGCGCTTAAGCATCCCAACAAAGACTACCGAACCAATGTGTTCCAACGGGCGCAGGCTACCTCATCAGCCGCATCTTACCCCGTGGAACTCGGCTGGGTCTTTGTTGCACCGTCGCATCAGGGGCAGCACCTTTCCCGACCACTCGTTGAGCAACTCTTACCCTACGCAGCGGTCAGCCTCGTATATGCCACCACTCGCGCCGACAACGAATGGATGCAGCGGACGCTTGTGCGCTACGGATTCCATCAGAACGGTTCGCCTTACCGCAGTTCGCGAGGAGACTACGACTTGGCTCTATACGTTCAGCGCGCCGAATGAATCTGACCCAAACGCTCAATAATGCGCGCTACTGGCGAACGGCTGTCGCAAGAACTTAGCTGGTGGTGAAGGAACGCTCACGCGTTCCGCCACGATGCACTCGCGCGCACCGGTTAAGACACCAACGGCAGCAGCTTCCCGAGCAACTCGCTGATCTTCACGCGCTCCTGCTCGTTGCTGTCGCGATGACGCAGCGTCACCGTATCGAGCAGTTCCGGGCCTTTTTCGCCGAGGGAATCGAAGTCGATGGTGACGCCGAAGGGCGTGCCAACTTCGTCCTGGCGGGCGTAGCGGCGGCCGATGGACGCGGTTTCGTCGTAGAAGCAGTTCATGTGCTTTTTCAGCAGCGCATAGACCTCGCGGGCCTTGGCGACGAGCTCGGGCTTGTTCTTCAGCAGCGGGAAGACGCCGACTTTGATCGGGGCGACACGCGGATGCAGGCGCAGGACGGTGATGACTTCCTTCTTGCCCTTCTCATCGACCTTTTCGGTCTCGCTGAAGGCCTTGGCGATGACGGCGAGTGCCATGCGGTCGAGGCCGGCGGAGGGTTCGATGACGTGGGGGACGTAGCTGCCTTTGAAGAGACGCTCGAACCACGCACGCACGGCGGCTTCGGGCATCGGCTCGCCTTTGACCTTTGCGGCTTCGGCAGCGAGGCGTTTCTGGATGAGGGTTTCCTTCTGCTCGTCGGTGAGCTTGGCGGCGGCGGTTTTGAGTTCTTCGTCGAAGATTTCCTGCGACTTGGTGCTGGCGGTCTGGTGCGCGGACAAATCGAAGTCGCCACGCGCGGCGATGCCTTCGAGCTCCTCGGTGCCGAAGGGGAATTCGCACAGGATGTCCACGCAGGCGCGGGCGTAGTGGGCGAGGTCGGCGGGCGTCTGCCAGTAGTATTCGAGCACGTCGCCGAGGCCGATGCCTTGGTAGAACTTCGTGCGCTGATCGACCCAGTAGCGGTGCCACAGCTCCCAGCCCCAATTCGGCTGCGGTTCGCTCAAATCGGCACCTTCATGCCACTTCGCGACCTCGCCGCTGATGATCTCGACGGCTTCGTCGGGCTTAATGAAGAACTCGAGCTCCATCTGCTCGAACTCGCGGCTGCGGAAGGTGAAATTCTTCGGCGTGACCTCGTTGCGGAAGGCCTTGCCGATCTGGCCGATGCCAAAGGGCACCTTCACGCGGCTGGAGTCGAAGACGTTCTTGAACTGCGCAAAGATGGCCTGCGCGGTTTCCGGGCGCAGGTAGGTGACGTCGTTCTCGGTCGCGGTGGGGCCGAGGTAGGTCTTGAGCATGAGATTGAAGGGTCGGGCCTCGCCGAGCATGCCGCCGGTCTCGGGATGGAAATCGATGCTGCCATTCACGGCGTCGATTTTCTCTTCGCCGAGCAATTCGATCTCCTCGGGCTTGCCGGCGGCTTCACCGGCGTTTTGCGCGATGAGGGCACGGATGCGTTTGCGGAAGCTCTCGATGTGCTCGCCATTTTTCAGCAAGGCGGAGATGGCGCGGTCCCAGCGCCAGCCGTTCGGGGCTTTGGCACCGCTGTATTTCATGACGACGCCGTCCTGCGGCTCGACGTGGTCGGCGCGGACGCGTTTGTTCGTCAGCGAGCACTCGCGCATGAGGTCGGCGAAGGTATCGACGTGGCCGCTGGCCTTCCAGATGGCGGGATTCATGAGGATGCTGGCATCCAGGCCGAGCACGTCCTCGCGTTCGCGGGTCATCGTGTTCCACCAGGCGGTGCGCAGGTTGCGCTTCAGTTCCGCGCCGAGCGGGCCGTAGTCCCACACGCCGCCGCAGCCGCCGTAGATTTCGCTGCTTTGATAGATGAAGCCGCGGCGCTTGCAGAGGGAGACGATCTTCTCCATTTGCGCTTGGGATGCTTTGGGGTCGGAGGACATGGCGGGTGTATGTAGGATGAGGTTGGCCGAATGACTGGAGTGCCACCGGCGATAAGGGGGCGCGAAAAGAGCACCAGCCCGCCCGAGGCGCAACGCTTTTCAGGCCCACAGCTTCCCATCGCGCAGCCATTCCTTCACCATGTCACGAAACGCCACCACCGCCGGGTCATCGCCTTCCTTCGCCCACACCATCACCAGCGGGATCGTCTGTTGCGGTTTCAGCGGGATGAGCGCGATGTTCTTGCTCATCGTGCTCTCCGGCACCACGCCGATGCCCGCTCCAGCCTCCCCGTATTGCAAAATGGTGCCGATCACGCTCGGCGTGTGCTTGATGCGCGGCTCGAAGCCAGCCTCGCCACA
>CAMCWM010000236.1 GCA_945882215.1 Akkermansia muciniphila | reverse complement strand
GGCCGCATCAATCAAAACCACACCCGCCTCGCCGCGATTGCGCATCAGCGTCACAAACCGGCCCTGCGCGGTGAATTCGGCCTCGCCCTTCGTGTCATAGCGCTGTTTCAGCGAATTCAGCATCGCTTTGGCAAACGCATCGGCGGACGCCTTGTCCATGAACAGCGTCTGCCACGCCGCGTGATCGCGTTTCGCGCCACCATCCGCCGCCCAGGCGAGAAATCGATCAGCCACGAGGCCGCGTGTGCCCAGACCTGCGTCCTCATCGTTGTTGTAGGTGCGCAGCGCCGTCGCGCAGACGAATTTGCCGAGGCGGTCGTCGAGAAACGGCAGCGCGCCGCCGAGCTTCACGTCATCCAGTGTGATCTCCGCCGGCGCGGGTCGTTCGGGATTGAGATACACCTCCGGTTCGATCACTTCCGCCGTGCTGATCGGCGGACGGCTGTAGGCGGAGTTGAGTTGTGGGAAATTCCCCGCGCTGTGCAGCGTCTGCGCGAAATCAAAGCCACGACTGAAGGGAAACAGCGCCAGTTCCCGCAGGAAAGCCGGCATTGGCACCTGGTTCAGCGGATGATCAGGATCTTCAGTGGGCAGATCGTCCTTCGGAGCCGAGGCGGGATTTTGCAACGAGTGCAGGAAGCGCGTCAGCCCTGCGTCGCCTGAAATGAGCGATTCACGCGCGATGCGCATGTCCGTTGTCAGCGGGCCATGCTGCGGCTGAAACAAGACGCTGCCGTATTCACGCAGCAATTGCCCGAAGGCGATGCCCATCGGCTCGTTCGAGGTCACAGCAGGGCCGGACGCCGTTTCAGGATCAACGGTGAGCATCGTTTCTGTTTCCGCGTCATACCAGCCGCCGAGCTGACGTGCCAGCAGCGCCGCGCGCAGCGGCAGAGGATCAATCGCCTCGGGAATCCAGCCCAGCGCCGCGAGACCGCGAGCGAATTTTTTCGCCTCATCATTCGGCTGCTGCCGTTTCAACCACGCGAGAATCGCCGCCTCCACCTCCTGCTGGCTCACCGAAGTCGTCACCATCGGCAGCGCCTGCAACTTGCGCATCTTCATCATTTCCAAACCCATGCCCACGAAGTCTGGCGCCACGCCGTCGTCCTTCATGTTCACCTGCGGCACATTCTTCATGCCCAGCGTGCCGAGCTTTTGCAGCAACTGCGCATTCTCATCCTTCAGCGCGTCGTTCTGGCCTTGCAGATACTCGATCTGGCCTTGCAGCAGCACGATCTGCTTCTGCAAATCGTCCACGGTGCCGTTCGTCACGTCGAGCACATTGATCGGAGTCGCTTCCGGTGTTGCCTCCATTGCCACCGGCTTTTCCGGCTTCGCTCCGGTCAGAAAAAACGCCGCCGCTCCTCCAAGCGCGAGGAGAATGAGCAGCAGGGCGGCGGGGTTGAGCTTCATGCCGATTCCATAGTGCAGCCCGCCGATCATCTCCAGTTTTCTCGTTGGACGGACGCATTTTCACGCCACCATGCCGCATGTTCCGCTGGCGCTTCGGCAACCACGACCTCGATCTCACCCATCGCGGCCTCATCATGGGCATCGTCAACGTCACGCCCGACAGCTTTTCCGACGGCGGCCGCTTCAACGACCACGGCCGCGCTGTCGAGCATGCGCTCGCCTTGATCGCCGAAGGAGCCGACATCCTCGACATCGGCGGCGAATCCACCCGCCCCGGTGCCGAACCCGTCGAGGAAGCCGAGGAACTCCGCCGCGTGCTGCCCGTCATCCGCGCCGTGCGTTCCCAAACCAAGGCACTCATCTCCATCGACACCATGAAGGCCGCCGTCGCTCGTGCCGCGCTTGATGCCGGGGCCGACATCATCAACGACGTCACTGGCTTGCGCGCCGATGCCGCCATGCCGCGTCTCGCAGCCCAAACCAGTGCCGGCCTCGTCGTCATGCATATGACCGGCACCCCGCAGACCATGCAGGCAAACCCGCACTACGACGATGTCGTCGCCGAAGTGCGCGGTTACTTTGAAAACCGCCTGCGCCTGCTCGAAAACGAAGGCATCGCCCCCGAACGCGTCGTGCTCGACCCCGGTTTCGGCTTCGGCAAGACCCTGGAGCACAACCTCACCCTCATACGCGAACTGCCGCAGCTCGCCACCCTGCGCCCGCTGCTCATCGGCGTCTCCCGCAAGTCGATGATCGCCAAAGTCCTCCACTCCGACGCCATGGACGACCGCTACTGGCCCACCATCGCCCTCACCTCCTACGCCCGCGAACATGGCGCCCGCATCGTCCGTGTGCACGACGTGAAGCCCAATCGCGAAGCGCTGCGGATGATGGAAGCGATTTTGCAACCGTGTTAGTTGATGCATTATCCGACTCTTTATGGCTTATCTATTCTTCTATGCAGGTGACGGGAATACAGTAACCCACAATCTGGAGCATAAGGTGACCACGATTGGTCGGCATCCCCAGAGCTTGGTATTGCTCACTGATAATTCAGTGTCAGGACATCATGCTGTCATTCGAAGAGATGGCTCAAAATTCTGCATTCAGGATCTAGGCTCCAGCAATGGTACACGGGTAAACGGCGCGCAAATTGAAGAAGCCAGTCTCAATGATGGGGATCGGGTAAGCTTTGGAAATGTGCAGGCGGTGTTTTATTCCGACAACCCAGCTTCCGTAATTAAAACACAACCAATTGAGCGACCCAAAAATATCGCGCAGCCTCAGCCCCCGCCCCTTCCGCCGCAAACCGTGGCACCAGAGAAGAAAGACAGCGGGTGTTATTCCATAATTGGCAAGTGTGTGGTTGGCTTGTTTCTGCTCGGGTTTGTTGGAAACATGCTGCAGACATGCTCAAAGAACAACGCTGTCAGTCCATCGAGCGATTCGGTACAAGCACAAGCCACATATGCCGCCGTTAGGGAGTTTGGGCAGATGGCCAATAGTCTCATGGCGACACAGTTTTCGAGTGAAAGTGAACGATATCGCTTCGCAGTATCAAGAGCTTCCGAAATAGCGAGAATGCCGAACGTGGATCCTGAATTTCTCGCGTTTGCTCGTTCTTTGATCCAAATGCTTGCCAAACTCCAAGAAACCTTTCAAAATTTTGAGTCTGAAGTGCAGAGCGTGTCGAATAAAACCGAAGTTGCTGCGGCTTTGGGCCATCTTTACGGGTTACAACAAACTCAAAACCGTGGCGGAGGAGAGTTGGCAGAGTTAATTGTCCGCATGGGGCTGGCTCAAGATCAACAGAGGGAATTACGAGCAATCGTCGCGAAATACGACCCCATTATCAGTCGAATGCAGGCCGAGTTTGTAGAAGTGTCCAAGGGAGGTGAAACTGTTTTCAAGCAGCTAAAGATGCGCTACCCACAGTATGATTTCGATAAACTTTGAGGATGAGGTGGCGGGCCTGTCACACACTCACGCGCCGAAAAACGGAATCCCCAGCTTCTTCGCGAGGCGTTTCGGCCTGCGCATTGCTTCTTCCATGCGCTGGGCTTCGTCGGCACTACGCAGGTCTTTGCAATCGGGGTGCGCTTCAGGCGCAGCGATGAGGCCGAGCTGATGCAGCACATGCGCGGTGCTGTGCTTGTAAGGCGAGGCGCTCATGCGGTCGTCGAGGCGGAAGACGAGGTCCTCGAAGGACTGAAAGGCTTCAAAGAGCTTGTACACGCGCGTGTCGAAGCGGCCGGTGCCGGTTTTGAATTGCTTGTCGGCCACGCTGTCGAGCAGCCACATGTCGCGGGCGGCGCAGATGAGCGGGCAGGCGCTGACGCCCGCGCCGATGAGCAGCGGCAGGCCGAGCTTGATGGCGGTGGCGATGCCGTAGTCGTCGCCGCTGTGCGGGGAGAAGGGCAGGTTCAGCCCTTTGCACATCGCGGCCCAGTAGTGGAAGTGCGGTTCGTCGAGCGTGCTGACCTTTCCGCCGACATAGGCTGGATGAAGTGCGATCTCATGGAACAGCCACGGATCAAACGGCGTGGCCCACGGCACGAAGGAAGGCTCCAGCGCATGCGCGATGCCGGGGCGGATGAGATGCTCGGCGATTTGGAAGTAGGCATCGCGTCGTGGCTCGTTTTCAAGCGTGTTGAGCAGCTTGCTGGTCATGATCATCATCTCGCAGTTGTCATGCTCCTGCGCGATGTCGAGCAGCGGCCAGTAGCGCTCGGCTTTGAACGCGGTGTCGTTCTCCGCCCCGCGTGCGGTCACACCGGCGATGAAACGCTGCTCGGGAAACTCAGCGCGAAAGCGACGCAGCACCTCGGCGTAGAGGTCGTTGTCGAGATCGAAGATGTAACCCGTGTCCGCATTGAGCACGAAGACCATCTCGACACCGTAATGCGCGGTGCATTGCTGCATCCAGCGCACGCTCTTGTTGAAACCGTCCCAGTCAGGTTTCTGGTCCTTGAACGGCAGCAGCGTGGCCACGCAGAGCCGCGCCTTCGTGGTGTGATCGACGAGTTCCTCCTCGCTCGTGTAGGCCCAGACCGTCTCGTTCCAGGCGGTGGCGGGCTTGAGTTCGGCGGGATTGGAAATGAGGGCGCGTGTGTCAGGCATGTCGCATCTAGAGCATGATCGGTCCGTGAGGCCAAGATGAATTCCGAATGCCTGAGATCGGAAATTCTGATTACCGAACGATCTCCAGCGTCCCCGCCGCGCCCGCAGGCCAGTTCGCGCCTTCTTTGACCCACTTTGTGAGAATGGCGTACTCGTCCTTCGTCAGGCGCTCGCCAACGGCGGGCATGACGCTGACGTTTTGATGAGCGGAATGGACATTCGCCACGAGCAGGCTGTTCTCAGGATGCCCGGGCACGATGTAAGCGCCCAGCGCTCCCGAACGCATCGCCTGCGTGCGGTTTTCGAGGCTCATGTGGCCCGGCAGCGCCTTGCGGTTGTGGCACATCACGCATTTGCGCTCCAGCACCGGCTTCACATGCGCCACGAAATCGACCGGGCCGGACTTCGCGGTCTTGATCGCCTCCTTGCTCAGCACGTTCTCGCCCATCGGCTTCGTTTCCGGATCAGGCGGCGTGGCGCAGGAGGCGATGAGAAGGGCGCAGAGCAGGCAGAAGAGGTGGCGGATGTTCATGGGACAATGAGAATACGAAATACTGGCGCATGCAATGCGGCTGTCTGCTCATTTCTTGAACGCCTTCTCCGCTTTCACGCCCTTGCCCTCGTTTTGCAACTTGTCGAACCACGCGGCCTTGTTGCCGGTGTTGAGGTCGTTGAATTTGCCTTTCACATTGAAGAGATAATCGTCTTTGCTCAGCGGTTTGCCTGCGGCGGGAGCAGCGGGTTGCAGCGCAGGGGCACCGTTCGTTGGCATCGGCACCGGGGTGCGCACCGCGACCTGCGGTGGCATCAAGGGGGTGGCGCTGCGATGAATCGCATAGCGGTTGTCGCCCAGTTTCACCACCACGGTGGCATGGCCGTGGATGCCGCTGGCGCTGAAAGCTCCACGCGGATCGGTGCGGCCTTTCTGCGGCTGCGCGGAGCCGCTGCTGTCATAGACGGCGATGTCGGCGTCGGCGACGTAGGCGTTGCGCGTCGTGTCGCGCACTTGGATGCGCACACCGCCGTTGATGGCGTCTTCATTGACCTCCAAGTCGAGCGTGGTGAGCAAAACCATGCCGCTGGTCATCTGTGAATCGCCTCGGCAGATCACGAGATACGCGCCTTCGTCTTTGAGGGGCAGCTCGATGCTACGTTTCTTCCATGCATAGTCGAGTCCATCTCCCAATGGCACCTTCATCTCGGCCTGCGGCGTGATGCCGGAGAGATTCACACTGCTGACGCTGCTCAGATCTTTCTGGCGCTCCTGGAGCTTCATCAAATCGACGCGGTAGATGAGCAGAGCGGCCTCCTTCACGTTGCGGTGGTCGAGTTCGAGCTTCACCGGCTGTCCAGGCTTCACCCGTGTCGCATGTGGCAGCTTCACGCCCTTTTCTTGCAGCACGGCGATGGATTCACGGGCGTCGTCGAACTCGTCCTTCACCTTTTCATACCAGCGGATCGCCTCGGCGGCCTTGCCCTGCGCGTGATGAATCTGCGCGGTGATGTAGCGGGCGTTCGGCGCATCCTCGCTCGTGCCAGAAGCCACCGGCGCGGCGGCGGCGAGCGCCTCGGGGAACTGATACTGCCAGAAGCGGCCCAGCGCGGTCATGTAATGGAAGTTGTTCAGAAAACTGCTCTTCGTGAACGTGCTCGCAGCATTGCCGGCGGTGGTGACGACGCTGGCATAGTCCTTGAGATCAAAGAACACATTCGCGAGGCTGAACGCGGCATCATCGGCGAGGTCGTCCTTTGCATGCAGCGTCACCAACTGTCTCAGAAGATCGCGGCTGCGCTCCAAAAGCTGGTTCTTCGTCCACTTCGCCGCTCCGGGCCGCAACGGCACGCTCACCGGATTCGCCGCCATTTCCTGGAAACGCTGGGCGAGGCTGAAGAAGGCCAGCAAACCGTCCGCGCCATCGGGATATTCCATCCACAGGCCGGTTTGATGTTCCGCGCTGCCGGGAAAGTCACCGGCAGTTTCGAGCGCGGAGCTCACGCCCGCATCGCTGACGAAGCTGCTGTCCATCGTGGCGCGATAGACGAGCCATGCGCGTTCAAACTCGCCGATCTGGCGATACGCGGCTGCCACCTTCAAAATTTTGTCGAAGGGAATGACGATGTCAGGATGCCGCTCGCTCAGCGCCTCGAATAACTCCACCACCTGCCGCGCGTCCATCTTGTCGCGTGAGGTGTGAATCCACAGCAGCATGCGTGCGATGTCGCGTTCGTGGGATTTCATCGCCTCGCCGTCGTTGCGCAGAATTTCGAGATGCGTGCGAGCTTCTTCGAGTGCGTTCTCGTTAAACAGCAGTCCCGCCAACTCCAGACGCTCGAAACCGTTCATCACATACGGATCGGTGGAAGGCTTGCCCGGCGCGAGGATCGTCAGTTTGCCCTCCGGGCCCGCATTGAAGCGCTCCGGGCGGCATGCGTCGCGCACGCGGGTGTGCGGGATGCGATAGGTGCCCGGATGCAGCGCGATCAGCTCGTAACTGATCTCAGTGCTCTCAACAAACGTGCCAGGGATGAACCACAGCCGCAGCATGCCCGGAAGCTGTTCCACGCGAGCCTCGTCCGCAGAAAGCGAACCCGGCACGAACATGCAGCCGCCCGGCAGCGGTTCGTCGATAATGACGTAGCCGTTTTGCTCCTGCTTCGGTGTCTTCAATTCAAGTCGCACACGCAAACGCTGCCCTTGTGCCGCCACGTTCACCGGCGAGCTGCTCTTCGACTTCAAAGGCACATCGTGATGCCGCAATCCTTCGTGCAGCCACTGCCGTTTCGCGACTGTCGGCAATGAATCGACTGTGGCTGCCTTCAAATCGACCGCCTTCTCGTTGATGAAGGTCGTGAGCACGATGGGCGTGCCCTTGTTGTCCTTGTAGCTCACGCCGAGGTGAATTTTCCCGTCTGCGGCCGGTTTGGGCGTTGGAAGCTGAAACTTCTCGCCAGAGCCGGCGTTCCTCGCCTCGCCATTCAACGTGAGCTTCATCTCCTGCGCTTCCGGCGTCTGATGCATGCCGCTGCTGATGAAATGTTCTGCGAGCGCCGCAGTCCACAGCCCTTGCAAGGCCGATTGCACGCCGAGATCGACACCAAGCCGCTGCAACAGCACATCTGCCGCCTTTTTTGCCAACGTGGAGCCGGGTTCGGTCTTCGACGCCGCGTACAGCACGATGGCGGTGGTGTCATCGTCACTGCTGAGGCGTGAGGTGATCTTGCTGCCGGTCCATGTTGGCTTTGCTTCGAGCGTCTTGAGCAGTTCCTTCGCTTCATCGACACGATTCATGCGCTGGAACGCCGCCGCTAGCCATGCGAGTGCCGGATCGTTGAGTTTTGCGCGATCACGATACATGCGGTTCGCCACCGAGAAGTCCGCATCATTCACGCAGGCCAGCGCATGCAGAATGACCGCCGCCTTGTCCGGCTCATCCGGTGGAATGATCGCCAGTGCCTTCTTCAAATACGCGGAAGCTGCTTTCAGCGTGGCGTCCTCCACTTCCAATCCGAGCGTCTTCGCCTCCACCAGTGCCCACAACGCGAGGCTGCTCACGACGCTGTCGTGTTGCCACCGCACATCCTGCCACGTCCAACCGCCATCGCGCTGGGTGATTTGGAGTTCGGAGATGAGCAGACGGAGCGCACCCTCATTCAGTGGTTTGCCTGCCCGCGAGACGGAAACCTGATTCAACAAACGACTCGCCGGGGTTTGCGAGAAGGAATGCATCGATTGCAGCAGCATGCTGCGTGATGAAAACACACTCACTTGCAGATGCTGCGATGGATGGGCTGCGACCGCGACGTCTCCAGAGTTCAAGACAATGTTTGCGGCATGGGCGCGAAGTATTTCGCCGGCAGGCAGCACCAGGTAGTTAGCAGACTGCGCCAGCACACCCTTCGCAGTTTTGGCGGAACCCGTGGCGATGCTCAGGCCGGGTGCTGCTGAAGATGCCACCGAATCAAAGACCACTTCAGTCGTGGTTTCTGATTTGAGGCTCACCGTGCGCTTC
>CAMCWM010000235.1 GCA_945882215.1 Akkermansia muciniphila | reverse complement strand
AACCTGCGCGATGCGGCGGATGCCGAGGCGAACAATGATGGCGACAGTTTGACCAACTTGCAGGAGTTCACCAGCAACCCGCCGCGTGATCCGCTCATCAACGATGATCCGCCGCCGCCGGAACTCACACTCAGCGCCAACGTGCCCAGCGGCGCGGTGGGCGAGGCGTACACGGCCACCTTCACGGCGAGCGGCGGCACCGGAACGTACACCTACAGTCTGACAAACGGCACATTGCCGGAGGGCGTGAGTCTGGATTCGGGCAGCGGTGTGATCAGCGGCACGCCGACGACGGCGGGAACGTTCGACTTGTGGGTGCAGGTCAGCGACAGCGCGGGGCAGATCGCCAGTTCCTCCTATGGTTTGATCATCGCCGGGCTGCAGTTCGTCACAGAGACGCTGCCGCAGGGCACGGTGGGGGCGGACTACACCGCGAGCATCAGCGTGGCGCAGGGTACCGCGCCTTACACTTTCCTTTTGATCACCCAGCCCGGCGAGAACGGCCTGCCCTTTGGCTACACGCTGCAAAGCAACGGCACCCTCACCGGCATTGGCGACAGTTCCACTGGCTCACAACAGGCGGGCACTTACACGTTCACCGTGCAGGTGAACGACAACGCGGGCCAGATGGCGGAGCGGCAGTTCACGCTGGAACTCAACCCCGTCTCGGTCCCCCCGTTGTCCATCACCACCACGGCGCTGCCGCCGGTGGGCGTGGGGCTGCCGTATGCGTTCACCCTTCAGGCAGCGGGCGGCTCGGAGGTGGAGTTCAGCGCCGCAGGGCTGCCACCCGGCATGGCGCTGAGCAGCAGCGGATCACTCAGCGGCACCGTGATCGAAGCAGGCAGCCATCTTGTCACCGTCACCGCGCAGGATCACAGCGGCTCAGAGGGCGGCAGCCGGACTTGCAGCGCCACCCTCACGCTCCATGCGGCGCTGGCGCAGTTCACGCCCACCAGCGGCGATGAGCAGCTCATGCCCGTGGGCGCAACGTTAGAACTCTCCGTCCGTGTCACCGTGGCGGGCGTGCCGCAGCCCTGGATCATGATCAACATGGGAAGCACCCTGGTGATGACGGACATCGAGGGAGTGGCCTCAGCCAATGTCACCGCTCCTATGCAGCAGGGCGAGTTTCATGTGCCGGCCGGTTTTGCCGGGGCGAATTTCGCCGAGTTTTCATTGTATGCCTATGACATGCCGCCCGCGCCCAACCCGGTGCCTATTAACCCCATACCCGGCCCGCCGGTTACCCCGCCCATCACCACGGTGGAGGACGACGAGGTGGAAGTGGAGAGCCGCTGGGTCAGCGTGTCCAAAGGCACCCTGGAGGCCAGCTATAGCAGCGGCCAAGCCATCGGGCGCGTCAACGGCCAGTGGCAGGTGTATCAGGAGGACGCCAGCGGATATGCCAACATTTCGCGCGACAAAGGCCAGTGGAAGACCAGCGACGGACAAAGCGGAGAGGGCGACGAACCGCCAGAGCTGGATTCCCTGCCATGGGAGCCGGGCCTGGCCGAGGGGCTGCATCATCATTATCAGGACACTGAGAGCGGCCCGGTGTCGCTGGAGAACGAGGACATTGGCAACACTGGCGGCGGCAGTTCCTCCTGGCCGGAATGGACGAACGGCCCCGGCGTGATCAAGTACAACGGAAGCTGGAATGGCAGGAGCGTGGACCGCGAGAAGCGCATCACTGCCGAGGTGCGCATCAAGCGCAAAAGCGGTGGTGGCGGAGGTGGGAGCAGCGGAGAGTCCACCGAAAAGAAGAAGGCATTTTTGCGCCTGATTTACGAGAAACCCGAAAATGGGGTGGAAACCCTCGTGAGCAGTGAGGTAGTCTACCAGACCATCAACCCCGACGGCACCGTGTCCAATCCCCCCACCAAGCTCAACCCCGAAGCCGACAAGGGCAAGGTCCGCAGGGAGGTTATCGCTCCCATTGAGGTGATGCAGCCAAAGCTCATGCCAGATCGTGCTGTAGGTGATCTGGCATCGGTCAGTTCAGTGAGGTTTTGCCGCTGGCGTGATGCATTCCTAGATGCAACCGGCCCGGAAACAGATGGGATATTGAAGAACGACTTCATCACTACCGATCCAGACCGGGTGGTAGTGCGTCTGCCGGATACGATTGTTGATCCTGCCGACGCACGCGTCGGTGTAAAGGTCGTGGGTATTGAAGGCGTTGCTGGCGACAACACCGAGGATGCCGGGGTCCTGGCACTGACGAAGGTCGGTGACTACTGGGAAAGCAAACCACTCATATTCGTGGCTGATCCCGATGATGACTTGACTTACAACGGCGTAGCTGGAGAAGATGGCCGAGGCTCCACGGCGCTTATTGACAATGACCAAACACGGCTGGCTGGTTTTGGAGCAACAATTCAGATCAAATTCACTCCCAAGGGGCAAACGAACCCAATAGTCATTAACGCCGCCAAAATGATGGCACCGCTCAAGACAGTGAAAGTCGCATTGAATATAGTGACGCATAATGGGGCTGCTTCAACTCAAGCTAGACAACAAAGTGTACAGAATGATTTTGATGCCGTAAAACTCATATACAGGCAGCTAGGCTATGAATTGGTTCAGCAAGGCGCTGTTGCCGACCATGTGCTTCCGGCTGCGTTAAGTGCATTTATCGTGAATACATCGCCAGTCTCCAGCACGACCTTTTATGAGTTGGACGGAAGGAAAAAAACGGGGGCGAACGATACGCCAGCCAACAAAACCACGATTGATTACCTGAGAGATCTGACGCAAAACACTAACGCATACCAATTGTACTACTTTGTCTTGGACAAATACATCAGCACATTTGGAAATACTGCCGGAGGTGAATCCACTGGAACACCTGGTAATGCAGCCTTGGTGGTGCCTGACTCATTTAACGGACCTCAAGCAGCCGGTCATGAACTCGGCCACCTCATGCATTTAGGCCATCCAAACCCACCAAGGAAACAACTATTGATGACGTTTCCTGGACCTCTCTGGCAACCCAATAGCTATTTGAATGCAAAACGCTTCTTCTACTTGGATGCAATCACTCTCCAACCACAACATTGAAAGGCATCCTCAATGAAACTCAAAATTCGCGCCACCAGCATCATAATAAGTTGGTGCGCAGGCATAATGGTGGTGGTCACGCTTTGTCAAATTGGGTTCGCCCAGCAAAATGACTTGCGTGGAAAACCCGTGAATCCTCAATACTTCGCACCACACACATCTATACCAGATGGAAGACGGCAGGCGGCAGCAATTGCGTATAACAACGCAACCCCACAATCGCTCGCCTTGATACAGAGTAGCGATCCCCTGCTCAGGGATATTTATGCGCTTTATGGCCTGAACCCCCTTGATAATAGCCCCGCTCAGAAGGCGCTTACGGGGGATATGAAACGCCGGGGCGAGGCGGCCGTTTCTATTCTGATAGATCTATTCAATCATCCTTTATCAGAAGGCACTCGCGGTCATCTTCTGCAAGGAATTCATCATAATCCATGGATCAATCCAGACCGCTTTCTTCCCCATGCACGAGCGTGGTATGCCGAACTCAAAAAAGTGCCTCAGGGCATGTTTTATAGCCAGCGAAATTATGTGGTAGTCGAGCTGACTAGATTTTTGTCATGGGCTGGACACCCGGAAGATGAAGAAATCATGCGCGATCTGGTAGGACCGGATGGACAAAGTGGAAATGAGATGAAGGATTTTTTGACCCGGGTGGAGCAATTGAAGAAGCAAAGCAGTAATCCACATCAGTCGGCGCAAGCACCCCTCGAAAAAATGAGCGTGCTGAAGTCCTTAACGCCAAATGCGAAAAAAGCGGCAACAAGCGAAGAGCCATCAACCCTTTGGTCAGTAATAGCCGCGTCCATCATTGCAGCGATTGTCCTGCTCTGGTTGTTACTCAAGAATCGGAAATGAACCTACAGGCCAACCAATGGCATTGGCTGTGCCAACCCATTTGGGAAAATGAACATGCAAGCCAACCAATAGAACTGTTCGTGCCAGCCTATTTGGGAAAATGAAGCGCAACCAGGTTCCTCCTTCGTCGGGCTTCGCAGCTCGGTTTTTGAACCCTCCGAATGTTGAAGCGGCACCACTCAGTTCTCACAGCCAGCGCTTGCACACTTGCGGCCGTGTTTCGTTGATGGCACCGACGACGGTGTTGTTGGAGAAAAGAAAACTTACTTCATACTAAACACCCCAACGCCTTGTTGTCTTCGTTCCACTCAGACTGCGCGGTGTCTGGCCTCCTCCCCCCGTCGGCCAGTGGCAGATGCCGCTCATCGCGGCAGGGCGTTCTCCTCGGAGCACTTTTTCCTGATCACTCTTCCGATTTACTGACGAACGCAGTGCTGGTCAGTTTCGAAAACAACTTCGGTAGGCATGCGACTGTCCTGACGATGTAGTTGAAGCCGATGTCCTCAAATCGCGCAGAACGCAAGAAGCCGGGTTGCCCATTGAAGGCATGACGAGTGACGTCGGCATCCTGTGGCAAACGGCACTGGAACAAATGGGAGGCTCACTGAACTCGCGCGCTTACTGATCCAGAGCCGCCATCGGGAAATCCGCGCTGCGCGTGTGTTGTGCGGCCATGATCGCTTTCATCTTCGCGACGAGATCGGGGTGCTCGGCGGCGACGTTCTTCGTTTCAGCAGGATCTGTGGCGATGTTGAAGAGTTCTTCGGTCGCTGTGGAGGCTTTGGCCTTCGCCTTGCCTTTGCTACCGTGATTGCGGCGCACACCCGGGTTCCTTCAATGCCTGCTTGCCAAACAACGTGATGGCGGTCAATCATCCGGGCATGCAGAACACCATCACCACGGTGCAGACCCGGCGCGGACCGATGTCATATCGCATGACCCGCCTGGAAGATGCGGACGATTCGTTCGACCTCGCCTTCTGGCAGGCGCAGAGCGCGGAGGCGCGCTTCGCCGCCGCGTGGGAGATGGTGGAAGCCGCATGGGAGATGAAAAACCGGCCAGCGCATGAACTCCGACTTCAAAGAACTCTTGGCCGCTTTGTGCCAATGCCAGGTTAGGTTTCTCGTGGTGGGCGGTTACGCCGTCATGTTTCACACCGAGCCTCGCTTCACGAAGGATCTCGACCTGTGGATCGAACCCGAGCGTGAGAACGCCCTGCGACTGCGGCAGGCGCTGCAAATCTTCGGCGCATGGCTGGAGCACATGACGGTAGAGGACTTCTGCCAGGAACGGGTCATGTTTCAGATCGGCCTGCCGCCAACCCGCGTCGATTTTCTCACCAGTGTGCCGGGACTGGAGTTCACCGCATGCTGGGAACGCCGCAAGGAATCCAAACTGGGAGGCATGCTTGTGCCCATGCTGGGCCTGGAAGACCTCATCACCGCCAAGGAGTCCGCAGGACGCGATCAAGACCTGCTCGACCTCAAGAAGCTGCGCCAGAAACGCGGCTGATCACTGATCCAGTGCCGCCATCGGGAAGTCTGCGCTGCGCGTGTGCTGTGCGGCCATGATGGCTTTCATCTTCGCGACGAGATCGGGGTGCTCGGCGGCCACGTTCTTCGTTTCAGCAGGATCGGTGGCGATGTTGAAGAGTTCTTCGGTGGCGGCTTTGGCCTTCGCCTTGCCGCCTTTGCCGGTCATGTTCATGCGCACGAGCTTCCAATCTCCCATGCGCAGGATCTGCTGGCCGCCGTAGCTGGGGAATTCGCGATACAAGAACTCGCGCTCCGGCTGTTTCTGGCCCAGCAGCGTCGGCGCGAAGCTGATGCCGTCGGTTTTCGGTGTTTTGTCCTTGGAGCCGATGAGTTCGGCGAGCGTGGGCATCCAGTCTTCAAAGCCGGTGACGCGATCGCTGGTGATGCCGGATTTGATCTTGCCCTTCCAACGCACGATGCCGGGGGAACGGAAGCCGCCGTCGTAGAGCGTGCCTTTGCCGTCGCGACGGCCTTCGTTGGAGTTGAAGAAGGCGCAGTCAGTGCCGGCGAGGCCTTGATGCGTGCCGCTGACGGGACCGTTGTCGCTGGCGAAGACGAAGATCGTGTCGTCATCGAGGCCGAGTTCAGCGATGAGGGCCATCATCCTCCCGATCTCGCGGTCCATGCGTGTGATCATGGCGGCGTAGGCGGCCTTCGGTTTGAAGTGCGGCAGGTAACCCTTGCCGCCGGGATAGGGCGGATCGTCGAACTTGCCGATGTATTCCTGCAACGAGTCGTCCGGCACCTGGAGCGCGACGTGCGGCACGGTGGTGGGCCAGTAGAGGAAGAAGGGCTTGTCCTGGTTGTCGCGGGCGAATTTGAGCGCCTGCTCCGCGATGAGATCGGCGGAGTATTCGCTGCCTTGGAAGCGCTTGTAGCTCCCGGGCTTCGCCGGATCTTCGTCGGGCTTGAGTTTGTCATTGGAAAGAAATGGCGGGTTCTTGAGGTCAATGGTCTTGTCGTTGTCCCACAGATAGGTGGGATAGAAATTGTGGGCGACGCCCTGGCAGTTGTAGCCGAACCAGCGGTCGAAACCCTGCTTCAGCGGCTCACCGGTCGATCCGGGGCCGCCGAGACCCCATTTGCCAAAGCCGCCGGTGGTGTAGTTCAAGGCCTTGAAGACCTCGGCCAAGGTGACGGTTTCCGGCGGGATCGGGTGCTGTCCTTCATGCTCCGGTTTGCCCATCCTGGGCAGACCTTTGGCGTTCTCGGCCTGACGGTTGTCACGAATGAACGCATGGCCGGGATGCAGGCCGGTCATGAGCACGCAGCGCGAGGGAGCGCAGACGGCGTTGCCGGAATAGTGCTGCGTGAGACGCATGCCCTCCGCCGCCATGCGGTCGAGGTTTGGCGTCTTGATGTACTTCTGCCCGTAGCAGCCGAGATCGCCGGGACCAAGGTCGTCGGCGAGGATGAAGATGACGTTCGGCTGGCGTGCGTGCGCGGTGAGCGCCAAGGCGAGGAGGATCAGCAAGTGCTTCATGGTCGGCTTGAAACGTCGGCAGGCGGCTTTTCTTGTGCCGGCGGGCGTTTTGGAAACGAATCAAGCTTCCACTGCATCCACAACGTGAGCAGCAGCATCGCGGCAATGAGCAGAACGATGACGTAGAAGCCGGGGCGGGAGGAAACCTTCATGGGATGACCGGAAGAAACGAAAGAAGGCGAAAAAAGCGAGTTTCACAGCGATTGAATCACTTCTTCATCATGAAACAGCTTTTGTGCCTCCTTCTGCTTCTGTCGGCCACTCAACCGGTCATCGCGCTCCCCGAAGCAGAGATTCAGCGCTTCATTGATGATGCGGTCAAGGCCGGTGGCGGCGAGGTGGTTATCCCGCCCGGTGTGCATGTGATCGAACGCGGCCTGATGATTAAAGACGCGAAGAAGCTGCGCATCATCGGTCTCGATGCGGAGGAGACGATGCTGAAGGCCGCCCCGAAGACGGTCTCGCTGCTTTTGCTGAGTGGAGCCTGCGAGGAAGTGAGGATTGAGAAACTGACCTTCGAGGGCGGTCAGGATGCTGTGGCGGAAATGGCGGATCCGGGCCTGACGAACAAGCTGGCGAAGGTGCGTGTAGGGCGCTGCTTTTTCCAAAATCAACGTCGCTCTGCCGTGCTGCTGCCGAAGGCCGCCATCGAGGCGCTGGAGATCGAAGACTGCACGTTTCGTGACATCGCAGGCACGGCGGTGGTGTTTGGAGAACGGATCAGCGGCTGCTCGATCACGCACAACCATGTGACGCGCTGCCAGACCGGCGTCCAGCTCACCGGTTCGCAGCGCTGCCTCGTCGCCAGCAATGAAATCAGCGCCTGCGGCACGGGCGTGCTCATCACCGCCGCCACGGAGGTCAAAACCATCGAGCAAGGCAATGTGGTGGCGCTTAACGCCATCACTGGCAGCCTGAAAAACGCGGTTCAGATCAACTCACGCACGCAGAAGAATTCCATGATTCAGAACGAGATCAGCGGCAGTGCTGGCGATGGCATTCACCTCCTGGGCGAGGCGCATGTGGTGAAGGGAAACAAAATCACCGGCAGCGGCGGAAAGAGCATCGCCGTCAAAGAGGGCAAGCACGAGATCATGGAGTGATCAGATGCCATACAGCGCCTTCACCAGCCCCTGCACGCGTTCTCCGGGCAAGGCGCCGATCTCCATCTGGTTCATGACGTAGGCGAAGGCGATGCCGTTTTCAGGATCGGCAAAGGCGAGGCTGCCGCCGGCGCCGGGATGGCCGAAGGCACGGCGGCTGGGGCCGAACAACTGGCGGAGCTTGCCACCATCGGAGTCGGGGTCTTCGTTCAACGGATCCTGCATCATGCCCGCGGAAAAGGCGATGGGCGAGAGCAGCACGGCATCGTTTTCCTGCGTGAGCATCTGCTCCAGACGACGCACGACGGACTCGGGCACGATCTGCACGCCGTTCCAGCGCCCGCCTTGCGCGAGCATGGCATAGAACTTCGCCAATCCCTGCGCGCTGCCGACGCCGCCCATGCTAGCATAGCCGCGCGACCACATTTCGCTTTGATTGAAGTCGCTGACGGCATTCAAGCCGAAGGGCGAGGTAAACGTGCGCTGGGTGAGCGTGCCTGAGGTGTTGAAGGCTTTGATGAAGGCCTGGTCGCTGTTGGCGATGCTGATCTTGCCGGGATACACCGGCGAGACGCGGTCCCACTGC
>CAMCWM010000234.1 GCA_945882215.1 Akkermansia muciniphila | reverse complement strand
CTCCAGTCATCATCAACCCCTCAAACATGCCGGCCCCCAGTCGCGCGGCGTGAGTTGCCAGGCCCACCACTTCGGGCGCGGTGACATGCGTGTATTTATGCAGCGGCAGATGGATGCGCAGGAGGGACCAGCCACCAGGAATGGCGGTTGCCGTCTTGGCGGAGCCGCCAGCCGCCCAGGCGGCCAGCCATTGCTGATCCACCGCGCTGAGCGTGCTCACTTGAATCTGAAAAACCTGTCCATCAGGAACCCGCTTCAGCTCCACCACGCCGGCATTCATCCGCAACGGAACCGCAGCGAGGCTCTTGCCCGCCTGATTGGTAAATGTCCTTGGCTGCTGGCCGGACAAGGCCACCGGCATGAGCCAAAGGGCTGCTGTGACGGCAAACAAAACGATGCGGCGCGGGACATTCATCTTGTCTTCAAGAAGAAGATTTTCTCAAGGCGAAGTCAATTTACTTTTCACCCCTTCCTTCTCGAAGACATCTGCTGCGGACGCGGGCGTGCTGAACTCTGCACGGAGCCATGCTCGAATGAGTCAAAAAGGGCGGTTTGAAAGACCCGCAGAGTCCATCAGCTAAGCTGGTCTCTATTAAATGCCCTCCATACCCCACGCGCCCAGCGACCCAGCACCGCCCACAATGGCTTCATGGATAGATCAGGCCAGGAATATCAGGGTGCGCTTGCATTGACACTCATGGAGCGGTTCTTCAACAGCGCACAAGAGCGCACCCAAAGGCTGTGCAGAGAATTCATTGTATCGAGAGCCAGCGGTTCGGGAATCTTGTCACAACGGTTGATCGTGACATATTTCAGCGCGGAAGTCTGGTGCAGGGCGGTGATGTCGGCAAGTTCGGGGCAGTTGCCCAGTTCCAAGGAGAGCAACACCGTGTTTTTCGCCTTGGTGCCGAGTGTGCTTAGGATCTTGCAGTCAGTAAGCTCAAGTTGAAGCAGCCTCTGAGCCGCTGCCAACCCGATCAGTTGTTTAAGCTCGTCCATATCCCGCAGCTTCAACAATTCCAAAACTGGAAAGTGGGCCAGATCGAACTGCTTGATGTTGCCGCCCGAAACCTCCAGGCGCTTCAGGCCTGTGTAGCCTGCCAACTGGCTGAGATCCTTGCTGTCCACATAGTCCGAACCGTATTCTCTTTTGGCGTAAACATCGAGTGAGCGCAGCCGCAAATCCAGAGCCTCAACCACACTCTTGTTCTTTGAGCCCGCGAGAGTAGGCATGTCACTTTTTCCGACGCCCGAAAGCGCGAGGACTCGCAGTTCCGGGAGCCGCGTCACTTCAGCCACATGCCGGTGGCGCTCATCATACGGTAAATCCATGTCAAGCATGCGCAGCTTCGTCAGGCCGCCCACGCGTAGTTCTTGAGATGTCGCGACCAACTTCACCAGCCCCGCCAGTCCGCCGCCATCAACCCACTTGTCAAAAATCACCTCTGGCAGCTCCGCCTGAAGTTCCAAATCCACCAAAGTTGTCAGTTTGACCAAATCTGGCAGGCCTGCGCTGCCTTTTGGAAAAGCGTTTCGAGATAATGTCAGGGAACGCAAGACGGGTAACTGGGCCACTTCCGCCGCATCAAGTTCGACACCACCCATCATGTGCAGCGCTTCGAGGCTGGTGTTTTTAGCGACTCCCTTCCATTGTAGCACCCCCGCCTTGCCGCTGTCTGACTCATGGAAGTGCAGCATGCGAAGCTTGGCATTCGCCTCCAGAGACTGCTGCACGGTCGGGGTAAAGGCAAAGCCATGAATGCTCAAGTCTCGGGCAGGCGGAAGAGCACCCAAGGCGGTGATGAGGGTCTCCCTTCTAGTATCGCGGCCAGGACGCACCAGCATGGCCTCCAGCGAGGCACAGGTATCTATTTTTTGCGCGGCATCCTCCATCAGGTGAATGCACAGTGCCTTTGGCTTCAAGGCGGATACGGCGTTGAGTTCCTCCAGCGAGCATGACGAATTGCTGTTGATCGCGGCGATTTTGAACCTGGATATTTCGGGAATCTTCAAATCCCTGCTGGTCGTGTCGAGGCTGATTTCCGGCTCGCAACGGGCCGGATCGACCGACGCGAGAAACTTTTCCGGGGAAGTGTCCGGCAGTGTGATGCCGACGACCTTCGCTGGAGCGCCATCTCTTGAAAGCATGAGCAGGCCGCCATCGGCTGAAAACTTCCATTCCTTGTCTCCGCCAAAGCGGATCAAATGATCCAGATGCCGGCCGGTGATCACGTCATCAACCACCGTGACCTGAACCCAGGCGCCCTGCGGCAGTAGCAGTTCAAAGGTGCCAGCCCCCACTCGTGCGGCGTCAGTTGCCAGGCCCACCACTTCGGGCGCGGTGACATTCGTATATTTATGCAGGGGCAGATGAACGCGAAGGAGCGACCAGCCACCGGGAATGGCGGCGGCCGTATTGGCGGAGCCGCCAGCCGCCCATGCCGCCAGCCATTGCTGATCTGCCGCGCTTAGAGTGCTCACTTGAATCTGAAAAACCTGTCCATCAGGAACCCGCTTCAGCTCCACCACGCCGGCATTCATCCGCAACGGAACCGCGGCGAGGCTCTTGCCCGCCTGGTTGGTAAATGTCCTTGGCTGCTGGCCGTACAAGGCCACCGGCATGAGCCAAAGGGCTGCTGTGACGGCAAACAAAACGATGCGGCGTGTGACATTCATCTTGTCTTTAAGAAGATGATTTTCTCCAGACGAAGTCAATGTACTTTTCACCCCTTCCTTCTTAGGTGGATGCTTTTTTCATTGAGCCGACAAATGATGCTTCCCTTCATGCGCTAATTTGTTAATTAAACCGGATGAGTTCCGCCCACGAGATGCCCGACAATGCGTCAGCATGGCATCCGCCATCCGTTGAGGAGTTGCAGGCGCAACTGCCGCAGTATGTCATCAACGGGCTCATCGGGCGCGGTGGCATGGGCGCTGTCTATCGCGGCATGCAGATCAGCCTGGAACGTGTCGTGGCGGTCAAGATCCTGCCAGCGAGCCTTGGTGGACGCGATGCAGGTTATGCGGAGCGGTTTAAAAACGAGGCGCGTGCCATGGCGCGCCTCAACCACCCAGGCATCGTGGCCGTGTATGAGTCCGGCGAGACGGCAGACGGCCTGCTTTACATCGTGATGGAGTTTGTCGAGGGAGTGGACGTGGCGCGTCTGCTGGCCCGTCAGGGCTGCTTCGCTCCAAATGATGCGCTGGCCATGATATCCACCATCTGCGGAACGCTGCAATATGCGCACGAACGCGGCATCGTGCATCGCGACATCAAGCCTTCGAACATCATGATCAGCTCCACTGGCATGATCAAAGTGGCCGATTTCGGCCTGGCCAAGGTCAGCGCCATGTCAGGAGAAACGCTCGGCCTCACCCGTCCGGGCACGGCGCTGGGCACGCTGCATTTCATGGCTCCTGAGGCGCTCACACTCGGCATGGAGGTGGATCACCGAGCCGACATTTATGCCGTGGGGGTGATGTTCTACCAGATGCTCACCGGCCACCTGCCGCAAGGCATGTTTCAACTGCCTTCCAAGCGTGTGCCAGGGATCGACTCCCGCTTTGACGCCATCATCGCCCGCGCCCTGTGTGACGACCGCGAGGCGCGTTACCAGCAAGCTTCGCAGATCACCGAGGAACTCGCCAGGATTGCGAGATCACCCGCGTCATCCGCACCATCCGCGCCCCACAACGGCCCGCCGATACGCTCGCCCATGCAGCCTCAGCCAGCGATTCCCGCGCCACCACCGCGTGAAGTCAAACAGGACGCCACTCTCTGGCTGACGGCTCTGATCCTCATCGCGGGAGGCGGGGGAATCTGGTGGTTTGCCACTTCTGGCTCGCATGGCGATCCCGTCACCGAGACAGTCGTCCCTTCTCTGGTCGAGAACGCTCCCGCACAAACATCTCCGACCATCAGCGTTGCTCAGGTGACACCCGAGCCGAAAGCCGCCGCAGCACCTCCCCCAAAAGTTTCGACGCCCGCGCCAGCGCCAACACCGACCACACTGGCGTCCGCACCTTCATCCTCAGTGCCACCTGCTGCCGTGCCCACCATGGTGTCACCTGGGCCGCCTGACACGAACCCATCCCGCACTTGGAGGGACACGACAGGCAAAGACATCCAGGCGGTGTTTCGTGGCATGGAAGGCAACGTCGTGCTGCTGGAGACCGGCGGCAGACTCTACCGGGTGGAACTCAGCCGCCTTGCCGCTGCAAGCCAGGCCCAGGCACGTCAGTTGCAGACCAGCCAACCCACTCCCTCCTCCCAGGCCCCCGCAGCAGTCGTGCTACCAGCGCTATACGCCAACCGCTGCGCTCCGCAGGCGCGTGCGGCTCGGCTGCAAAAGCAAGGCGGCTCTCCACAAGTGGATGCCGCCATCAGCAGGGGCATTCAGTGGCTCGACACCCGTCAAAACCAAGACGGCTCCTGGGGCGACAAGCATCTGGCCGCCTGCACCGCCATGGCTTTGCAATGCCATCTGGCCCGCTGCGATGCCTTCGACTCCTCCCCCAGAGGTCTCGCCATGACGAAAGGGCTGCTCTTTCTGATCGAACTGGCCGCCAAGAACAAACACGGGCTGATCACCGCAGGGTGGGAAAGTGAGAGCGTGGGAGATGGCGCCTATGAGCATGCCATTGCCACGTCTGCTCTGGGTGAGGCGGTGATTCTCTCCAGCGGAGCCACGCAGCAGATTCCCAAGTTGAAGGAAGCCTTCATGCGTGCGGTGCAGCTCATCATTGACCAGCAAACCGAGCGCGGAGCCTGGACATATGGCGGCAGGCAGATCGTGTACGACAAGACCTCCATCAAAGAAGACCTGTCGTTGTCGAACTGGCACTTCCAGGCCTTGCGTGTCGCACAGGACAGCGGCGTGCCCTTTGTGAATCTGGACACATGCATCGAGCGCGCCGTCTCCTACATCCTCTACAAGCAAACCCGTGACGGTGGCTTCGGCCTCGATTCGCGGGACCGAGCCTACAACCAGTGGCATCTCACCGGCGGGGCCGTTGCCGGATTGCAACTGCTCGCGCCAAAAGCCAACGCTGATGCGATCCACCAGGGACTTCAGTTCATGCGCGGAGTCGTGACCTCTGATCCGCACAAGTGGATGTCCAACTGCGATTTGTATGACTGGCGCCTTGAAACGGATGCCTTCTTCCTGGCTGGTGGTGAGGACTGGAAGTTTTATCGTGAACACGCCTTTCGTGAAGTGCTCGGCGCGCAGATGCCAGACGGCAGTTTCAAGGCGGGCAAAACAAGCTGGGCCTCCAGTGATGCCGCTGACTCGATCTACCGCCAGTGCCTCTGCATTCTCATCCTCGAAGTCGCACACCGACTCAACTCTCCTTAGTGGCCGCTCAAATGTGATTCCTGATTTTATCCGGTGAATGGATCACTTTCGCATGGAGCCCTGTTTTACTCGCGTATCAGCAGCACCATGAACACGCTTACCCGTCGCCAGTTCGCCCTCGCCACGCTTGCTGCGCCCGCAATTCTCAAAGCCGCCGGAGCCGCAGATAAAATCAATCTCGCCTTCATCGGTCCCGGCGGCATGGGCACCAATCACATCAAGACGATGTGCCAGCGCAAGGACGTGATTTTCTCGTGGGTATGCGACGCTGACTCGAAGCGGGCCGAAACAGCCGCAAAGACGATTCAGGAACTCACCGGCCAGACGCCGAAGATCGCCCACGACATGCGCCAAGTGTTTGATGACAAGGCCGTGCAGGCCGTGCTGATGGCGACGCCGGATCACTGGCATGCGCCGGGCGCGATCCTCGCGGCGAATTCGGGCAAGCATGTGTATGTGGAGAAGCCCTGCTCGCACAATCTGCGCGAAGGACGGCTAATGATCGAAGCCGCGGCAAAGAACAAGGTCTGCATGCAGGTCGGCACGCAAAGCCGCAGCACGGCTGGAGTCGCGCAGATCATCGAAAAGCTGCGCAGTGGCATCATCGGCGACATCTTGGTCGCCAAGGCCTGGAACAGCCAGCTTCGCAAGAATCACGGCCACCAGCCGGATTCCGAGCCGCCACCGGAACTCGATTACGAACTGTGGCTCGGCGCCGTGCCGAAAGTTCCATTCAAGAAAACTTATCATCCTGGCCACTGGCGCTGGTTTCATCATTTCGGCGCGGGCGATTTCGGCAACGACGGCGTGCATGACATCGACATCGCGCGTTGGGGCCTCGGCGTGGAGCAGCATCCGAACCGCATCATCGGCCAGGGCAGCAAACTCTTCTTCGACGACGATCAGGAATGGCCCGACACGCTTTACTGCGGCTTTGAATACGACATCGCGGGCAAAACCAAGCAGCTCATCTACGAGCAGCGTGATTGGTCGCCCTACGTTCAAGAAGGTCACGAGAACGGCTGCGCCTGGTATGGCACCAAAGGCATGGTCATCGGCGGCAAGCAGAAAGGGAGCTGGCAGATTTACGGCGAGAAAAACAAACTCATTGAGGACATCCAACCCACCTCCGGCCCCGACCTTGCCGCGCACCACGCGAACTTCTTCGACGCCATCCGCACCGGCGCGAAACTGAACGCCGACATCACCATCAATCACTTTTCCACCGCCCTCTGCCATCTCGGCAACATCGCCGCCCGCACGCGGCAAGCGCTCGTATTTGACCCCGCCAAAGAACAGTTCATCGGCAACGCTGACACCTCGAAGCTGCTCAAGCGTGAGTACCGCGAGCATTGGGCGACACCGGTCGGCTAAGCGCTCATTTTTAAGTGATGAGTTAGAGGTGATGGGTTATGAGGACTGATGGACTCGATCCGATCATTTGAAGACTTGGAGTGTTGGAAGACGGCACGGAATCTTCGGCTGTTTGTCAGCCGTGAGATTGTTGCGCATTTGCCGAAAGAGGAACGCTACGAACTGGCAAGCCAGCCTCGCCGTGCGGCACGCTCCGTCACCGCCAACATCGCCGAGGGCTTCGGTCGCTTTCACTTTCGCGACAACTACAAGTTCTGCAGCAATGCCCGGGGTTCGTTATTTGAAGTGCTCGACCATCTGATCACCGCCCACGATGACGCTTACATCACTGCCGAAGTGCTCGGCGAAGGCCGACGTCTCTTCGAGACTGCCAAACGTCTCTTGAACGGCTACATGAACTACCTGACCCGTGCCGCCAACAACACCAAAGACAGTACCATGCGTGAATCCGCCCCCTTCTATCAAGCCGGCGAAGACCATCTCATTTCAGATCCAGCTTTCAACGAAGACTCCCCTAACTCATAACTTCTAACGCCTAACTCTTCACTCATGCCCCCCTCCACGCGCCTCCCCTTCCTCGCCACGCTGCTGGCTTTGTCAGGAGCATGCGCTCTCGTGTATCAGATGGCCTGGCTGAGAGAGTTCCGACTAGTCTTCGGCGGTGCCACGCCTGCCACCGCTGCGGTGTTGGCGATCTTCATGGGAGCCATGGGCGCAGGCAGCACCCTGTTCGGCCGCAAAGCCGAAGCGTCCAACAATCCCCTGCGGCTGTATGCGTTGATTGAATTGGGTGTCGGCGTGGCGGCCTTGCTAACACCGCTGCTGCTCGCTGGTGTGCGCTGGCTTTATCTCAGCACGGGCGGCATCGCATCGCTGGGCCAGATCACCGCCACACTGCTGCAACTGCTGCTTGCAACGGTCGTGCTGGCTCCGCCGTGCCTGCTCATGGGTGGCAGCCTGCCTACCGCGTTCAAATGGGTGGAGACAGATCATGATCAGCAACGCGGCAACCTCGGCGTGTTGTATGGCGTGAACACACTTGGAGCACTGGCTGGCGTGCTGCTGAGCACGTTCTGGCTGCTGGAGCATTGGGGCATTCGCAGCACTGTCATTACCGCCGCTGTGGTGAATCTCTTCATCGGTGCCGCCGCATGGTGGGTGGCGCGTGATGCATCGCCTGTGCAGCCGTTGAAACCAACGCCATCGCAGTCAGAGACATCGAGCAACCTGACAACCCGCTTCATCTATCTCGCCGCAGGCATCACGGGATTCACGTTTTTCCTCAGCGAACTCGTCTGGTTTCGCCTCCTCGCTCCGCTGCTCGGCAGTTCCGTGTATGGCTTCGGTTTGATCCTGGCACTCGCGCTCACGGGCATCGGGATCGGCGGCCTCTTGTATCGCATGATCTGGGCCTCAAGAGCAGGTGCCGTGACGCTCGCCGCGCTAGCCCGTGTCGCGGCATGGCAGGCGCTGTTCCTGGCATTGCCTTGGGCGTTGGGAGATCGCATTGCCGTCTTCGCCGTCGATGTAAATCAACTGCGCGCTCTCGGGTTGTCCGGCCAGGTCGTTGGCTGGACGCTGATCTCCAGTCTGCTCGTGCTGGGGCCGTCCATTCTCGCAGGCGTGCAGTTTCCTCTACTCGTCGGCTTGCTGGGAACGGGAAATCGCGATGCGGGTCGTCATGTCGGTTACGCATATGCCGCGAACACCCTCGGAGCCATTACGGGATCATTGGCTGGAGGCTTTTTAATTCTTCCATGGCTCACGGCACCGGGTGCCTGGCGCTTGGTCATGCTGCTGACGTTGTTGCTTAGCCTCGGCGCTGCGGTGCTCGGAGCGAAATCAACCGCACGTCGCGTCTGGCCTGTCATCATCCTGTTATGGCTCGGCTCCGCTTATCTCATCCTCATTCCCGCAGGCCCCACCGCCGCTTGGCGACACAAACCC